>NZ_JACCFV010000001.1:2717001-3034002 GCF_013410545.1 Pseudoclavibacter chungangensis
TCGCCGGTCGAACTCGGAATCGCCGTAGCCGCCCGGCGCGAGGAGCACGAGCTCGGAACCGTGGTCGAGCGCGACGGGCGTCATCGAGCCGATTACCTCGTCGCACAGTTCGACGAGGTTGTTCTCCTCCCGGAGGAGCTCGACGGCACCCGCGTCGAAGCGGGAGATCTCGAGCAGATCGGACAGCAGCAGCTCGAAGCGCTCGATCTGGTCGTGCAGCAGTTCGACGGAGCGGGCCGTGATCGGATCGAAGTCGTCGCGGCTGTCGAACAGCATCGTGCCCGCGAGGCGAATCGTGGTGAGCGGCGTGCGCAGCTCGTGCGACACGTCGGACACGAAGCGCTGCTGCACCTTCGAGAGGTGCGCGAGCTGTTCGATCTGCTCCTGCAGGCTGTCGGCCATGTCGTTGAACGATCTGCCGAGCGTCGCGATGTCGTCCTCGCCCTGTTCGGGGATGCGCTCCTCGAGATGCCCCGCGGCGAGCTTGCGGCTCGTCTGCGCGGCGAGACGGATCGGCTGGATCACGGCGCGCATGACGAACCCCGTGATCACCGCGATGATGAGCACGAGCACGATCATCGACCCGACGAGCGTGCGCTGGACGAAGTCGAGCGAACGCTGCGTCTCCTGCAGCGAGTAGACGTAGTACAGCTGGTAGGGCGCACCGCCACCCTGCACCGTGATGCGCGTCCCCACGACGATCGCCGGGACGACCTCACCGTCGGCGTCCACGAGCGCGCGCGACTGGTAGTGCTGCACGCCGCTCTCGGCCGTCGAGACCTCCTGGCGGAGCTCGGGCGTGATGAGGTCCTGGTCCGCGACCGACGGCGAGATCTGGTCCTGCAGCACCTGGTCGGGCGAATCGGTCGAGGCGTAGAAGGCGTAGCCGATCGCGTTCGGCGCCGCCTGGTTCGCGTCCTCGAGCGCTTGCTTGAGGAGCGTGTTGAGCGCGACCGCGTCGGTCTCGACCCCGGAGTCCATGGCCTCCTGCGCCTGCGTCGTCGCACGGTGGCTCTCCGCGAGCGTCTGCGCGAGCTGCGCCTCGAAGAGGT
Organism: Pseudoclavibacter chungangensis; assembly: GCF_013410545.1. Taxonomy (NCBI): domain Bacteria; kingdom Bacillati; phylum Actinomycetota; class Actinomycetes; order Micrococcales; family Microbacteriaceae; genus Pseudoclavibacter; species Pseudoclavibacter chungangensis. Next base: position 2,718,054 of record NZ_JACCFV010000001.1, read on the forward strand.
TGCTCGCGATCGTGTTCGACATGACGAGCCCGACCGACAGCACGGTGGCCGTCGTGAGCGCGACGGAGAGCGTGATGGTGCGGAACGGGAGAGAGGTACGCCAGAAGAAGAGGACGTTCGTCCAGAACCCGCGGAACGTCCACCAGGACGCCGGCGTGGACCAGGCGATCGCGTCGTTCCCGTCGCCGTGGTCGCGCGTCCGCGTCCGCGTCGTACCGGCGGCAGCGCCGTCGACCACCTATCCCCCGTTCGCGGTCTGTCCGGCCCGGTATCCGACACCGCGGACGGTCGTGACGATCTTCGGGTTGTCGGGATCGATCTCGACCTTCGCGCGCAGTCGCTGCACGTGCACGTTCACGAGTCGCGTGTCCGCCTTGTACTGATAGCCCCACACCTGCTCGAGCAGTTCCTCGCGCGTGAAGACCTTCTGCGGCTTCGCGGCGAGGGTCAGGAGCAGATCGAACTCGAGCGGCGTGAGGCTGATGACCTCGTCGCCGCGCAGGACCTCGTGCGCAGCGACGTTCATGGTGAGATCGCCGACCCGGATGACGTCGTGCGTCTCGGGCGTCGATGCGCGCAGACGCGTCTTGATGCGCGCCACGAGCTCCTTCGGGTTGAACGGCTTCACGATGTAGTCGTCCGCGCCCGCCTCGAGGCCCTTCACGACATCGGTCGTGTCGGACTTCGCGGTGAGCATGATGATCGGGGTGCCCGACTCCGCGCGGATGAGGCGACAGATCTGGATCCCGTCGAGCCCCGGGAGCATGACGTCGAGCAGCACGAGATCGGGGCGGACGCGACGGAACTCGGCGAACGCCGTGGCACCGTCCGAACAGAACTCCGGCTCGTAGCCGCCCGCCTTGAGGACGATGCCGATCATCTCGGCGAGCGCTTGGTCGTCGTCCACGACGAGCACTCGTTCGGTCATCGTCACATCCCTTCCCTCACGCCGCCGGGGATGCGGCACTCGTGAACCGAGTCTACCGGCCCGCGTGCGCCTCACGGATGATCCTGCCCTCCGCGCGCCGGAGATCCCGGAACCCGTTCGCCGCACTGTGTCACGATGGAGCGATGACGTACGGCACCGAGGGATCCCACACGCCGGGTGGTTCCGCGAGCTGGCTACGCGCCGATGCACCCGCCTCGATCTCGGCGGGCGCCTCGGGGGGCACGCCGGGGTGGGTCCCCCCGTCGAAGCCGGGTCTCATCCCGCTCCGACCGCTCACCCTCGGCGATCTGCTCGGGGCGACGTTCCGGCTCCTGCGCACGAGTCCGAAGGTCTCGATCGGGAGCGCGAGCGTCGTCATCTTCGTCACGTCGATCCTCGGCGTCCTCATTCCCGGGCTCGTCGCGTGGGGGCTGTTCGGGCGCGCGGGGAACGCGGTCGGCGCCGAGCAGGAGCAGCTCGAGGTCACGGCCGTGACGCTCACGGGGCTCTCGGCCCTCGTCCCGCTCGGGATCTCGTTCCTCGGCACCGTGCTCGTCCAGGGCATCCTCGTGCTCGTCGTGACGCGGGGTGCCGTCGGCGAGCGCACGACCCTCGGCGACGCGCTGCGCCGAGCATGGCGGCGTGTGCTGCCGTTGCTGGGCTTCGCGGCGCTCACGGGACTCGTCCCCATCGTCCTCGTGCTGGGGATCATCGCGATCATCGTCGTGCCCGCCGCGCTCGGCGCCGACGGCATGCTCGTCCTGGGGCTCGGCGTCCTCGCACTGCTCCTCGGTCTCACGCTCGCCGTCGGACTGCTCGCGCTCTACGTCAAGCTGCTGTTCACCCCGAGCGCGATCGTCGCGGAGGGGCTCGGTCTCCGCGACGCGCTCGTGCGCAGCTGGCAGCTCACGAACGGCCAGTTCTGGCGCATACTCGGGATCACGTTGCTCGTGAACCTCATCGTGAGCACCGCGGCGAGCACGGTCGCGACCGTCGTCCAGTTCGCGTACCTCATGTTCGTGGGTGTCTTCGCGCCGCTCGGTACCGACGAGAACCAGACGGTCGTCCTCGTCATCGTCGCGATCGCGTTCAACCTCCTGCTGCTCCTGCTCCAGACCGTCGTCTCGGCGGTGACGCTCGTGCTGCTCGCGGGCAACGCGACGCTGCTCTACCTCGACGTGCGGATGCGCAAGGAGGGCCTCAATCTCCAGCTGCAGGCGTACCGGGACGCGACGGATCGAGGGGCCGCGCCCGACGAGGATCCGTTCCGCCGTAGCGATCTCGGGCCGCAGCCGGCACCCGGTGCCGTGCCCGCGGGCGCGGGGTACCCGCCCGGCGCCCCGCTCGTCGGCGGACCGCAGCAGTTCGCGTCACCGCAGCAGTTCGCGTCACCGCAGCAGTTCGCGTCACCCCAGCAGTTCGCGTCACCCCAGCAGCCGTTCGCGCCGCCACAGCCGTACGGCGCCCCACAGCCGTCCGGTGCGACCTCGCCGTACGGCCCGACCCGACCGACCCCGCCCTCCGGCGCAGCGCAGCCGTACGGGACGACCCCGCCCTCCGGCGCAGCGCAGCCGTACGGGGCGACCCAGCCCTCCGGCGCAGCGCAGCCGTACGTGCCCGCCCAACCGTACGGCGGACCGGCCCGACCGTCCGGCGCGGCCCAGCCCCCCGGCGCGGCCCAGCCGTCCGGGGCGGCGCAGCCGTACGGGGTGCCCCGGCCGTTCGGTGCCACCGGCCCGTCCGACCCCGTCCCGCCGGGCACCTCGCCGCAGACGTCCGGAGCCGGCGCCACATCGGCCGCACCCGACGACGTCCTGCGCCCGACCACCACCGGACTCGCACCGGCCACCGGGCCCTCGCCGGACGACGCGCCGTCCCCGCCGACGGACCTCGCCGCCGCGACGGGCACCCCGACGTCGTCCACCGCGGCCGATCCCGCCCCGACGGCAGCGGACTCGACACCGGACGACGCGGCGGCGTCCGCCGACGACGGGCCGCGTGCATGATCGTCACGACCCTCGCGGGCGCGGCCCTCGCCGGAGCACCCGTGGAGCACGACGAGGAGACCGCACGCGAACTCCTGCGACAGGAGCTCTCGAAGGCGGAATACGTCCAGGCCCGGCCCACGCTCATCGACCAACTCATCAACGACTTCTGGAACTGGGTCAACGGTCTCAGCGTCCCGAACGCGTCGCTCCCGTTCGACCTGTCACCGCTCGCCGTCATCGTCGTCGCGATCGTCGTGGTCGCCATCGTCGCGCTCCTCGTCGGCCGCCCCGCGCTACTGCGTCGACGGCTCGCCGCGGGCCGACAGAACGTGTTCCTCGACGACGACACCCGGACCGCGACGGAGCTCCGCGCCGCGTCCGAACGCGCAGCGGCTGCCGGCGACTGGACACTCGCGGTCCTCGAACGCTTCCGCGCCGTCGCGCGCGACCTGTCCGACCGCACCATCATCTCGCTGCGCCCGGGTTCGACCGCCCACGCCGTCACGAGCCAGGCGTCCCGGGCGTTCCCGAACGACGCCGGCGACCTCGACCGCGCGGCGACCGACTTCGACGCGGTGCGCTACCTCGGTCGCTCCGGCTCGGAGGCGGCGTGGCTCCGCACGCGCGACCTCGACGAGCGCATCCGCCGAGCCCGCCCGGCGGAGCTCCGTCCGACCGTCGGGGCCGACGCGTGACCGACACCGCCCGGGGCCCCGCGACGACGGGCTCCCCCGAGGCGGCCGAAGCCCTCACGCCCACATTCGGCGAACGCGTGCGCCGCGGGCGCGGGTGGATCTGGATCGCGGCAGGCACGGTGCTCACGGCCGTCGCCGTCGTCCTGCTGTCCGGCCAACTGTCGTCGATGAACACGCGACCCTACGACCCGCGCTCACCCCACCCGACCGGGACGAAGGCGCTCGTCGAGGTGCTCCGTCAGGAGGGCATCGACGTCCACCTCACGAGCGACCCGGCGACACCGGAATCCGCCGCCCCCGCGACGACGACCCTCGTCGTCGACGAACTCGATCGTCCACTCGGCCCCGACGAGATCGACCGGATCACCGATGCCGGCTACGCCCGCGTCGTGTTCCTGGCACCGACGGTCATGACCCTCGACGCCCTCCCCGTCGAGCTCTCGCCGGCGGGCACGTTCGGCACCGGCGACGGGACGGCGCTCGAGGCCGGCGACCGGTGCCCGACACCGTTGCGCGACAACGCGCCCGAGCTCTCCCGGACGGGCGGCGCCGTGTACGACGTCGGCGACGACCCGGACGCGTGGGGATGCTACGCGGCCGGCGGTCGGGACGTCCTCGTCGGTGCGAGTGCCGGCGGCACCGAGTTCGTCGCCTTCGGTGCCCCCGACGCGCTCACGAACGGGATCGTCCTCGAACACGCGAACGCCGCGCTCGGGCTCGCGCTGCTCGGATCGCAGCCGACCCTCGACTGGTACACGGTCGGCCCCCTCGCGCCGGGCGAGGAGCCCGTCGCCTACATCCCGCCGTGGCTCACCCCCGCCATCCTCGTGCTCATCGCCGCCGGCGTCGCCACGATGGTGTGGCGCGGGCGGCGCTTCGGAGCGCTCGTGTTCGAGAACCTCCCGGTCGTCGTCCCCGCCTCGGAGACGATGGACGGACGCGCACGGCTCTACGCGAAGTCGCGCGTGCAGTTGCGTGCGCTCGACAGCATCCGCATGGGCGCGATCGGCCGCCTCGCGAACGTGCTCGGGCTGCCTGCGAGCACCGATCCGGTCGAGATCGCCGACGCCGTCGCGGCCCAGACGAGGCGGCCCCGCGACGAGGTCCGCTTCGTGCTGCTCGGCGCCCACCCCGTGACCGACGCCCAGCTCGTCGACCTCTCCACCCGCATCCGGGACCTCGAGCGCGACTGCCGCGGCTCCCTGCTGCCCGACGACCACCCGACCGCCGAACGACCGCAGAGGGACACGAAACGCACATGACCGAGCACATCATCGAGAAGTTCCGCGCCGTCCGCGGCGAGGTCGGCAAGGCGATCGTCGGGCAGCCCGAGGCCGTCGACGGCATGCTCGTCACGCTCCTCGCCCGCGGTCACGTCCTCCTCGAGGGGGTGCCGGGCGTCGCGAAGACCCTCCTCGTCCGCACGCTCAGCCGTGCCCTCGATCTCGACACGAAGCGCGTGCAGTTCACCCCCGACCTCATGCCCGGCGACGTGACCGGCTCCCTCGTCTACGACAACGCCGCGGGCGAGTTCGAGTTCCGCCCCGGTCCGGTCGTCACGAACCTGCTGCTCGCCGACGAGATCAACCGGACGCCGCCGAAGACGCAGTCGTCACTGCTCGAGGCGATGGAGGAGCGGCAGGTCTCCGCCGACGGCGTGACGCGACCGCTGCCGGATCCGTTCATGGTCGCGGCGACCATGAACCCCATCGAGTACGAGGGCACCTATACGCTCCCCGAGGCACAGCTCGACCGCTTCCTCATGAAGCTCGTGCTCGACCTCCCGCCTCGCGACGCCGAGATCGAGGTGCTGCGCCGTCACGCCCAGGGCTTCGACCCGCGCGACCTCGACGCGGCGGGCGTGCGCCCCGTCCTCACCGTCAACGAACTGCACCGGGCCCAGGCCGAGGTGCGCCAGGTCGGCGTGCGGCCCGATGTGCTCGCCTATCTCGTCGACCTCGCACGCGCGACGCGACAGTCGCCGTCCGTGCGCATGGGCGTCTCGCCGCGAGGCGCGACGGCCCTGCTCGGCGCCTCGAAGGCGTGGGCCTACCTCAGCGGCTTCGGCGCCGTGACGCCCGACCACGTGCAGCGGATGGCGCTGCCCGTCCTGCGGCACCGCCTCCAGTTGCAGCCGGAGGCCGAGCTCGAGGGCGTCTCGGCCGACTCGATCCTGCGCTCGATCATGCAGCAGGTGCAGGTCCCGATCTAGATGCGTGCCCGAGCGAACCCGATTCCCGCGACCCCGGAGGTGACCGCGTGCCCGTGAGCGGTCGCTTCGTCGTCCTCGTCCTGCTCGGGGTCGTGCCCGTCGTGGCGCTCGGCTCGACGAATGCCCGCGCGTTCCTCGCGGCGTTCGGCTGGCTCGTGTTCTGCGTCCTGCTCGGGGCGCTCGACGCCCTGCTCGCCGCGTCGCCGCGTCGCGTCGCGCTCGAACGCGAGGGCCCCGAGCGTGTGCGCCTCGGTGAACGCGCCGACACCGCGCTCCTCGTCACGAACCAGGGCACGCGGACGCTCCGGGCCGGGCTCCGTGACGCGTGGGATCCCTCGGCGGGCGCCCCGCGGGACCGTCCACGCATCACGGTGCCGGCCGGCGAACGGCGTCGCGTCGCACGCGTGCTGCTGCCGACGAGGCGCGGCACGCGGCGGGCGCACCACGTGACCATCCGTTCGTGGGGCCCGCTCGGCCTGTGGGCCAGGCAGGCGACACTGCGGTCGACCGGGACGCTCAAGGTGCTGCCGCCCTTCAACAGCCGACGTCACCTCCCCTCCCGCCTCATGCGCCTGCGCGAGCTGGACGGCCGGACGCTCCTCATGGTGCGGGGCCAGGGCACCGAGTTCGACTCGCTGCGCGAGTACGTTCGCGGCGACGACGTCCGCTCGATCGACTGGCGGGCGACCGCGCGTCGACGCGATCTCGTCGTGCGCACGTGGCGTCCCGAGCGCGACCGACGCGTCGTCGTCCTCGTCGACACCGGCCGCATCTCGGCCGCCCGCGTCGACGACGAGTCACGGCTCGACACGGCCATCGAGGCGTCGCTCCTGCTCGCCGCGCTCGCGACCCGCGCGGGCGACCGCGTCGACCTCGTCGCGTTCGACCGCCCCGTCCGGGCACGCGTGCAGGGCGCCTCGGGCCAGACCCTGCTGAGCCGCATCGTCGAGTCCATGGCGGATGTCGACCCGCAGCTCTACGAGACCGACTGGTCGCAGCTCGGTCGGCTCGTCCGCGAGATCACCACGCACCGCGCGCTCGTCGTCATCGTGACGACGCTCGAATCCGCGGGCTCGGCCCGCGAACTGCTCGACGTCCTGCCGCAATTGACCCGGCACCACGTCGTGCAGATCGCGAGCGTCGTCGACCCGGACGTCGCGCGCGCCGCGCAGGACCGCTCCGATCGCGACGCCGTCTATCGCGCCGCCGCCGCCGAGCACGCGATGCTCGACCGGGAACGCGTGCACCTCGCCCTCGCACGCGTCGGCGCGGGCGTCGTCCAGGCGACCCCGGCGGAGCTGCCGCCCGCGCTCGCGGACCGCTACCTCGACCTGAAGCGCGCCGGGCGGCTCTGAGGGCATCGGCCGACGGTCACTGGACGTTCGGCGGCCGCCGCGACCCCCGCGTCGACGTGCCAGGGGCCGTGCTCCCGCAGGCGACGAACGGCGCCCCCGTGTGCGGACCGCCGTGCGTCGGCCACGCGGTGACCCGCTGTGAGGATCGCCCGGGGTCAGTCCACGGCGATACGCGTCGAGCCGGCCTCGAACCGCACGAGATCGCCCGTCTCCCCCGCGAGCCAGGCACGACGGCCGAGCCAGTACGCGTAGGCGCAGAAGAGCCCGAACGCGATCACGCCGATGCCGATCTTCACGGCCCACGGCCAGTCCTGCCGCGTCACGAAACCTTCGATGAAGCCCGACACGAACAGGAAGATCGTCGTGCCGATCGCGACGACGAACAGCCGTCGCCCCTCCTCGGCGAGCGCCTGCAGGCGCGTCCTCGCGCCCGGCACGACCCAGGCCCAGAAGATCCGGAACCCGGCGGCCGCCGCGACGAAGATCATGGTGAGCTCGAGCAGGCCGTGCGGCGCGATCCACAGGAAGAACGTGTCGAGATGGTCGAACGCGGCGAGGACCGCGGCGGCTTGACCGAGGCCGACGGCGTTCTGGAGCAACACCATCGGCACCCACAGGCCCGACACGCCGAAGGCGATGCACTGTGCCGCGATCCAGGCGTTGTTCGTGAAGACGCGGGCACCGAAGCTCGTCTCCGAGAACTCCGAGTAGTAGTTCACGAAGTCGTCCTCGGCGTACTGCTGCAATTGCGCCTCGGTGCCCATCTGGGCGAGGAGCCCGGGCGTCTGCAGCACCCACGCGTACGTGAGCACGGCGACGACGATCGTGAAGCCCGCGGCACCGAGGGTCCACCAGCGGATGCGGTAGAGCGAGGCGGGCAGCTGTCGACCGAAGAAGCGGAGCATGACGGCGAGCGTGTTGGCCCCCGTGCCCGTGAGCCGACGACGTGCGGCCGAGAGGTCGACGCTCAGTCGATCGGTCTCGTTCGTCTCACCGAACGTCGTGCGCAGGTCGCTCAGATCGGTCGCGCCGGCCTGATAGCGCGTGACGAGTTCGTCGGACTCGGCGCCCGACAGCGAGCGGCTGCGCGCGAGCTCGCTCAGCCGCTTCCATTCCGGCCACCTGGCGGCGGCGAACGCGTCGAGATCCATCTGCTTCAATACTGGCATGAGCACGGTGAGGACGCGCCCGGATGCGCTCGATGTGTCGGACGAGCGCGTCGTCATCGGCGAGGGGGTCGCGCTCGACGTACGCCCGGCGGGCATCGTCACGAGGATCGCGTCGGCCGCGATCGACGTCGTCGCCACGTGGATCGTCGCGATCGCGGCGATCGTGTTCATGGCCTGGGTCCTCGACGGCCCGGCGGGACGCGTGCTCGCGAGCGACATGGCCATCCTGTCGGCGACGATGCTCACGACGGTCGTGGTCCTGTTCGTCCTGCTCCCCGCGCTCGTGGAGATCTTCACGAACGGGCGCTCGCTCGGTCGGCTCGTCATGGGCATCCGCATCGTCCGCGACGACGGCGGCGCCTCGGGCCCGCGCCAGGCGTTCATCCGCTCCCTCGTCGGATTCTTCGAGATCTACATGACGAGCGGTGGCATCGCGGTGCTCGTCGGGCTCTTCAACGGACGCTCCAAGCGCATCGGCGACATCCTCGCCGGCACCTACGCCCAGAACGAGCGGGTTCCGCGCGCACGGCCGTCGGACGTCGTGCTGCCCGCGGGTCTCGAGGGCTGGGCGTCGATCGCGGACGTCGCGCGGCTGCCGGATCCGGTGGCGCGCCGTGTACGCGACTACCTCGTGCAGGCCCCGAAGCTCGAGGGCGCGACGCGGCCGGCGCTCGCGGGCCGCGTCGCGCGCGACGTCGCACCGTTCGTGCACCCGATCCCGGACGTCGACGCCGACACCTTCCTGCGGGCGGTCGCGGCGGTCCGCCGCGACCGCGAGTACCGCGCGCTGCAGCTCTCGTCGCAGCGTCTCGAACGTCTCGCACCGGTCCTGAACGCCCGCCCGCACGGCTTCCCCGACCGCGGCTGACCCGAGCACGACTCGCCGCCGAACGCGTTCCGGGCGGTTTTCGGGGTTCCGGGTGACCCGGAACCCCGAAAACCGCCCGGAATTCGGCGGTGAGTCGCGGGGCGCGGGGGCGGGTTAGTAGCGGTAGTGGTTGACCTTGTAGGGGCCGTCGACCTCGACGCCGATGTATGCGGCCTGGCCCGGGCTCAGCGTCGTGAGGTGCACGCCGAGCGCGTCGAGGTGCAGGCGCGCGACCTGCTCGTCGAGGCGCTTCGGGAGCACGCGCACGCCGAGCGGGTACGCGTCGAGGTTCGTCCACAGCTCGAGCTGCGCGAGCACCTGGTTCGTGAACGAGTTGCTCATGACGAACGAGGGGTGCCCCGTCGCGTTCCCGAGGTTGAGCAGACGCCCCTCCGAGAGCACGAGGATCGAGCGCCCCGTCGGCAGCTCCCACTCGTGCACCTGCGGTTTGATCTCGATGCTGCGGGCACCGTCCAGCGCCTCGAGCCCGGCGATGTCGATCTCGTTGTCGAAGTGCCCGACGTTGCCGACGATCGCGAGGTGCTTCATGCCGAGCATGTGGTCGACCGTGATGACGTCCCTGTTGCCCGTGCACGTGATCCAGATGTCGACCTGGTCCAGCACGTCCTCGACGCGCGCGACCTGGAAGCCGTCCATCGCGGCCTGGAGCGCGCAGATCGGGTCGATCTCGCTCACGATGACGCGCGCGCCCTGGCCCCGCAGCGCCTCGGCCGCGCCCTTGCCGACGTCGCCGTAGCCGACGACGAACGCGACCTTGCCGCCGATGAGCACGTCGGTCGCACGGTTGAGGCCGTCGGGCAGCGAGTGGCGGATGCCGTAGCGGTTGTCGAACTTCGACTTCGTGACCGAGTCGTTGACGTTGATGGCGGGGAACCGCAGGCGTCCCTCGTCGAAGAGCTCGTGCAGGCGGTGCACGCCCGTCGTCGTCTCCTCCGTGACGCCGCGGACCTGTTCGGCGATGCGCGTCCACCGGTGCGGATCCTCGGCGAGCGAGGCGCGGATCGTCTCGAACACGATCGCCTGCTCGCGGGACTCCGCGGTCGCGGCGTCGGGCGCCGCGCCGGCCGCCTCGGCCTCGGCACCGAGGTGCACGAGGAGCGTCGCGTCGCCACCGTCGTCGAGGATGAGGTTCGGCCCGTCGGCCCCCTCGTCGCTCCAGTCGAAGATGCGCGAGGCGCACCACCAGTACTCCTCGAGGCTCTCGCCCTTCCACGCGAACACGGGAACACCGGCGGGCTCCTCGACGGTGCCCGACGGGCCGACAGCGACGGCCGCCGCGGCCTCGTCCTGCGTGGAGAAGATGTTGCAGCTCGCCCAGCGCACCTGGGCACCGAGCGCCGTGAGCGTCTCGATGAGCACGGCCGTCTGCACGGTCATGTGCAGCGAACCCGCGATGCGCGCGCCCGCGAGCGGGGCCTCGCCCGCGTAGCGCTCCCGCAGGGCCATGAGTCCCGGCATCTCGAGCTCGGCGAGACGGATCTGGTGGCGGCCCTGCTCGGCGAGCGCAAGGTCGCGGACGGCGAACGGTGCCCGCACGTCGAGGGAGGGGGCGGTGGTCATCGGTGGTGCTCCTGTCTGATGATGCCGAGCGCCTCGTCGCGGATCGCGCCCATGAGGTGCGCGTCCGAGGCCTCGACGTTGAGCCGCAAGAGCGGCTCCGTGTTGCTCGCGCGCACGTTGAACCACCACCAGCCGTCGGATCCGGAGGTGTGGCTGCGGAACGTGAGGCCGTCGAACTCCTCGTAGTCGCCGCGGTGGTCGAAGGCGTCGAAGAGCCGGGCGTACGCACCCGGGACGTCGTCGACGGCCGAGTTGATCTCGCCCGACGCCGCGTAGGGCGTCTCGCGTCGGCTGAGCGCCGAGACCCGGACCCCGTCGGCACCCGCCTCGGCGAGGACGTGCATGGCCGCGAGCAGGCCGTTGTCGGCACCCCAGAACTCGCGGAAGTAGTAGTGGGCGGAGTGCTCGCCGCCGAAGACGGCGTTCGTGCGCGCCATGACGGCCTTGATGAGCGAGTGCCCCACCCGGGTGCGAACGGGCTTCGCGCCCACCGCCTCGATCGCCTCCGGCACGTGGCGCGAAGTGATGAGGTTGTGGAGCACCGTTGGGTGCTCCTCCCCCGCGGCACGCGCGCGGACGATCTCGCGCCGCGCGACGATCGCGGTGACGGCACTCGGGGAGACCGGCTCGCCGCGCTCGTCGACGACGAAGCAGCGGTCGGCGTCACCGTCGAACGCGAGCCCCAGGTCGGCGTCGTGCTCGACGACCGCGCGCTGCAGGTCGACGAGGTTCGCGGGATCGAGCGGATTCGCCTCGTGGTTGGGGAACGTCCCGTCGAGTCGGAAGTAGAGGGGGACGATCTCGAGCGGCAGGGGGCCGAGCCCCGCGGCGTCGCCGAGCACGGCGGGAACCGTGAGACCCGCCATGCCGTTGCCCGCGTCGACGACGACGCGCAGCGGCCGGATGCCGCGCAGGTCGACGAGCGAGCGGAGGAACGCGGCGTAGTCGGGCAGCAGGTCGACGCGACGCTCCGCGCCGACGCCGGACCGGACTGCCGGGATACCCGCGTCGAGATAGGCCGCGGCACGATCGCGGATTGCCCCGAGACCGGTGTCGAGGCTCAAGGCCTTCGCGCCCGCCCGGCACAGCTTGAGACCGTTGTACTCGGCCGGATTGTGGCTCGCCGTGAACATGACGGTCGCGACGTCGCGCGATCCGGAGGCGTAGTAGCTCTCGTCGGTCGAGCACAGGCCGAGGTGCACGGCCTCGGCGCCGCGCTGACGCGCACCGCGGGCGAACGCGGCCGCGAACGCGGGACTCGACGGGCGCATGTCGTGGCCGATCGCGATGCTGCCGCCCTCGAGGTCGAGTTCGTCGACGACGGCGGCCCCGATTGCGGTGACGAGTGGTTCGGTGAGCTGCGAGCCGACGAGCCCTCGGACGTCGTAGGTCTTGACGACCTCGGCGAGTGCACCGCGTTCGGCCGCGTTCGCGGCGGGAATGACCTCAGACGTCATGCCCCAAGGCTACCGGTCGCATGATGGTCCAGCCGTTCGGCACCCCGAGGCGCTCGGCGTGCGTCGCGCACAGATCGTAGCTGTGCGGCTCCGCCGCGTAGGAGAGCGGGCCGATGACCGCGAGCTGGTCCTCGTAGTCGAAGGTCAGCGTGAAGCTCGCCTGGCGGGAGCAGGTGATGCGGCAGCACGGACGATTCATCATGGCGTCGCCAGTGTAGGTCGCCGGGCACGCGACGCGCCCTACGGCGCGCGGACTCGGTTCGCGACCTATGCTTGGCGACATGGTTGGACGTCGACGCACGCAGCGGGCCACGGCCTCCGCGCGCTCGCCGCGCGGGCTGGCGCGATCGCGGCACGGCCGCGGGAACCGTTCGAGCGTCGCGGGCCCCCTGCTGCCCATGCTGTCCGGTCGCGTCCTGCGCTTCGAGCGCATCGTCGCCGAGACGATGGCCTATCTGCGGGCGAACGATCCCGAGCGCGTCAGTCCCGTCAAGGTGGACGTCGCGACGCTCCCCTCGCAATTGCAGCACGACGACGGCATCGACCGCTGGCACGTCGTGGAGCCGGATCGCATCATCCTCTACCGCATCTCGATCGACCGGCTCGCGCACCTGCACTGCTCGGATCCGCACCACTACCGCGTGCACGTCGAGCGGTGCGTCATCGATGCGGTGGCCGAGCTGCTGGGCGTCGACCCGTGGGAGCTCGCGCAGGACCGCCTCGGCTTCGAGTGACGCGAGCGCCCCGAGCGGGGCGAGCTCACCGGTAGACGCGCAGGTCCTCCGCGAGCGGATTCCCGGGCTGGACGGGCATGCCCGCGAGCTGTCCAGGACCGTCGTAGGTGACGCTCGCGACGGCCCCCTCGAGCCCGTCGAGCTCGACCGTCGACCCGGCCGGCACCTCGCTCTGCCAGGTCGCGCCGGGCGCGATCTCGATCGTGCGCTCGTCGCCGCCCGCGAGCCGCACGCGGATCGCGGTCGTGGTCGTCCCCGGGTTCGCGACGGCGACGCGCGGTGTCGGGCCCGCGGGCACGGCCGCGACCTGTGCGCCGGAGAGCGCGGGTGACGGTGCGTACCAGGCCATGTCGACCTGCGTCCCCGCCGTCGAGCTGCGGACGGCGCCGACGACGGGCGCGCTGGATTCGAGGGTCACCGTGTAGCGGCCGACGGGAAAACTCGACAGCGGGATGTCGGTGACGGCGCCGGGCTGGAGGGTCGCGGTGATCGGTTCGAGCGGTGTGCCGTCGAGTTCACGAACGGTCACGACGACGTCGGCCGCCTCGTCGCCCGTGACGAGGGCGCGGAAGACGGCGCTGCGATCCGTGAACAGCGATTCGTCCGACTCGGACGCGGTGGACGTGAACGGGACGCCGACGACGTCGAGGCGCGTCGAGGGCGATGCCGTGGCGCCGACGATGTCGATACCGAGCGGCGTGAGGCCCTGCGCGGCAACGAGATGCATGGATGCGGCCACGGGCGCTCCCGATGCGGCGACGTGGACCGCGAACCCCGGGGAGTCGGGGACGACACCCTCGAGGCTCACGACGCGCTGCGCACCGGCCGGCACCTCGAGCTCGACGAGCGAGGGGGTCGTCGCGAGGCCCGCCTCCGTGTAGACGTCGGCGCGGACCACGGCCGCCGTGTCGGTGGGGTTGACGAGCGAGAGGAGCGCGGATCGTCCGGATGTCGTCGACCCGCCGACGACCCACTGGTCCGCCGACGGCGCGGTGCACGCCGTCGCGGCGAGACCCGAGCGGGCGCCACCCGAGAGGGCGACGCTCTGGGCGACCGAGACCGTGGTCGGCGTGTCGCCGATCGTGCCGGGCGCCGTGAAGTCCGCCGGTCCCGCGGCGCTCGTCGTCGTCGGTGCCGCGACCGCGGACGTGCCGACGTGTGCGATGCCGGTGACGTCGACGACGTCGGCGTCGCCGGCGACCTGGATCGCCGCGGTCCCCGTGAGTGCCGGGTCGGTCGGGGTGCTCGCGTCGAGACCGAGCACGGCGAGGGGCCCCGCGCACACGCGCTGCTGGTCGCCGGGCACCGGCGCGAAGACCTCGACGGGCGGGTTGACGGCACGGGACGGGAGGGGGAACGCGGTGACGGCCCAGACGGTGGTCGCGGCGAGCGCGAGGCCCACGAGCCCCGCGAGGCCCCGCGCGGTGAAGCGGCCCGCCGAGCCGGGGCGTCGCCGCGCGGGCGGTTCGTGATCGGTCGGCCACGTGGAGGCAGCGGGCGCGACGGGCGCGACGGCCTCGTCCGCATCCGAATCCGCATTCGCCGCCTCGTCCCCGTGGACGGCGTCGGCGTCGGCGTCGGCGTCCGAGTCGGCCGCACCGTCACCGTCCGCGGTGACGCCCGTCTCCTCGTCCGCGCGCGCCTCGTCGGAGAAGGCGTGGGGCTCCTCGGGGTTCTCGGTGTCGACGGCGTCCTCGGTGTCGGGCGCGACGGCGTCGGACGTCCCCTCGATGGCGGGGATCCCGTCCACCTCGTGGATGGAGTCGTCGCGCGCCTCGTCGGTGTTCGTCCCGTCCGGGCCCGAGAGGGTGGACGAGTCGGCCGAGGTTTCCTCGACGTCGTCGCGCCCGACCGGCCCGCGGTCGTCGCGTTCAGCCACGTTCGTCCCCGCCCCTCGCGTCGTCGACCGATGTCTCGTCCTCGTCGGGCTCGTAGCTGGGCACGTGCTCGTCGGCGACGTCGACGGCCCTGAACGCGCGGCGGCCGAGATCCTGCTCGTCGTCGAGCGATTCGCGCCGCCTGCGCGGCATACCCGCGACGAGCGCGGCCCGCGCGTCGAGCCCGCCCGTCGGGACGGCGAGCAGCACCGCCGCGACGAGGACGAGCACCTGCACGGCGAGCACCCCGCGGCCGAGCCACGTGTCGACGTTCCCCGTCGCGAGCGGCTCCGCGACGTCCGGGTCGGCCGGCCCGATCGTCGAGTTCTCGACCTGCCACAGGTCGCCGAACTCGGACTCGCCGGCGGCGGAGAAGAGCCCGTTCGCGTCGATCGTCGAGGTCAGGCGAGCAGCCACCTGCTCACTGTCGTCGCTCGGTCGCTCGATGAGGACGAAACCGACGCCGAGCGCGTGCAGCTCGCTCGTCGGCGCGAACGTCGGGTCCGAGGCGAGCCCGACCGCGAGCTCGGCCAGGCGCGTGTCGGTGGGCGAGAACGAGTCCGCGGTCGCCCGGAGCGTCGACTGTCCGTCGAGGGTCTCACCCGTTCCGCGCACGAGGTGGACGCGCATCGCCCCGTCGGGCATGGGCGTGATGACGAGCGTGCCCACCTCGGGCTCCGCCCGACCGACCGCCTCGACGATCGCGGGCAGGGAGCGCCCGTCGCCCCCGGTGGCCGTCGCCGTCCCGGCGAGGTGCGCGCCCGCGGCGGGCGCCACGAGCACGGCGAGTCCCGCGAGCGCGACGATCGAGACGACGGGAGCAATGCGTCGGAGCGCGGCCGCCCCGGCGATCACGGCACCGAGCACGCCGCACGCGAGGAGGGACTGCGCCGGACCGAGGTCGAGGGGCACGGCGCGGTCACCGATCGACGTCGCCGCGAATCCGCCCATGAGGGCCGACGACGCGAAGCCGAGCAGGCCGATCACGAGCGCCGCGAGACCGACGTGCTGTGTCCGGGCGAAGAGCCCGACGAGCACGAGCATCGCGAGCGGCAGCAGGAGACCGCCGAGCAGGACGGCGGGTTCGACGGCGCCGTCCCCGAGGAGGCTCGTCCAGCCCCCGAGTGTCGTGTCGGGGAATCCCAGCGCCACCGCCCAGCCGCGAACCGGATCGACCGGGTTCGGGAGGCCGGGATCGGCGAACACGGCGAGCGGGCGACCCCGGTTCCACTGCGCGACGACGAGCGGCAGGAACAGCGCCACCACGGGGACGGCGATGAACAGCTGCCGGTACCAGAGCCGCCCGGCGGCGACGACCGCGACGATCCAGAGCACCACGAGGGCGGGCGTGAGCGAGGGGGCACACGCGAGCACGGCGGCGACGACGAGCGACGCGGCCGCGACGCCGGACCAGGCGCGCTGCGCGTGGAGTCCCGCGAACACGAGCCACGGCAGGAGCAGATGCACGAGCACGACCGACAACCGACCGTCGGCGAGCGCGGCCTGGAGCGGCGGCACGAGCATCCAGGTGAAGGCCGCGACGGCCCGGAGCCAGCCGCGGTTCGTGAAGCGTGCCGTCAGGAACCAGGCGCCGAACGCGGAGAGGGGCATCGCGAGGAACCACAGCACGACGATCACGAGGCTCGGATGCCAGAACGTGAGGGTGCCGAGGATCGCGAGCACGAGGGCGAACGGGTCGGCGACACCGAGTGCCCCGGCGCCGGAGTCGCGCACGCCGTAGCCCGTGTTCCCCCACAGCTCGGTGAGGCTGCTCGAGAGCGGCAGGAGCGCGCCGCCCGTGAGCGTCGCGTCGCCCAGGAGGGGGAAGAGGAGGAGGACCGACACGATGACCGAGGCGATCAGGACCCAGACGCCACCCGTGCCGAACAGCGCGTACCGTTCGCGCTCCTCGCGCGTCTGCGCACGCAGCTGGTCCCTTCGGAGCGCTCGGGTTCGTCGGAGGTCGTCGGGGGCGATCTGGAGTCGCTCGATGACGCGCAGCGGCTGGGTGCTCGTGCGGGCGAACCGGGCACGTGCGCCCCACGCGTCGGTCCTGCCGAACGCGACGACGAACGCGGCGACGACGTCCGGCCCGATCCGCCCGGGCCGTTTGCGCAACAGGTGCCAGAAGGCGCGGAGGAACGCGATCGGCACGAGGCCGATCCAGCGCAGCGCGTACTCGACGGGCCCCGAGGCGACGAGTCCGCGGTGGAGCTGCGCCGTGCGGACCGTCCGTTCCCGGTCGAAGCCGCGCGGCGTGACCGCGGCGACCTCGACACGGGCACCGGGTGTGAGCAGCACACGACCGTCGGCGAGCCAAACGCGGGTGCAGAAGTCGAGGGCGTCGTCGACGTCGGGCAGTCCGGGATCGAAGCCACCGAGCTCCGCCCACGTGCTCGCGCGCACGAGCATGCCGACGCGATCGACGGCGTAGACGTCGCTCACGCCCTCGAACTGACCCTGATCGAGCTCGTCGCGACGCAGTTCGATGCGGCGGCCGCCGCGCGTGACGCTCTGCCCGAATCCGGCGAGCACGGCGCGGTCGTCCGCGCGGAGGAGCTTGGGCCCCGTGACCTCGAGCGACGGGTTCCGCTCGGCCGTCGCGAGGAGGGCGGACAGCGCGTCCGGATCGGCCACCGCGTCGTCGCGGAGGAGCCAGTACCAGCCGTCGTCGAGCGGCGGCAGGTGCGCCTCGATCTCGTCGACGGCCGCCTGGACGGCGAGTCCGAAACTCAGGTCGGCGGGGAGGGCGACGATGAGATCGGGACCGGTACCGCGTGCGAGATCGAGTGTGGCGTCGTCGAGGCCGATGGCCGCGACGACGATGCGATCGCTGTGTCGCGTCTGGGCCGCGACGGCGTCGAGCGTTCGCCCGAGACGTCGCGCGGCGCCGCGCGCGACCACGATGGTGGTGACTCCGAATGGCATTGGTTCGATGCTAGGTGGCGCGCGAGCGTGGGACGAGATGACGCGCGGCACTCCGAACTCCGGACGAACGCCTCGAGGCGCTGACGGGGTGCGGCCCGAGGTTCGGGCTAAGCGCCCTTCCGCAGCTTGCGGCGCTCGCGTTCGGACAGTCCGCCCCAGATCCCGAAGCGCTCGTCGTTCCCGAGTGCGAACTCGAGGCACTCGGCACGCACCTCGCACGAACCGCACACGGTCTTCGCGTCGCGCGTCGATCCGCCCTTCTCTGGGAAGAACGCCTCGGGGTCGGTCTGCGCGCACAGCGCATCGGCCTGCCAGGCGAGCGGATTGTCGTCGCCGACCCCTTGACGGACGCCCGGCACCCCGAGCTGTACGGGGTCGACGAACCAGTCTTCGGGTACCTTGCGATTCAGCTCTGGGTTTGCCATATCACGTTCTCCCACGCTCGTCGCGGACTCGGTGACCGCAACGTGATCAATTACACCCGTGTAATTTGGCCGGGTCAAGTGGAAGATCGTAAACCCTGGACCCTCCCAGGACAATGCGCGTAGGCGGACGCACAACCGATAGGCGTGTCGGCGCCCCGGTGCCTACCCACTCGCACAACCCGGTCCGCCCGGAACGGGCCTCGTACGGGTGGATCCTCAGCGACGTTCGGCGTCGATGGGCGGCGTGTCGTCGCGATCGATCCCCGGCATCGCGATGACGAGGTCCACGTCCCCCGCGACCGTGAGATCCCCCTCGTCGGGCGTCACGAAGACGCTCCTCCCCGCCTGCAGCACGACCTCGCATTCTGCGCCCACGAGCCGGGCCGTGCCCTCGAGGCACAGGACGATCGCGGGGCCGTCCACCCGCACGGTGCGGGTGCCCCCGCCCGTCACCTCGACGAGCCGGAAGTCGGCGACGTCCGGGCGGAACTCACGGACGCCGTGCGTCACCTCGACGGGGGCCAGGAAAGGGGGCGGAACGGGTGTGTCGTCGAGCGCCGCGAGGAGTTCGGCACGATCGACGTGCTTCGTGGTCAGTCCGCCGCGGAGCACGTTGTCGCTCGCGGCCATGATCTCGATACCCGTCCCACGAAGGTACGCGTGGAGGTTCCCGGCCGGCACGAACACCGCCTCCCCCCGCCGCAGTGTGACGCGGTTCAGGAGGAGGGCGAGGACGATCCCGGGGTCCCCGGGGAAGCGCTCGGCGAGTTCGGCGATCGTCGCCGCTTCGCGCGGATACCGCGTCCCGAGCACCGTCCCGGCGGGATCCGCCACCGCGGTGGCGGCGGTGGCGGAGACGACGGACACGAGGTCGTCCAATCCGAGCGACGGCGTCAGGATCCAGGTGACGACCTCACGCAGCCCGCCCCGCGCGTCGGCTCGGGCGAGCGCGTCCACGAGGGGCGCCAGTGCGGCCGAGCCGGGCCCGGCGTCGCGGACGAACGCCTCGACGAGGGCGCGAGACCCCGCGACGGCACGGAAGCCGACGAGAGCCTCCATCGTGTCGGAGAGGGCGAGGAGGAGTTCGGGCTTGTGCGACGCGTCGCGGTAGTTGCGGTCCGGCGCGTCTCGCGGCACGCCCGCCGCGTCCTCGGCCGCGTACCCGGCACGGGCACGGGCGAGGGAGGGGTGCGCCTGGAGCGAGAGCGGACCGCCCGCGGCGAGCACCTTGAGCAGGAACGGGAGCCTCGGGCCGTCCCCCTCGCGCAGACCGTCCGCGAAGCGACCGAGCGTCGTCGTCGGATCCGCGGCGATCCAGGTCGCGAGATCCCCGGCGTCGTGCGTCGCGGCGGGGTCGACGATCCGACTCGGAGAGCCGTGGTGCGCCCCCATCCACAGCTCGGCCTCCGTCGCGGGCGCACCCGGCGCGGGCGCGCACACGCCGTCGCGCCCGAGCAGATCCGAGATCGCTCGATCGGCCCCCCATGCGTAGGCGAGCGGCTCGTTGCGGATCTCCACGAACATCGGGCCGAGCGTATCGAAGGAATGCGTCGCCGTCATGTCGCGCCGTCGGCGGGTCCCGACGGCGGCGGGATCGGACAACTCGGACGGGATGCGCGGCACGGAATTTGGCGGTCGTCTGCAATGCCACCCGACGCCGGGCCGCCCGTTCGTACACTTGTCCGACCGCGTGCGAACGCGGTCCCCGACGGCGAGGAGCAGGAGCACGATGACGACCCCGTTCACCACCATCCCCGGCGACTTCTACGGTTTCGAGAACGAGCTCGACGAGCGCGAGCGCGGCCTCGTGGCCGGGCTGCGCGAGTACCTCGACCGCGAGGTCCGACCGACCGTGAACGAGTACTGGAACGCGGGAACCTTCCCCGACTGGCTCCCGGCCGGCATCGCCGCGACGGGTGCCATCGGCCTCGGCTATCCGGAGACGCGTCCATTCGAGAACTCGGCCGTTTTCCGCGGCTGGACCGCGCTCGAGCTCGCGCGCGTCGACGCGTCGACGGCGACGTTCGTCGGCGTGCAGAACGGCCTCGTCATCGGCTCGATCGGCACGTGCGGCTCACCCGAGCAGCGCGCCGAGTGGCTCCCGCGGCTCGCATCGGGCGAGATCATCGGCGCGTTCGGCCTCACCGAGCCGCTCTCGGGCAGCGACAGCGCCCAGGGGCTGCGCACGACCGCGCGCCTCGAGGGCGACGAGTGGGTGCTCAACGGCTCGAAGCGATGGATCGGCAACGCGACCTTCGCCGACATCACGGTGATCTGGGCGAAGGACGAGGCGGACGGCCAGGTCAAGGGCTTCGTCGTCCCGAACGACACCCCCGGGTTCGTCGCGACGAAGATCGAGAACAAGATCTCGCTGCGCATCGTGCAGAACGCCGACATCACCCTCACGGACGTGCGCGTTCCCGCGGCGAGCAAGCTCGTGGACGCGAACTCCTTCAAGGACACCGCCCGCGTCCTGCGCCAGACGCGCGCCGAGGTCGCCTGGCTCGCGGCGGGCGTAGCGCTCGGCGCGTACGAGGCGGCGCTCGCCTACACGACCGAGCGCGTGCAGTTCGGCAAGCCGATCGCCGGTCACCAGCTCGTGCAGGACCACCTCGCGACGTGCCTCGGGAACATCACCGCATCGATCGCCGTGTGCGTGCGCGTCTCGCAGATGCTCGACGACGGCACGCAGCGCGACGAGCACTCCGCGCTCGCGAAGTCGTTCGTCACCGCTCGCATGCGCGAGACCGTCGCGCTGGCGCGCGAGGTCTGCGGCGGCAACGGCATCGTCACCGACTACCAGGTCGCCCGCTTCTTCGCCGACGCGGAGGCGATCTACTCGTACGAGGGGACCCGCGAGATGAACCAGCTCATCGTCGGTCGCGCCGTCACGGGGCAGGCGGCGTTCGTCTGACGCGCCGCCCGCCCGCGGGCGCATCCGCGCCGTCCGAGGTCGGCCTCGGTTCGCCTTCGCCTTCGAGATGACGCAGAATGAACCGATGAGTCGTCCCGAGCCAGGCCGACGAACGACCCCGTCCGGTGTCGCTCGTCGCTGGGGTGACCGCATGGAGGAGGGCCACGAGCCGTTCGATCTCGCGACGGCGTTCGCGGCGTTCGCGATCTTCACGGGCTTCGCGGGTGACTTCTGGCGCAATCTGCTCACGTGGTGGGGCTTCGGCGTGATCGTCGTGCTCGTCTTCGTGGCGGCCGTCATCCTGTTCGTCCGGCGACGACCGCCACTCCGGTTCTCGCACCTGCCGGCTCCGCTCGTCCTGTTCGTCGCCTGGTGCACGATCTCCGTCGCCTGGTCGGCCTACCGACCGGAGACGCTCCTGGGCTCGGCCGCACAGCTCATCACGGCGTTCGTCGGGTTGACGATCGCGGTCACCGTGTCGAAGGTCAGGGTGCTGCGCGCACTGAGCATCGCGATGCGCGCGATCGTCGGCCTCTCCCTCGTGTTCGAGCTCATCGTCGCCCTGTTCTTCCCGAAGGGCGTCCTCCCCCTCTACATGCTGCTGCCGGGCGCACTCGACAGCCTTTCCGGCATCCCGGGTGCCACGATCGACACCGTGCCCGGTGGCTTCAAGTGGAGCCAGGGCCACCTGTTCTCGAACGCCGCCATCCAGGGCATCGTGGGCAACCGCAACCTGCTCGCGATGGTCGCGCTGCTGTGCATCATCGCCGTCGCCGTGCAGCTCGGCGCCGGACAGCTCAAGCGGTGGCAGGGCATCGCTTGGCTCGCGACGGCCGTCGTCACGCTCGCGCTGTGCCGCTCCATGACCGCGTTCGCGGCGTTCGGGATCGTCGCGTTCGCCTATCTCCTCGTGCGCATCGCGCGCCCCCTCCCCAACTCGCTGCGCTGGATCATGTACGGCATCGTCGGCACGCTCATGGTGATCGGTGTGTCCTTCGTCGTGCTGTTCAACAACGAACTGTTCGCGCTCATCAACCGCTCGAGCGACATGTCGGGCCGCGGCGACATCTGGTGGGCGGTGAGCCAGATCGCACGCGACCACTGGGTGGTCGGGCTCGGGTGGGTCAGCTACTGGGCGCCGTGGGTGGAGCCGTTCTCGGACCTCCAGGTCGTCGACGGCATCACCTATCTGCAGGCCCACAACGCCTACATCGACGCGTGGATGCAGGTCGGCGTCATCGGCGCCGGCCTCCTCGTCGCGCTCATGCTGTCGACGCTCGTGCGCAGCTGGTGGCTCGCGATCGACCGTCCGCAGTACGGTGCGGACGACGGGTTCCGGATTCCCCCCACCGCGGTGCTCGCGTTCCTCGTCACCGTGGCGCTCGCCGTCCAGTCGCTCACGGAGTCGCGTCTGCTCATCGAGGGCAATTGGCTCCTCATGTGCTACTTCGCCATCTACTCCAAGCTGCGGATCCAGGACCTCCCCGCCCTGCCCCGCCGGACGCTGCCCGACCACACGGGCCCCATCATGACGATCGGTCAGCGCCCCCTCCTGCCCGCGACGCTCGAGCTCCCCGTGCCCGAACACCCCAACGCGGCGCCGGGGAAGCCGGGAGGCCGGGCTCCGCAGGCGCCGTCCGGAGGCTGAAACCGCCCGTGGATTCCTGTGAGTTGGTTCCACAAGTACAGTGAATGCGCCCCCTCGCGAAAGGTCCACATGACTGCCTCCGATCCGACGCCCGCCCGACCCGGCACGCGCACCCTGCTCCGCTTCTTCCTCGGGGCCTTCGCCGTGCTGTTCGCGCTCTCGGGCATGTGGTCGATCGCGACCCCCCTCGGCTCGGGCCCCGATGAGGTGGCACACATGGTCAAGGCCGGCGGCGTCGCCTACGGCGACCCGACGGGCCGTGCGAGCTCCTCGGGTGTGCGGGACTTCGACGTGCCCGACTACCTGCAGGAGATCAACAACACCGCCTGCTTCAACCTGCAGCCGAACATGCCTGCGGGCTGCATGGGCGACATCGACGGCTCGCGCGACAACCTCGTCCCGGTCGAGTCCTCGGCGGGCATGTACAACCCCCTCTACTACGCGTTCGTGGGGTGGCCGACCCTCCTGCTCGAGGACGAGCAGGCGATGTACGCGATGCGCCTCGCGAGCGCCGTCCTGATCAGCGTGCTCCTCGCCGCCGGCTGGACGGCGCTCTTCGCGCGGAGCCGCCGCGGCTGGGGGCTCACCGCGATCGCGGTGGCGATGACGCCGATGGTGATCTACCTCGGCGGCGTCGTGAACCCGAACTCCGCCGAGATCGCCGCGGCGTTCGCGCTCGCCGCCTGGCTCGCCCTCCTCGTCGACCCGCAACGTCCGGGACTCGTGCGTCTCTCGATCATCGGCAGCGTGGTCGCAACGGTGGTGCTCGTGAACACGCGCAGCGTGGGTCCGCTGTGGGCACTCATCATTCTCGGCGTCGCCTTCCTCGACCCCCGGTTCTGGCGCGTGTGCGGGCGGCGCGTGGACTTCTGGATCGCGGCGGGCGTGATGGCGCTCGGTGCCGGCTTCGCGGCCTGGTGGATGCTCTCGCAGGGTGCCAGTGAGGCGCGCAGCGGTTTCGCCGGCCAGGGCGAGGTCACCTTCGCCGAGGGCTTCGAGTTCATGTTCTCGAAGACGCTCGAGTTCGGTCAGGGATACATCGGCAGCTTCGGCTGGCTCGATGCACTGCTGCCCAAGGGCTTCGTCTCCCTGTGGACGGGGGTCATGTTCGTGATCGTGATCGCGGGACTCCTGCTCGGTCGCGGCTGGAGTCGACTTCGCCTGTTCGTCATGGCGATCGTGTTCGTCCTCATCCCGCCGCTCCTGCAGGGATCGCAGTGGTACACCCTCGGTTACATCTGGCAGGAGCGCTACGTCCTCGCGATCCTCGTCGCGCTCCTCATCGCGGCCGGCGTCGCACTCGACGACGGCACGATCCAGCCGAAGCTCGTCCAGCGGGCCCCCACGGTGTTCACGACGCTGCTCGTGACGCTCGTCGCCATCCACTCGTTCGGGTTCATCATGGTCGTCAAGCGATACGCCGTGGGGACGTTCGACGGCGACGGCTGGTCGCTGCTCCTGCAGCCCACGCAGTGGAACCCACCCGGCGGCACGTTCACCATCTGGATCATCTACACCCTCACCGCCTCGCTCGCCGCGGCGCTCGTCTACCGACTCGTTCTCGAGCGGCCGCTGCTCCCCGCGCGCCTCGAGCGCCTCGTGCAACGCGGCACCCCGCCCGCGGTCACCGCCGCGGCCCGGAACGACGACGCCCCGGGCGCCACGGCCACCGCGCCGCACGTCGATCGCCAGCACACCAAGGAGCACTCATGACCGTCCTCGTCATCGGTGGAGCCGGCTACATCGGCTCGCACGTCGTCACGCAATTGCTCGACGAGGGCTCGGCCCTCGCGGCGGTCGACGACCTCTCCACGGGAGTCGCCGAACGGATCGCGGGGATCCCGACGCTCGGGATCGACGTCGCTTCGGATCGCGCGCCCGCCGAGATGGCCCGGTTCATGCGTGCGCACGACGTCGACGCCGTGATCCACTTCGCGGCGCTCAAGCGCGTCCCGGAGTCGGTGGCGGAGCCCGCCCGCTACTACCGGCAGAACGTCGGCGGCCTCGCGAACGTCATCGAGGCGATGACGGAGGCCGGCGTCCGACGCCTCGTCTTCTCGTCCTCCGCCGCCGTCTACGGCCAGGGCACGGGCGCACCGGCGCGGGAGGACGACGCGCTGCGCCCCATCAACCCCTACGGCGAGACGAAGCTCGTCGGCGAGTGGCTCGTGGCCGACGCGGTGCGGGCGGGCGTCCTCGACGCCGTGTGCCTGCGGTACTTCAACGTCGCGGGCGCACGCGATGCGCTCCGGGCCGACCGCTTCGCCCAGAACCTCGTCCCGATGATCATCGAGCGGCTCCGCCGCGGTGAGGGTGCGCGCATCTTCGGCGACGACTACGCGACGTCGGACGGCACGTGTGTGCGCGACTACATCCACGTGGTCGACCTCGCGGACGCCCACCTCCGTGTCCTCGACGCGCTCGCCGACGGACGGACCGTTCCCGCGGCCCTCAACGTCGGGACGGGTCGCGGCTACTCGGTCCGAGAGGTCATCGACGCGGTCGCCCGCGTCAGCGGGATCGCGATCGAGCCCGTCGTCGAACCGCGCCGCGCGGGCGACCCCGCCGATCTCATCGCCGACGCGCGCCTCATCACCGAGTCGCTCGGTTGGCACGCCCGCCACGACCTCGACGACATGGTCGAGTCGGCGTGGCGGTTCGCTGGCGAGCTGACCGCCTGAGGCGCGCTACTCGGAGCGATCCTCGAGCTCGAGCTCGCGCTCGGCCTCGAGGATGGCCATGCGGCGCGCGAGCATCGTGACGGAGCGCTCCGTCCGGTGCATGCGCAGGTTCGTGGTGATCGCGAAGCCGATCCCGATGACGACGGCGCCGTAGAGGACGAGGTCGACCCCTCGCCCGATGCCGAGGAGGTTCGCGACGCTCGTCGACCAGTCGGGGAACACGATGAAGGCGACGCCGAGGACGCCCGCGGCGAGGATGACGAGCTTCCGCACGGCCTGGCCGCGCGCGCCGCGACCCGGGCGGATGATCACGAACGTCGCGATCACGAGGACGGCGATGAGGACGATTTGGACGAGGAGTTGGGCTTCCATGCGGTGATCGCCTTCGTTACTTGAAAATGAGGTCGCTCAGGATGTTGACGGAGTTCCAGATCGACTGCCCCTTGGACCGCGAGTAGTCGGTGTACTCGATGAGCACGGGCTCCTCCGCGTACCGCAGCTTGGCGCGCCCGATCTCGGTGATGATCTCCGAGGCGTGCGCCATCCGGTTCTGGGTGATGTCGATCTCCTCCGCGGCGCGTCGGTTGAGGGCGCGCAACCCGTTGTGGGCGTCCGTGAGGCGCACCCCCGTGGTGAGGTTCTGGAACAGGACGGCGGTCCGCAGCACGATGACCTTGACGAGGCCCGGCTTCGTGCGCCCGTCGAGGAAGCGCGACCCGACGACGACGTCGAGCGGCTCGGCGGCGAGTCGCCGGACCATGTGCACGGCATCGACGACGCGGTGCTGCCCGTCGGAGTCGAACGTGACGAAGTACTCGGCGCCGGGGCGCCGGAGGGCGTAGTCGAGTCCCGTCCGCAGCGCGGCCCCCTGGCCGAGATTGAACGGGTGTCGCACGACGTGCGCGCCCGCTGCGCGTGCCTCCGCGGCCGAGTCGTCCGACGAGCCGTCGTCCACGCAGACGACGTTCGGGAACGTCTCCCGCGCGTGCGTGACGACCTCGCGGATGACCTGCCCCTCGTTGAACAGGGGAACGACGAGCCACGTGGCTCGCGCGAGCTCGGGTGAGAGTTCGGTGTCCGAGTCGTCCATCATCGTGTAGCGCCTCCGTCGGGCGTCTCGCCCCGTTCCTGTGTCGTCGCGGCGGGGGGTGCGGTGACCCCTCGACGGAAGACTCGCTTGTACAACCACTCGAACACGCCGCTCGGGAGCCGCCGGGCCGCCGTCCGCACGGCGATGTTGAGGAGCATGCGGGGGCGGGACACGAGTCCGAGCTCGTGGAGGGTCGACTGCATCTGTCGCTCCGCCTGCGCGACACGTGCCCCGCGACGACGGGTGAACATCCCGTCAGTGCGGAAGAGCACGAGCGGCTCCTGCAGGTTGATGGCACCGGACCCTGCCGCCAGCATGCGGGCGACGAGGTCGTAGTCCTCCATGAGGTAGACCTCGCGGATCCCACCGACGGCATCGATCGCCGAGCGCCGCAACATGATGGTGGGGTTGTTGATCGGATTGTTCGATCGCACGGCCCGTCGGATCGCGTCGAGGTCCTCGGGCATCCGGC
The DNA here is from genome assembly GCF_013410545.1 of Pseudoclavibacter chungangensis. Classification (NCBI taxonomy): domain Bacteria; kingdom Bacillati; phylum Actinomycetota; class Actinomycetes; order Micrococcales; family Microbacteriaceae; genus Pseudoclavibacter; species Pseudoclavibacter chungangensis. The sequence continues at coordinate 2,745,076 of NZ_JACCFV010000001.1, forward strand.
GGATGCCGAGGACGTTGTCGGGGGTGCCCTCGAACTCGTACATCGCTCCGCCGATGAGGTCGTAGCGATCTGACGCCGTGTACGGCGCGCAGATCTCGAATCGACGCGGGAGCGACAGGTCGTCGGCGTCCTGCCTGGCGATCCACGGCTGCGTGACGGCGTCGACGCCGGCCTGCATGGCGACGGCCGTCCCGCCGTTCTCGGCGAGCCGCACGACGTCGAGCCGTGTGGGCGACGGATCGAAGGCCTCGATCACCGCGTCGAGCCCGGGTGTGAGCGGCCCGTCCGCGACGATGACGATCTCCGTGGCCGGCTGCGTCTGCGTCCGCAGGGACTCGAGTGCGGCACCGAACTGCTCCGGATCGATCCGGTGGTACACCGGTAGCACAACACTGATGGGAAGCACGCATCTCCTCGTCGATCCCGGACGCCGACCGTCCGTGCGGTTCCACGCACACGAACAATCAGCAATCGTACAGCTTCCGGCGTTCCGCGTTCGAGGACGTCCAGAGCCCGTGGCGTGCCCACCCGTGTGGCGAGGAGCGGGCGCAGTCGCGAGCGCGAGCCACGAGCCGGGAACGGGACGACCCCCGCCGGTGATCGGAACCGTGCTGGTTCCGATCACCGACGGGGGTCGTCCTGACTCGATCGCGTCGAGCTCGATCCGCCTAGATGGCCACGGGCTCGCCGCGCCCCATCGCCGAGACGATCTCGATCGGCAGGATCACGGTGCCGTCCGCCGTGGGTACGGGCTCGGTCGTCGCGGTCGGTTCGCTCGTCGCGGTGGGCTCGGTCGTCGCCGTGGGCTCCGGCGTCTCGCTCGCCGTCGGGGCGGGGGTGTCCGTCGACGTCGGCTCCGGCGTCGGGGTGCTCGTCGGCGACTCACTCGCGTCCGGCGTCGCCTCCTCGGTCGCGTCCTGCGTGGGCGTCCCGGTCTCCTGCGTCGACTCCATGAGTCGCAGGGCACCGTTCTCGACGATGTAGTTGCTGCCGTCGGCCGTCTGCACGTGGAGCCCGATCTTCTCGGTGGCCGAGATCGTGAGCGTCGAGCAGATCGCCTCGTCGAGGGCCACGTGGTCGAGTGCGTAGGCCGCCTCGACCGCGCCGGACTCGTACGGGACGAGCTCGCCGCCGATGCCGATGTAGCTCGTCGAGCCACAGCGGACCGCCGTGTTGTAGAGCGGCGCCGTCCGGCCCGCGAACTCCTCGAAGTTCGCCTTGGGGGCGACGATCGGGGCGGACACGTCGAGACCGAGGTCGGCGGCCACCTGCGCGGAGCCGATCTGCAGGAGTCGATCGCCGTTCACGAGCCAGATGCCGGTTCCGGCGCGGTTCGTGATGACGTCACCGGTCGCCACGGGGATCGCGGGTTCATCGGTCGCCGTCGGGGTGGGCTCCGGCGTCGCCGTCGCGGTGTCCGTCGGCGTCGGCGCGGGCGTCTCGGTCGGCTCCGGTGCGGGAGTCGTCGAGGTCGGGGGCTCGTAGCCGGCCGGCATCTCGGCGAGGTCGGGGCCGTCCTTGAACTGTGCGAGCACGGCGTCGGACGTGTCGATCAGTCGCCCGGTGCCACCCATCGCCTCGACCGTCCCCGGTCCGAGGATGTGGTGCTTGAGTCCGCCGTCGATCCAGTAGACCGCACCGCCCGAGGTCTTCACGAGGTCACCCATCGGCGTCGAGGACGCGGGGATGAGCCCGCACAGTTCCGGCGAGATCGTCTGGGACTCGAGGCCGAACGACGTGCGGAGCGCCTCGGAGGTGAACGCGTAGCGCTTGCCGCCCGTCCCGAACCAGGTCGTCCCGTCGCACTCGAACTGCGTGCCGGTGATCGTCGTCGAGCGCTGTTCGAGGTTGTCGAACGACGCCGTCGTGATCGTCACCGCCTTCGTCCCGAATCCGAGCGCCTCGGCGAGCTCCGGGCTCGCGATGGGCTGCAGGTACGAGCCGTCGAGGATGTAGAGGTCGCTCGACCCCTGGGGCTTGATGAGCGTCCCGGTCGTGATGCCGTTGCCCACGGGGACCGAGTCGAGCGCGGTGCTCGTGGTCGTGTAGACGGTGGTCGGGACGCCACGCGACGACGCCTCGGCCTCGGCCTTCTCCTGGTCGTCGAACTCGACGCGCTCACCACCGTAGACGAGCGAGATCTTGCCGTCCGCGCCGGCACGGACGAGCGTGCCGCCGAGCGAGGACCCGGCCGACGTGAGCGCCGCGGGGACGCCGTCGGGCACCGTGGCGAACTCCGCACCGGCTCCGAAGTGCGCGCGGCTCACGGCGAGCGCGCCGGCATCGGTCAGGAGGTACGCGCCCGTGGCGTCGGCGACGAGTGCCGTGGCGGGCAGCGCGGAGCCGACCGGGATGGACTCGTAGACCGGGGTCGACAGGGAGCTCATGGCCGTGAACGCGGCGAACTCGCTCAGCTCGGCGGGAATCGCGTGTCCGGTTCCGGACGCGTCCAGCACGAGGGCGGGCTGCCCGTCATCGCCCTTCACGACACCGGCACCGATGATCGGGTCGCCGGTCGCGAGGTAGGCGAGGCGCCGGTCCGCGACGATCGTGGGCTCGATGCCGTCGAGGTCGAGCTGCGCGAGGGCCGCGCGTCCGGTGATCTCGCGCTTCGTGCCGTCCTCGATCAGGAGGAGCTTCCCGTCGAGCGTCGAGACGACGGGCTGGAGGGTCCAGCCACCGTTGAAGGACTCGAGCTGCTGGGGTGTGATCCGGGCGGCGCCGTCGCAGTCCCCGCCGAAGTCGGCGAACACCTCGCAGTCGGCGACGTTCCAGTACTTCCCGTCGTCGCCGAGGAAGACCGGCTGTCCGGCGGTCGTGACCATGAGGGGCGACACGTGGGCACCCTCGGGCATCGCGGCGACGACGTCCGGCGCGACGTCACGGACGTCGCCGACACGGGAGATCGTGTCGAAGTACTCGGCGGGAACGTAGTAGCGGGTGTTGTCGGCGACGAGGTAGACCTCGGACGTGCCCTGGGCCCGGACGAGCTGCGGCTGCGAGACCTCGGCCTGCGTCGAACCGAACCAGTCCGTGTACATCCACCAGAAGTTGCGGTTGCCGTATGCCGAGCAGCCGTCACCCTCGCCGTAGAGGTTGTTGAGCGCCGCCTGGTTGGGCTGGTACGGCGTGTAGTTGTAGAGACCGGCCGTCGCGTAGTTCTCGATGTAGACGGGTGAGGAGCCACAGGACGCGTTCGGGTTGTACAGCACGTTGTTCGTCTGGAACGGCACGTGGTTGTAGCTGTAGGGATTCGCCTTGTAGACCTGGAACTGCCGGGCCGCGTAGTAGATCTGGTAGAAGAATCCACCCACGCTCGAGTCGCAGGGCGCCGTGTCGGGGCAACCGAAGCCCGTCGCCGCAGCGAGTCGGCCGGGCGTCGGGTTCGACATCGAGACGAGGCTCTGTTCCTTCTCGAGGAGGACGAGCATCGCCTTCTGGCTGAAGTTGCAGGCCGCGCCGACCTTCGCGATGATCGCCGCCGCCGAGTCGCGCGCTGATCCCGTGTAGGCCTGGCAGTACTGATCGGCCGGCATGTCCGGGGTCACCTGCGTGTAGTTGCGCAGCGCGTACTCGTTGCCGCCGGACACGCGTGCGAGCAGGAAGTCGTAGACCTCCTGCTCGGTCATCGCGCCACCGTCGTAGAAGTTCTCGTCGCTGATGATGTTGCCGGCGGCGAAGTCTCCCCCGTTCGCGGCCTGGGCGGCGGAGATCGACTCCTCGGGCTCCGGCGCCACGGACTGTATGGCGATCAGTCCAGCGGCCACCGTCGCTGCAGACGCGATCAGGACGAGGGTTCTACGGAACATGGTTTCCCAAACTTCGCTCTCGGTGGTGCGCCGATCACGTCGTGACAGCGCTCAGCAATTACCAAGTATGCCTACATCTGCAACACTTCGCTACTCCTGACTCAAAAATCTCTCTAATCACATGAGTCACATCAGCCCCGTCGGTCGCCGAACGGGTGGCCGAAACGACGGTGCCCGTGACGACCAGGGGTCGTCACGGGCACCGTCGCGCAGGGCGTTCGGGATCAGGCGTCGTCGCCGGGAACCACCACCGGTTCGGGCTCCGCGTGCCCGGCGCCGGCCGCCGCGGCGCGGGCCGCGGCGTCCTCGTCGGTCTCGTCGGACCTCGGCACGTAGTCGTTCGTCGACAGCATCGGGCGCGACGGTTCGAGCCCGCCGAAGCGGGAGCCGAGCGTGACGTACCCGCCCGACTCGAACGGCGTGCCGGGGCCGACCCGGAACGTGACGGCGCGCTGCCACACGTCGATGTTCTTGATGCTGTCCCAGTCCTGGATCGACGCACTCAGTGTCGCGGAGACCGGCCGGAAGGTGATGGCGGGGATCCTGATGTCGATCTGTCCCACCCCGGGCTCGATCGACTCGGGCACGTAGCCGGAGTCGCGACCCGTGTGTCCCCACAGGAACGGTCCACCGACGGCGTCGATGGACGCGCCGAACACGGGTCGCTCGATGCGCTCGTCGGCGCGGTAGTGCAGTCGGATCGTCGCCGGCTCGCCCGTCTTGAACAGGCGCGTGTCGCCCCGCTCGGGGTGCAGCAGCTCGATCTTCGTGATGCGCGCCTCGCCGGACCCGAACCGGGTCCCGCCCGCGTCGTCGGCCTCGGCGCCGTGCTCGGTGTTGGAGTACCCGTCGACGATCTCGGTCGCGGGACCGACCGCCTGCAGCTCGCCGTGACTCAGCCAGGCCGCTTCGTCGCAGAAGGTGCGCATCTGCTCGAGACCGTGCGACACGACGACGACGGTGCGACCCTGGTGCTTGAACTCGGCGAACTTCTCCATGCACTTCTCCTGGAACTGCATGTCACCGACCGCGAGCACCTCGTCGACGAGGAGGATGTCGGGCTCGACGTGGATCGCGACCGAGAACCCCAGGCGCACGTACATGCCCGAGGAGTAGTTCTTCACCGGCTGGTCGATGAAGTGGCCCACGCCGGAGAAGTCGACGATCGCGTCGAACTTCCGATCGATCTCGGCCTTCGACATGCCGAGGATCGCGCCGTTCAGGTACACGTTCTCGCGTCCGGACAGCTCGGGGTGGAACCCCGAACCGACCTCGAGCATCGCGGCCATGCGCCCACGCCGCGTGATGCGGCCGGCGTTCGGCTCGAGGATCCTCGCGATGCACTTGAGCAGCGTCGACTTCCCTGAGCCGTTGTTGCCGAGCAGGCCGAAGGTCTTGCCCTCCGGGATGTCGAACGTGACGTCCCGTAGCGCCCAGAACTCCTCGTACTTGGCGCGGCTGCCGGACAGGATGGTCGCCTTGAGCGACTGGTTCCGGTCACGGTACACACGGAAGGTCTTCGAGATGCCGTCGATCGAGATGGCGGGCTGCGACATCAGAGTTCCTCCACGATTCGGCCGGAGAAGCGACGGAACACGAGGATGCCGAGCAGGATCATGACGGCCGCCCATCCGATGATGATGAGCCACGTCTGCGGCCCCGGCATCGCGAAGTCGTAGATGATGCTGCGGAACGCCTCGAGGTAGTGATAGGCCGGGTTCAGCTTGAAGACGGCGATGAGCGGGACGTCGAAGCCGCTCGCGCGGAGGTGCTCCTCGGCGGTGCCGACGACGCTGATCGGGAAGACGATGCCGCTCGCGTAGAACCACGCCTGCGTCACGATGCCCCAGATGTGCTGGATGTCGCGGAAGTACACGACCGCGACGGAGAGCATGAGGCCGATCCCGATGACGAACCCGACCGTGATCGCGACGACGAGCAGGAGCACCGGCAGGTACGCGAGCAGCATGAGGCCCGCGACGCCCTGCACGAGGACGGACGCGATCATCATGACGATCGAGAGCACCCCGAGTTCGATCGCGAACGTCGTCGCGAGCGACAGCACCGTCGAGGTCACGAGTACGTGGCGCGGGAACCACACCTTCGTGAGGAGCCCGGCGTTGGTCGTGAGCGAGCCCATCGCCGATGTGATGCCGCCGGAGATGAACGTCCAGGGGATCAGGCCGGCCGCGAGCCACAGCGCGAACAGGTGGATGCCGGAGTTCGTGCCGACGTGCACCTGCGTCTGGAAGAGCACGCCGAAGATGACGCCGTAGATGGCGATCGTCGCGATGGGGTTGAGCAGCGACCACAGACGACCGAGTGCGGTCCGCTTGTACTGGGCACGCACCTCGCGCAGGGTGAGGTTCGCGACGAGGTTGAGGGTGGGGCGCCTCGAGAGCCAACTGCCCCTGGCCCTCGGCTCGTCGAGTTCGGTCGTGGTGATGTCCGGTCCCCCCTGTTCGATCCTCACGGCGTGCCGGGGCCGCCCGTGGCGGGCCCCGACACTCCAGAATACCAATCGCGCGCGGCTCAGCGTCCCCGCAGGCGTCGGTAGAGGTTGCGTGCCACGAAGTACGCGGGACGGATCTTCTCGGCGACCCCCGGCTGCTGCACGGCGATGTACGCCTTCGCGGCCGCGAGCGGCGACGAGGGCCACACCGACTTCTTGATGTTGCGGAGGTGGTGCAGTTGGGCGTTCGCCTGGCCCGGCAGCTCCGAACCGATCATCGCGAGCTTGTACTCGAGGAAGGTGTGGCTGATGGCGGCCAACCGGACGTTCATCGCGGTCCGCACGTGATAGCCCTCGTTGAGCACGATGTAGCTGAGCATGCGCTCGATCACGTGCGCGAGGCCACCGTCCTTGTACCCGTCGGCCTCGGGGAAGTCGTTCCACGTCCATCCCGCATCGACGATGGGCGCGAGCGCCCGGCGCCGCGCGACGAACATCGATCCGAACGGCGAGAGCGGCGTGTTGTCGTCGAACGGCACCGTGATGCCGAAGCGCGCCGCGAACTCGCGGGCGGGCGCGAGGTTCGCGAACCACGCGTGCCCGAGTGTCGGGTACCCCATGTGCACGACGGGCGGGAACACCATGCCGAGTCCCGGTTCGCGGCGGAACAGATCGATGAGGTTGGCCGTGTAGCCCCGGTTCGGGAGGAGGTTCTCGAGCAGGTGCCGCTTGAACCACTGTCCCGCGTTGAAGCCGTCCTGGACGGACTTCTTGCCGTGGATCTTGACGATGAGTTCGTACCGCTCGTCCGTCAGGACGTCGTGGCAGCCGACGAGGAACGCGGAGATGTCGCGGCCGCGGTTCGACTCGATGACGCGGACGTCGACGTTGCCGGTGTAGCCGTGGCGCGCGATGCCCTCGAGGATGCGGGCGCGGCGTCCCTCGTCCGTCGTCGTGATGAAGACGTCGGGTGCGCCCGGGACGTTGTCGACGTGCGCCATGATCTCGTCGATCAGGTCGTCGTAGTAGAGGTGGCAGATGACGGCGACGCTCGGTGCGGGCACATCGGGGTCGGTCAGGTCCTGATCCGGCAGGATCTCCATCATCGAGGCGTTCGTGTGGAAGTTCCGCGGTTGCGACGTGCGCGCGAGGTTCGCGTAGACGAGCTCGACGGGGTAGTCGCTCGTACGCTCGACCGTCTCGAGCGCGTCGCGGGCGATGATCGGCACCTTGTCGTTGTGCAGCGGGTCGTGGAAGAACACGCGGCGCTTCATGATCGGGACGCGATCCTTGAGCATCTCGGTGATGTTCTCGAAGTGGGGATTCGCCGCCGCGTAGTTCTCCGCAGGGAAGGCCGCCCGACTCGTGAACCCGAGCCGGTTGAAGTGCGGCGTGAAGTTCGTCTCGTAGCGGTCGACCGACTGGTGGTAGGTCGTGATCATGGGCATCTCGTCCCAGTACTGCCGGTACTCGGGCGTCGAGAACATGCTCTTGCGCACGACGAGCCACGGGGACTGCAGGTGCGCCGGCATGGTGCCGACACCGCGGAGGGGGTGCGGCGTGACCTCCTTGTGCTCGGTCATGCCCCAGAAGTCGACGTCCAGGTCGTCCATGCGGTCGAGGACCTCGGCGAGCGGGTAGAGGGGCCCGAAGTTCGTGTAGTTGATCAGGTGGAGTTCGTCGAACTCCTCGAGCGCGTCCCAGCCGAATTCCGCCTGCGCCTCCTTGAAGCCCCACACGTCGAACCCGACGTTCTCGCGCTGCCAGACGGTGTCCGCGACGGACTCCAGGCGAGCCCGGCCCTCGTCGTCGAGCCCGCCGTTGACGACGACGAAGATCGTGTCGAAATCGCGACGGAACTCCCGCAACTGGTGCACGACGTAGTCGTCGACGACCCCGAGCGGGTCGTAGAACAGGTAGAACGCGATGCGTTTCGCCGACTGGTCGCGCAGGCTCGCGTCGCTCCGCGTGCGCGTCCGCTGCGCCGGCAGGGCCGCGCTCTCGGCGTCGATGCCGGGCACGAGCGAGACGCCCTGGCTCGCGGCGGGGGCGGGCGCCGCGGGCGCGGCCCGGCGCGGCCGCCGCGTCGTCGCGGCCTTCCCGACGCGACCGAGCGAGCGCGCCGCGCTGACCGCCGGCTTGGCGGCCGTCCGCAGCGCGTTGACCGCGGGACGCGTGAGCTCCATGAGGCCGCGGATGTCGTCCACCGTCCGCGCGGTGCGCTCGAAGCGCTCCTCGATCCGGTCGAGCGTGTCCTCCATGCGCCTGCGGTGCTCGCCGGCCCCCTCGGCGTGGGACTGCACGAGACCCGCGAGCGCGTCGTGCTGCCGAGCGCCGCTCGACTGGACCTCGTCGATGAGCTGGGCGAGGAAGAGATTGTCGCCCATGCGGTCACCGCCCTCGAGCGAACGACGGAGGTAGGCGTCACGGATCTGCAGGTTGAAGTCGCGATGTTCGTCGGCGGCGACGACGACGCTGTTCCCCTCGTCGCCCGTCGAGGCGAGACGCTGGTGCCAGAACGCGAGCGGCTGTCCGTCGACGAAGCCGACGGGGTAGCGACGCAGGAACCGCAGGAGGAACTCCCAGTCGCCGAGCACGGGCAGCGCACCGTCGATGGGCCCCACCTCGAGGAACACCGAACGGCGGAAGAGGAAGCCGATCGTGGTCACGTAGTTGCGCTTCAGGATCTCGACGAGCGACACCTGGTGGAGGTCCGCGGCGAGCACATCGCGCCCCTCCTCGATGATCTCCTCACCCTCGACGCGCTCGAAGACGACCTCGGTGCGTGCGTTGACGCCACCCTCCTCCGGGTGCTCGTCGAGGCGCCCGACCGTCCGCTCGAGGAACTCGGGGTGCCACGAGTCGTCGTCGTCGTGGATGACGATGAACTCGCTGTCGACCGCGTCGATCCCGACGTTCATCGCACCCTCGCGGCCCGCCGAGGTGTCGTTGTGGATCACGACCGTGCGTTCGCGGAACGCCGCGTCGAGCCCTCCCAGCAACTCGTCCACGGGCTCGCGGGCCCCGGCGTCGTTGACGACCACCAGCGTGTAGTCCGAGAACGTCTGTGCCTCGACACTTGCCAGTGCACGCCGAAGCAGGAGCGGTCGGTCCTTGGTGCGCATGATGACGGCGACCCGTGCGGTCATGTTCTCCTCCTCGCGGGGCGGCGTCGGAGCCCCGCTACGAGAGCGTACTTGCCCGATCGCACGCACGAACAATCCGGGTGCGATCGCGTGGCGTCAGCCGTGTGGCGTCAGGGGACGACGACCTCGACGGCCTCGCTCTCGCCGTGTCCGCTCGGACCGTCGTAGCTCAGCGTGAGCTGGTACGAGCCGGACGGTGCGTTCTCGGCGAGGAGGTTGATGACGCACACCGTCGTCGTGACGTCGCGCGTGGCGGGTGCGCTCGCCTGGTAGGTACCGTTCGGCCCGACCGCGGTGAGCGTGCACGTGCCGCCCTCCTCGACGACGTCGGCGAACCCGCCGACCGCGAAGGCCTGCTGCGCGGCGACCCAGGTCCACCGGTTGATCGCGACCGTGACGGTCGATTCCTGTGGCGTCGTCTCCTCCGCGGGAGGCGTCGGTGTCGTGACGGGAAGCGTCTGGGCAGGCGGAACAGCCTCGGGCGGGAGGCTCGTGACGGCGACGGTGTTGTCCGGCGTGGGCTGTGGCGAGCGGAACGTGCCCGCCAGGAAGATGCCCGCGCCGATGAGCGCGATCGCCACGACGACCACGCCGATCCCGATCAGGACGCCGCGGCGGGTCCCCCGTCGTTCGGCGCGTTGCTCGCCCTCGCCCGCCTCGCGGCCCTCGTCCTGCAGTGACTCGTGGTCGTAGTCGTCGTTCGACATGTCTCTCCCCAGCGCGTCGCGATCGGTCCCCGGCGGTCCGTCTCCCGCACGTTACCGGTCCTCCGTCGAGGTGTGCGCAGCGGCACGCGGTCGCGCGTTCCGAAGCCACGCCCGCGCGTTCCGGAGCCACGCCCGCACGATGCGGAACGCCCGCCCGGCACCGGGATACCGACGCACGAGGGCATCGGCGAGCGCGGGGCCCGAGAACCTGCCGTTCCGATTCGCCTGCAGGAACTGGTAGGGCGCCGAGGTCCCGTGCGGCAGCATCGCCATCGCCGTCTGGAGACGTTCGTCGATCCGGGCGTAGGCGGCCGCGATCTGCGTCGCCGTTCCCACCTCGACGGTCGTGTACCCCGCCTGCGCGACGATCCGCGAGGCGAGCAGATCGAGCCGACGCTCGAGCTCCTCACCGCCCCCCTCGATGCGTTCCGCGAGCGCGTCCCAGCCGCCGTTCGCCCGGAAGACGTCGACGATGGGTCGCAGCGCCTCGACGCGGTAGGCGGCCACGGCGGCGTACGGGGCCATCGGGCCGGGCCGGTCGAGCGGCCCCTCGAGCCCGAGGATCGCCGCGAGATCGGCCTCGCGCCCGTAGCGCCCCTGCCAGCCGTTCCCCGCGAGCTCCGTCCCGAGCTGCGGCTGGAGCGGGAAGGCCGCCCCGATGAGCGGGTGGTCGGCGAACTCCCACGCGATCGGCTGTGCGTCCTCCCACAGCGCCTGCTCGGCGTCACGCCGGGCGCGCGTCGTGAGTCGGGACGACGTGATCATCGCGGGGTGGCGGCCGCGCTGCACGACGAGATCGACACCGTGGAGCAGCCCCTCCGGGTCGCGGGCGAGCCACGGCCACACCGAGCCCTCGACCCGCCGGACCCGGAACGCGCCGGCGACGATGACGTCGCCGTCGGGGTCCCGCGAGGGCTCCTGCGCGAGCGAGCGGATCGGCGGACGCAGGACGAGTGCCGGCCGCGTCGCGAGACTCAGGGTGCGCGGTGGCACGCGCGGCGCGAGCGACTCGACGACGACCTCGGCGGGGAACTCGCGCTCGACCATCTCGTCGAACACCTCGGAGACCGCGACGCCGCGGTGATCCAGCTCGATGGGCGCATGGAAGAACACGCGCCGCTTGACGGCCGGACACCCGTCACGGAGCAGCTCGAGCGGCGCCTCCATCGTCGGGTTCGCCACCCCGTAGGGTGCCGCCGGGTAGGCGGCCTCGTGCACGAAGCCCTCCGCCGTGAAGTGCGAGGTGAACGGCACCTCGAAGCACCGGACGGCGTCCGCGTAGCTGTCGGTCGCGGGGAGCCGGGACCAGAAGTCGGCCCACGCCTGCGATGCGAGCATGCGACGGCGGATCGCGAGCCAGTACGACTGCAGGTGGGCCGGCATGGTGCCCCGGTGCCGGTACGGATCCGGGGTGAGTTCGGCGTGCTCCGTGAGGCCCCAGAAGTCGAGCCGCCGCGCGTCCATGCGGGCGAAGAGCTCGTCGAAGCCGTCCCGGAACGGACCGAACACGGTGCCGTTGACGAGCAGCAGCTCGTCGCAGTAGCCGACGTCCGCCCCGAGGAGCTCGAGGGCCGCCCCGTACCCGCCGATGTCGTAGCCCGTGTTCTCGCGCTCGTGCACCTGGTCGGCGACCCCCTCGAGCACGGCCCTCGCCGCCTGCGTGAGTTCACCGTTGGACACGACGAGCAGACGCGACGCGAACGGTCGGAGCCCCCCGAGCAGTCGACGGACACCGGAGTCGACCCGGCCGTCCGGATCGTAGTGGAGGAACACGATGATGCGTTGCACGCTCTTCCCCAATCGCCCCCTGGATCACGGTCCGTCGCGACGCATCAACCTACCAGAGTTGCACTCCCGGCGACCGCGTCGCGCTGCCCGTCACCGAGCGCGAGCCGAGCCGCCGCGCGGCGCCGCGTGCCAGGCTAGGGCGCATGAGCGAGTCACGTCTCGTCGCCGAACGCGCGACCGAACCGCACACCGACGCCCTCGCGGGCGAGCGCGTCACCGCCGTCGTGTGCACCTACCGCGGCACCGCGTTCCTCGAGGAACAGGTGCGTTCCATCCAGGAGCAGACGCGCCCGCCCGCCGAGATCCTCGTGACCGACGACGGCTCCGGGGACGGGACGGTCCCGCTCGCCGTCGAGGTCCTGGCGGCCGGGACGGTCCCCTACCGCGTGTACACGAGGGACTCGCCACTCGGCATCGCGGGCAACGCGTTCTTCGGACTGCAGCACGCCCGGACGCCGCTCGTCGCGTTCGCCGACCAGGACGATCGTTGGCACCCGGACAAGCTCGAGCGGCTCGTCCCACTGCTCGCCGACGACGCGAGCGCCTGGCTCGCCCACTCCGACGCGGCCCTCGTCGACGAGCACGGTTCGCCGCTCGGTGAGGGCCTGTTCGACTCGCTCGAACCGAGTGCGCGCGAGTGGCGGGACTACACGGGGCCGGAACCGTGGCGTCAGCTGCTGCGCCGCAACTTCGTGACCGGCGCGACGATGCTCGTCCGCCGCGAGCCGGCGCTCGCCGCCGGCCGCGCCCCGGCGCCGTGGATCCACGACGAGTGGCTCGCCGTGGCCGCCGCGCTGCACGGCGCGATCCGCGTGACCCGTGCGCCGCTCATCGACTACCGGCAGCACGGCGCGAACCAGATCGGCCAGCGCCGACTCGGACTCGGCGAGAAGATCGCGCGCATCACGGGGCCGGGTGCGGCACGTCAGCAGCGCAAGACGCAGCGGGCGGCGGCGCTCGCCGGACGCGTGCGCGCGCTCGGCGCGAGCGCCGAACAGGAGACGTTCGTCCGCCGCAAGGCCGCATTCGAGCGGGCGCGAGCGGCGCTCCCGGCCGCCCGCCCGCTGCGCGTCGCACACGTCGCGCGGCGGGCCCTCGCGGGGCAGTACGAGACCTTCGCGCGCGGCCTCGGGGACGTCGCGCGCGACCTCCTCCAATCACACACCGATGCCGCGACGGAGCCGGCCACGGACTGAGCCGCGCGGAGCGGCGCCGGACCGCGCCGCCGACGGACGGCACGCGCTCCGCGGAGCGCGTGCCGTCCGTCGTCGCGGGCTAGCGGAGTCCCGCGGCCTTCCGGTCGAGCAGCAGCTGCAGGTACTGCCCGTACCCCGACTTCTTGAGCGGCGCAGCGAGCTCGGCCAGTCGGGCGTCGTCGATCCAGCCGGCGCGCCAGGCGATCTCCTCGACACAGCCGATCTTGAAGCCCTGCCGGTCCTCGATCACCTTGACGTACTCGCTCGCCTGCATCATCGACTCGAACGTCCCCGTGTCGAGCCAGGCCGTTCCGCGGTCGAGCACCTGCACCTGCAGCCGCCCCCGCTCGAGGTACACGGAGTTGATCGACGAGATCTCGAGCTCACCGCGCGCGGACGGCGTGACGTTCTTCGCGATCTCGATGACGTCGTTGTCGTAGAAGTAGAGACCGGGCACGGCGAAGTTGCTCTTCGGCTGTGCCGGCTTCTCCTCGATGGACAGGGCGCGCATGTTGTCGTCGAACTCGACGACGCCGTAGGCCTCCGGGTTCGAGACGGGATACGCGAAGACGAGCCCGCCGTCGATCTCCCCGTGCTGCCGCAGCGAGGAGCCGAGGCCCGTGCCGTGGAAGATGTTGTCGCCGAGCACGAGCGCGACCGAGTCGTCGCCGACGAACTCCTCACCGATGATGAACGCCTGCGCGAGACCGTCGGGCGACGGCTGCTCCGCATACTCGATCGACACGCCGAAGTCGGAGCCGTCCCCGAACAGGCCACGGAACTGCGAGTTGTACTCGGGCGTCGTGATGATGAGGATCTCGTTGATGTCCGCCATCATGAGCGTCGACAGCGGGTAGTAGATCATCGGTTTGTCGTGGATGGGCATGAGCTGCTTCGAGATGCCCTTGGTGATGGGCCACAGGCGGGTGCCCGACCCGCCCGCGAGGATGATGCCCTTCATCGGGATCCTCCCGCCCGCGCCGTGAGTTCGTCGTAGTACGCACGCGCCTCGTCGTACCGGGGCAGGATCCCCAGCTTCTCGGCCTCGAGGAGCCCGGGTGCGTCGGTGTCCTTCGGCGAAAGGAGCAGCTCCTCCTCCGGCAGCCCGAACTCGAGCCCGACCGTCGTGCACAGCGGGTTGACACCGTGCTCGCGCTCCGGCGCGTACCCCTCGCTCACGAGATAGGTGACGACCGAGTCGTCCTCGAGTGCGAGGAAGGCGTGCCCGAGCCCCTCGGCGATGTAGATCGCCCGCCGGTCGAGGTCGTCGAGCCGGACGCTGTCCCAGGCACCGAACGTCGGCGAGCCGACGCGCACGTCGATCACGAAGTCGATCACCGCCCCCTTCGGGCACGTGACGTACTTCGCCTGGCTCGGCGGGACGTCGGCGAAGTGGATCCCCCGCACCACGCCGCGCTGCGACACCGACATGTTCGCCTGCTTGAGGTCGAGCGGATGGCCGATGGCCTCGGCGAGCCGATCCGACCGGTACCACTCGAGGAACATCCCCCGCGAGTCGCCGATGAGTTTCGGCGTGATCTCGTAGCTGTCGGGGACGCTGAGTTCGCGTATCTCCATGGTGCGAGTCTACGCACGGGGAACGGCGCGCCGACCGGTCCCACGGCGAGGCCCCACCCCGCCGCTCGAACGCCCGACGGTTCGTCCTCAGCCAACTACCAGACTAGGCTTTCGGGACGCCCACAGCCGCCGTCTCCATCGAGGTCATGTTTCTCCACGCCACAAACCGGCCCGTTCGCGCGCCCGAACAGCGTCCCGTCTCCGGCTACGTCGCCGAGATCCAGGGGCTGCGGACGGTCGCACTGCTCCTCGTCGCGACGTTCCACATCTGGTCGGGCGGCATCTCGGGTGGCGTCGACATCTTCCTCCTCGTCTCCGCCTATCTCATGACGCGTTCGCTGACGAACGCCGCCGAGCAGGGGCGGACCACGCGGGCGCTCCGGGTGACCGTCCGCAAGTTCGCCCGGATCGTCCCCGCCGCGGGCGCGACCATCCTCCTGACACTCGTCGCCGTCTGGCTCGTCGTGCCGCAGCGCAACTGGGAGGGCTTCAACACCGACGCCATCGCCGCGGCGACGTACACGATGAACTTCCATCTGCAGAGCGTCTCCGCCGACTACTACGACATGAACCGCCTCTGGACCTCGCCGTTCCAGCAGTTCTGGTCGCTCGCGATCCAGGGGCAGGTCTTCATCCTCTGGCCACTCCTCCACCTCCTCACGGAGTTCGTCTCGCGCACGCTGCGGCTGCCGCTGCGTCCCGCCCTGACCGTCCTGTTCGGCCTCATCGGGATCGCGTCCTTCGTCCACGCGCGCGAACTCATCGCGCTCGATTTCGCCTCCGCCTACTTCGACACGCTCGGGCGACTGTGGGAGTTCGCCGCGGGCTCCCTGCTCGCACTCGTCCAGCCCTGGTTGCGCGTCACCGACCGCGCGCGCGACGCACTCACGTGGCTCGGCCTCGCCGGGGTCGTCTCGTGCGGTTTCGTCATCCCCGACGACGCGATGTTCCCCGGCACGTGGGCCCTGTGGCCCGTCCTCTCGGCCGCGTGCATCATCGTCGGCGCCGGCGCGACGACCCCCGGGCTCGCCGCGCGGTTCCTGTCGAGTCGGCCGCTCGCCGTCATGGGCGGCTACTCGTACGCCCTCTACCTCGTCCACTGGCCGATCCTCGTCATCTCCCTCCAGGCGAACCATCGCTCGACCGTCGACTGGCTCTCCGGCTCGGTCATCCTCATCGCGAGCGTCCTCGCGAGCATCGCGCTCACGCGCTTCGTGGAGCGTCCCTGCGCCCGTCTCGTCGCGGTGCCGCGCGTGTCGGCACCGCACCCCGACCCGGCGGACGACCGTCGTCCCCGCTGGGGCTTCTGGCCGCGGTCGATCGCGATGATCGCGGCCTCGATCCTGCCCGCCGTGCTCGCCTCCTCCACGGCCCTCGGCGTGACCGAGCAGAGCCGCCAGGCCGCCGAGGAGGCGATCCACACCGCCGACTACGCGACGCTCGGGGCGCAGGACCCGGGCGGACGCATCGACCCGCCGCTCCTGCCGGACGACCTCATCGTGCGCACGATCTGGACCGAGTCGGGCGAGGACTGCCACGACGACGATCCGTACCGCACCGAGATGTGCTACGAGTACGGCGACGTGGAGAACGCGAGCCGGACGATCCTCGTGCTCGGCAACTCGCACTCCATGCAGTACAACGGCATGCTGCTCGAGACGGTGCAGCGTCATCCGGACTGGGCGCTCCGTACCCAGGTCTCACCGGGCTGCTACTTCACCCCGCCGTCCGTCTTCGACGACGACGGCTCCCTCCTCGACACCTTCCTGGGAGAGAGCGACTGCGAGCGCGTGTGGGAACAGGCGACGCGCTACGTGTTCGAACAGTCGCCCGACCTCGTCGTCGTGCTCGGGAGCAACTCCGCGACCGAGGACGTCGACAACATCCCCGAGGGGCTGCCCGAGTGGATCGACCACATCGCGGGCAACGAGGGCACCGACGTCGTCGCCGTCCGGGACAACCCGCGATTCCCGATGCAGCCCTACGACTGCGCCATGGCGAACGGATTCGGGGCGCCCGAGTGCGCGGGTTCGCCCCCGCCGCCGGACCCCGCCCTCGACGACCACGCAGACCGGATCCGCGCGGCGGGCGGCATCTGGGTCGACCTCACACCGACGATCTGCCCCGACGGCAGTTGCCCGCCGTCGATGGGCGGGGTCGTCACCTACATCGACGACAACCACCTGAGCGAGCCGTTCGCGCGGAGCATGGCGGGCGTGTTCACCTCCGAGGTGACCACGGCCATCGACTGGTGGCCGCTGCACACCTTCGAGTGACGCCCACCGGGCGCTCGCTACCATGAGCGCGCAACGACGATCGCGGCGGAAGGAAACCATGCCACAGGGACGGACACCGTCACCCCGAATCGCGGTTCTCCTCGCGACCCACGACGGTGAGCGGTTCCTGGCCGAGCAGCTCGCATCGATCCTCGACCAGCGCGGTGCCGAGCTGACGGTGTTCGTGTCCGACGACGCGTCCCGGGACGGGACCCTCGCGATCCTGGAACGCTTCGCCGCGGACGACCCGCGGGTTCGGATCCTTCCGCCCGGGACGTTCGGCGCGGCGGCACCGAACTTCTATCGGCTGCTTCGTGACGTCGACCTCACGCCCTTCGACTACGTCGGCTTCGCCGATCAGGACGACCTGTGGGCGCCGACGAAGCTCAGCCGCCACATCGAGCTGCTGCGCGAACACCGGGCGGACGGTGTCTCGTCCAACGTCACCGCGTTCCACGCCGACGGCACGCGTGTCCTCGTCCGCAAGGACTATCCGCAGCGCCTCGCCGACTACGCGTTCGAGACCCCCGGCCCCGGTTCGACGTATCTCGTGACGCGGCGACTCGCCGAGATGACGAAGCGTCAACTCACCGATCCGAACTCGCCGGCCGACCGCGCCGAGGCCCATGACTGGCTCGTCTACGCGCTCGCGCGCGCGGCCGGCCTGACGTGGGTCATCGACCCGGAATCGACCGTGGAGTACCGCCAGCACGACGCGAACGCGGTCGGCGCGAACACGGGCGTCTCGCAGGCGCTCAAGCGCGTGCGACTCATGGCTCGGGGGTGGCACCGGGGGCAGGTGCTCCTCACGGTCGACGCCTGCATCCGCGTGGCCTCACCCGAGGAACTCCCCCGGCTCCAGTGGCTGCACGAGATGCTCGAGCCCCGCACGCCGCTGAGTTCGGTGCGGCTGGCCCGGCGGGCGGGCCAGTACCGCCGACGGCCGCGTGACCGGGCCGTGATCGGCGCGTTCATGCTTCTCGGCCTCTGGTGACCCGGCAGATTCCGACACACACCGAGCGCGTCCCCACCGGGGACACCCCCGCGGGGCTCGCGAGCCGTCCCGTCGCGGGCCCGGTTTCGCGGCTCGAGCGAGCGCCGTGCACGGCCCACCGGATCGAGTCGCCCCGCGCAGCGCGATAGCATGGCCCGAACCGCGGGCTGCGCTCCGCCACTCGACCACGCCTCAAGGACTGTGAATGAAACTTCTCGTGACCGGCGGTGCCGGCTTCATCGGCTCCAACTTCGTCCGACGCACGCTGCAGGACGCCTTCCCCGGTCTCGAGGAGGCCGAGGTCGTCGTCCTCGACGCGCTCACGTACGCCGGGAACCGGGCGAACCTCGAGCCCGTCGCCGACTCGCCGCGCCTGACGTTCGTCGAGGGCGACATCCGCGACAACGCGCTGCTCGACGAGTGGTTCCCGAAGGTCGACGCGGTCGTGCACTTCGCGGCCGAGTCGCACGTCGACCGCTCCGTGCGCGACTCCTCGATCTTCGTCGAGACGAACGTCGTCGGCACGCAGCGGCTGCTCGACGCGGCCCTCCGCCACGACCTCGAGCGCTTCGTGCACGTCTCGACCGACGAGGTCTACGGCTCGATCGACGAGGGCGAGTGGACGGAGGAGTTCCCGCTCGAACCGAACTCCCCGTACGCCGCGTCGAAGGCGTCGAGCGACCTCATCGCACGCTCCTACGTCAAGACGCACGGCCTCAACCTCTCGATCACGCGCTGCTCGAACAACTACGGGCCGTACCACTTCCCCGAGAAGCTCATCCCCCTGTTCGTGACGAACCTCATGGACGGCAAGCACGTGCCGCTCTACGGCACGGGCGAGAACGTGCGCGACTGGCTGCACGTCGACGACCACTGCCGCGGCATCGCGATGGTCCTCACGCGCGGCCGCGCGGGCGAGGTCTACAACATCGGCGGCGGCACGCAGCTCACGAACGTCGAGATCACGAAGAAGATCCTCGAGCTCATGGGCGAGGACTGGTCGAAGGTCGACCACGTCGAGGACCGCCTCGGCCACGACCTGCGCTACTGCGTCGACATCTCCAAGATCCAGAACGAACTCGGCTACGCACCCCAGGTGCCGTTCGAGCAGGGCCTCGCCGACGTCGTGCAGTGGTACCGCGACAACCGCGCCTGGTGGGAGCCCCTGAAGGAGCGGGCGGCACTGTGAGCGCCGCCACGCGGTACCTCGTCGTCGGCGCGGGCGGCATGCTCGGGCACGACCTGCAGCGCGCCCTCGCCGGACGCGACGTCACCGCCCTCGGGCGCGCGGAGCTCGACGTGACCGATGCCGACGCGGTCGACGCGGCCGTCGCGAACGCGGACGTCGTGCTCAACGCGTCCGCCTACACGAAGGTCGACGACGCCGAGACGAACGAGGACCTCGCGTACGCGGTCAACGCGACGGGCACCGCGAACCTTGCGCGCGCGGCCGCGCGGCACGGCGCGAAGCTCGTGACGGTGTCGACCGACTACGTGTTCCACGGCGACGCGACCGAGCCGTACGCGGAGGACGCGCCGCGCGACCCGCTCAACGCCTACGGCCGGACGAAGGCGGCGGGCGAGGAGCAGGCACTCGCCGCGCACCCGGACGGCACCTACGTCGTCCGCACGGCGTGGCTGTACGGCGCGGACGGCCCGAACTTCGCGAAGACGATGGCGAAGCTCGCCGCGACGAAGCCCGAGGTGTCGGTCGTGAGCGACCAGGTCGGTCAGCCGACCTCGACCGCGGACCTCGCGGCGCAGATCGTCGCGCTCGTCGACGCCGACGCCCCCGCCGGGATCTATCACGGCACGAACTCGGGCGTCGCGAGCTGGTACGACTTCGCGCGCGAGATCTTCCGCCTCGCGGGCTTCGACCCCGAGAACGTGAAGAAGACCGACTCGACCGCCTTCGTGCGCCCCGCACCGCGTCCCGCCTACTCGGTGCTCGGCCACGACGCGTGGGAGCGCGCGGGGCTCGCACCCATGCGACCGTGGCTCGAGGCGCTCGAGGACGCCGCGGCCCAGGGGGTGCTGCGGGACTGATGGTCACGCTCCGTCTCGTCCTCGACCGCCTCCTCGATCCGAGGCCCGGCGGCTCGCGCCGCTATGCCTCGAACCTGGCGCGGGAGATCATCGCGCGCGCCCCGGCGGGCTGCGACGTCCAGGCGATCCTCCCGAAGGTCCCGGCCGAGGAGCTCGAGCGCTTCGAGACGGAGGTCCCGGGTCTCACGGGGGTCACGCAGGGGCCGCTCAAGCACGAGACGCTCGCGACGTCGTGGCGGCGGGGGCTCCTGACGGGCTCCGTCGGTGGCGGCTTCATCCACGCGATGGGCCTGTTCGCGCCCGTCCGCGACATCTCGCTCTCGTACGGCATCGACCAGACGGTCGTCACGGTCGGCCACACGACCGCGTTCCGGCGCCCCGAGCTCCTGCCGCCCGCCGAGGTCAAGTTCCAGACGGCCATGCTGCGTCGTGTCCACAAGTACGCGAGCGCCGTCGTGGCGCCGACGAACGCGGTCGCCGACGAACTCATGGACGTGTACGACTTCGGTGACCGACTGCGCGTCATCGGCGGGGCGGCGGACCCGGCGATCCGGCTGCCGGACGACGAGGCCGAGGGCGACCGCCTGGCCAGGGCGATGGGCCTCCCCGACGAGTACGTCATCACGTCGGCCTCGGTCGATCCGCGCAAGGGCCTCGAACACCTCCTGCGGGCGATGACCCTGCCGGAGATGCGGGACCTCCGGCTCGTGGTCGTGGGTCGGAGCGAACGCGGCGACGTCACGCTCGAGCAACTGCTCGTGCACGCCGGGCTCGGGCCCGACCGGGTCGTCGCGGTCGGGCAGATCTCCGACCAGCAGCTCGCCGTCGCCCTGCAGCGCGCCTCGGCGCTCGTCGTCCCGTCGCTCGAGGCGGGCTTCGGGCTGCCGATCGTGGAGGCGTTCCGCTTCGGGACCCCCGTCATCCACTCCGATGTGCCGGCCCTCATGGAGGTCGGCATGGACGCGACGATCGTCGTCGAGCGCGGCGACCTCGCGGGCTACCCGGAACGGATCGCGCACGCCGTCACGAGCGTCGTGACGGACACGGGCGTGGAGCGCGCGCTGCGGATCGCGGGCCGCGATCGTTCGGGCGTGTACCACTGGGAGTTCTCGGCCGACCAGGTCTGGACGCTGCACGCGGACCTCTGATCGCGCCACCCGCCGCCGGCCGAAAAAGCCGGGTTGTTGCTACCGGGCCTGCGGCCCGGTAGCAACAACCCGGCTTTTTCCGCGCGTGGGCACGCGGGCACGGGGGTGGGCACGGGGGTGGGCACGGGGGTGGGCACACGGGTGCGCGCGTGGGGGGGCGGGGTGCTCAGCCGTCCCAGCCGAGGTTCCGGGCGAAGTGTGCGAGCGTCGCGATCGTCGCGTCGTACTCCGCCTGCGCCACCCCGTCCGCGAGCCCGTTCTGCAGCTCGGTCACGCGCTTCGCGAGGTTCTCCGCGGCCCCCACGCCGCGCTCCGTCAACGCGTACGGCTCGCCCGCGCCGCCGACGACCCACCCGCTCTCCACGAGCTCGGCGAGGTGCGCGGCGGAGCCGACGAGGCCGTCCTCGCGTACCTCGGCCCCCGCATCGCGCAGGAACGGTGCGATGCGCTCGTCGAGCACCTCGACCGTCGCGGGCCCGTGTACGAGCACACTCATGAGCTGCCACTGACGTCTCGTGACGCCGTGCTCCTCGATGACCTCCGCGAAGCGGTCCTCGATGAGGCCGTCCACGAGCTTCAGCCAGAATCCGATCGGTCGCTCGTCTGCCATGCCCCGGACGTTACACGCCCGTCCTCGGCGTCACGTGCGGATCCGGGACGACGGCTCGGCGCGGCGCGCGGCGCAGGCGTCGGCGTCGGCCGGCGCGCACCGGGCCGCGTGCGCCCGACGCGCACGCCGGGCCGGGCACGCGCGTCACCCGCCCGAGTCGCTCGACCCGTCGTCGGTCGTCGCGGTCGGCTCGGGGTCCGCCGTGAACGAGTCCTGGATCGCCTGCTGGACGACGTCGATGTCCGGGTTCGCGGGGTCGACGAGCGGTGGAACGAGCTCGAGCGTCGTCTGCGGCTGGCTGCGTGATCGAAGCAGGAGGTCGGCCACCATGCCGGCCTCGCCCTCGGGCATGTCCGTCTCGACGAGCTTCTCGACCGCGTCCGTGACGGGCCCGATCCGCGACGCGAGGTTCGCGGGCGTCATCTCCGCGATGATCGCGGCCTGCAGCTCGCGCTGCCGCTCCATGCGGGCGTAGTCGGTCGTGTTGTAGCGCGACCGCGCGTACCAGAGCGCCGTCGCGCCGTCCATCTTCTGCACGCCGACGTCGATGTACTCCGTCGGCTCCGTCCATCCCTCGGAACCGTCGTCGTTGATGCCGAGCCAGACCTTCTCCGTGACGTCGATCGTGACACCGCCGAGCGCGTCGATGAGTTCGGCGAACCCGGCCATGTCGATGAGCGCGAAGTAGTGGATCTGCAGCCCCGTGATGCCTTCGACGGCCTCCTTCGTCGCCTCGATACCGGGCTCGCTGCCCTTCGCGGCGGCATCCGGGTAGAGGTCCGTGTGGTAGAGCTGCACCTCCGTGTAGACGGAGTTGATGTAGCACACGTCGACGTCGCAGTCGTTGTAGCCGTCCGGGTAGCGCTCCTTCATGGGACCGTCCGCGAACGGGAACGACTCGGTGTTCCGCGGGATGCCGATCGTCGTCGATCGTCCGGTCAGCACGTCGAAACTCATGACGCTGATCGAGTCAGGGCGCAGGCCCTCGCGATCGGCGCCGCGGTCGCCTCCGAGGAGCAGGATGTTGATCCGGCCGTCGGTCGGCCACTTGATACCGGCCGAATCGCCACCGAACAGCGTGTGCACGGTCGAGGCCACCTGGTTCGCGACGTTGCCCGCCGTGAGTCCGACGATCGAGGGGACGATCGCGAGCACGACCGCGATGATCGCAATGAGGGGCCGCGCGAGCGCATCGAGCTTGATGAGTCGCGTGAGGCGCAGGGCGTCGATCTGCGACAGGAACCAACAGGCGATGAAGATCCACATGACGAGCACGACGGCGCGGATGCCGAGCTCGCTCGTCGCGGTCACGAGGATCGGTGCGCGGAACACGAGCGCGCAGACGCCGACGACGACGAGCAGCACGATCCCGGTGAGCCACAGCCCGAGCATGAACCGCCCGAAGCGCCGGTTGCCCGCCACGACCTGCGCGGTCCCGGGCAGCACGAAGTTGCCGAGCACGAGCCACCACGCACGACGCGTCATGAGCCGCGCGTCGCCGGTGTCCGGCGTGCGGAGGGAGGGGGTGGCTGTCATCATGTCGCGAGCATCTCGTCCGGTCGGTGCTGGGGGCGTTCGGGGCCGGCGGCGGTCCACCTCAGAGCGTGCGCTGCAGCGCGTCGTTCTTCTCGTCGACGAGCAGCCGCAGGGACTCGGCATGCTCGGCGAGCGCTTCGGCGATGCGCGGATCGCTCGCGCCGAGGATGCGGGCCGCGAGCAGGCCGGCGTTCGTCGCGCCCCCGATGGACACGGTCGCGACGGGGATACCCGCGGGCATCTGGACGATCGACAGGAGCGAGTCCATGCCGTCGAGGTACTTGAGCGGGACGGGCACGCCGACGACGGGGAGCGTCGTCATCGAGGCGACCATGCCCGGCAGGTGCGCCGCGCCGCCGGCACCCGCGATGATGACGCGGAGTCCGCGCCCGGCCGCACCGCGCGCGTAGTCGACGAGCTTGTCGGGCGTCCGGTGCGCCGAGACGACCTCGACCTCGACGGGAACGTCGAAGCCGGCGAGGGCGTCGCGGGCGCCCTGCATGACGGGCCAATCACTGTCGGAGCCCATGATGATGCCGACGAGCGGTGCCGTGTTCGTGCTCATTCGGCAGAGCATATCCGGCGCAGGTCCCGGCGACGTGCACGACTCGGCGGTGAACGCCGAGCGCCCGCGACGGCGCGCTCGCCGCCGCGGGTCCCCGTCGCCCGTCAGTCGTCGAACGCCTGCGCGGCCGCCCGCGCCTGGTAGACGACGTCGTCGAGGTCCTCCCCCGAAACCGTCACGTGCCCGACCTTGCGGCCGGGGCGCGCCGACTTGCCGTAGGTGTGCAGTTTCGCGGCCGGGTGCGACGCCCAGGCGCGCTCGAATCGCGCGTCGATCGGCTCGTCCTGCGGCCCGCCGAGGATGTTGACCATGACGCTCCACGGCGCGCTCGGCGTCGGGTCGCCGAGCGGCAGGTCGAGGACGGCGCGCAGGTGCTGTTCGAACTGGCTCGTGACGGCGCCGTCGATCGTCCAGTGGCCCGAGTTGTGGGGCCGCATCGCGAGCTCGTTGACGAGCACCCGCTCGTCGGTCGTCTCGAAGAGCTCCACGGCGAGCGCGCCCGTCACGCCGAGGCCCTCGGCGATCCCGACGGCGATCTCAGCGCACACGGCCCGCACGCGGTCGTCGGGCGCCGTCCCGGGGGCCGGAGCGAGCACCTCGGCGCACACGCCGTCGCGCTGAACGGTCTCGACGACGGGCCAGAGCGCGACCTGGCCGGACGGGCGCCGGGCGATCTGCTGCGCGAGCTCGCGCCGGAAGTCGACGAGCTCCTCGACGAGCAGCGCGTCGAAGTCGGCGAACCAGTCGGCGCCCTCGACGCCGGCGGACACGATGCGCACGCCCTTGCCGTCGTACCCGCCGCGCGGGGTCTTGAGCACGGCGCGGCCGCCGTGCGCGTCGACGAACGCCTGGAGTGCCGCCTCGTCCTCGACGGCGGCCCACTCGGGTACGGGCACGCCGAGCTCCGAGAGCCGTCGTCGCATCTCCAGCTTGTCCTGCGCGAAGCGCAGGGCGTCGGGGCCCGGTTGCACCGAGACGCCCGCGTCGACGAGCACACGCAGGACGTCCTGCGGAACGTGTTCGTGGTCGAAGGTGACGACGTCGACGTCGCGCGCGAACGCGAGCACCGCGTCGACGTCGTCCGCGGCGCCGATCGCCGTCGCGGCGAGCGCGGCACTCGAGCCGGGCTGTTCGGCGAGCACGCGCAGTTCCACGCCGAGCTCCACCGCGGGCGGGATCATCATCCGGGCAAGCTGTCCGCCGCCGATCACTCCGACTCGCTGCACCATTCGATCGCCTCTCCGTCAACGTCCCGCGGGGTCGCACTCGATCATTCCAGACGCCCGGGGCTACACTGAACCGGCCGACGGGGCCGGGTGACCGCAACGTGGATGCCGGCAGACCATCGGGAGAGGACCGAGCGCGCGTGACCGAAGACCCCGAGCCGCGGCGGCCCGTTCCCGCGGACCTCGTCGAGTTCGTCGCCGCCGAGCGCGCGAGCGACCCCGTCACGACGGACACGCCCCTCCCCGAGCGCCTCGGCCTGTTCCTGCGGCTGCGTCAGCTCGCGACGCAATTGCTCCGCTTCGGGCTCGTGGGCGGCGTCGGGTTCTTCATCGACATCGGCGTGTTCAATCTGCTCAGCATCACGTTCTTCACCGACGATCGCTTCGTCGGCGCCACGCTCGTCGCGAAGACCCTGTCGACGCTCGTCGCGATCGCGTGGAACTGGGTCGGCAACCGCTACTGGACGTTCCGTCGGCACCGCCGCGAGAACTCGACGCGCGAGGCCGTGGAGTTCTTCGCCGTGAGTCTCGCGGGCCTCGTCGTCGGACTCCTGCCGCTCTGGATCATCCACTACGGCTTCGGGTTCGACTCGCTCGCCGCCGACAACGTGTCGAACCTCATCGGACTCGCGATCGGCTCGGTGTTCCGCTTCGTGCTCTACCGCTGGTGGGTCTTCTCGCCCGCCCGCGCGACGCGCGACGCGCGCAGCGGGCCGCTCCCCGCGCGCTGAGGACGAACCGTCACCCGGCGCGTTCGCGGTGCCGCATCGTGCTGAGTTCCCGCAGCGACTCGCCAACGACACGCGCGTCGGGCACGTCGTTCAACCGCACGCGGCGCCCCGTCACCGCCGTCAGTTCGATCGTCGCCGACCCGAAGGCTGACTGCAGCGGGCCGCGCCGCGTCGTCACGTCGATCACGTCGCCGAGATCGATCTCCCGCTCCCTGCGGCCGACGAGCCCGTCGACCGCGATGACCCGGTGCGTGGTGATGATGTAGTGGGTGCGGAGCCACACGACGATCGGCAGGAGCCCGACGACGGCGACGAGGAGGACGAGGCCGGTGATGCCGAGTCCCGTCGCGAGCGGGGAGCCGAACCCGGCCGTCGCGACACCGAGGCCGCCCGCGCCCACGACGAGCGCGAGGCACGGGATCACGAGCCGGCGTCCGTGGGGTCGGAGCCGGACGACGCGGGCCTCGTTCACGCCTGCCCGTCGGGACGGACGCGCTGGACGTCGCCCGCGACGACCGTCCGGCGCGCGCCGTCGTCGGTGCGCACGACGAGGTGGCCGGCGGGCGTGATCTCGACGGCGTCGCCGACGAGGGCGCCGTGGTCGGGCAGCGTCACGCGCACGCGCGTGCCGAGCGTCGCGCTCGTGCGCTGGAGCTCGCTCACGACGCCCGCGTCGACGGCGTTCCAGTTCGCGGCGACGAGCCCGTCGACCCGGCGGGTGAGTTCGGCGAGGTAGCGATCGAGCACGCGGTTCGCATCGACGGGCCGCCCGGCGGCGATCCCGAGCGACGTCGCGGTGGGGACGGGCAGCTCCGCCTCGGTGAGCGACACGTTCACGCCGGTCCCGATCGCGCACGCAAGTTCGCCGTCACGCGCGCCGAGCACCTCACCCAGGATGCCCGCGACCTTGCGTCCGTCGACGAGCACGTCGTTCGGCCACTTGACGAGCACGCGCGCCGCGTCGTCGTCGAGCTCCGCGACCGCCGCCTCGCGCAGCGCGAGCGCGGCGAGGAGCGGGAGGAGTCCGAGGGATTCACGCACGGTCGGCGCGTCGCGGAACCGCAGCACGGTGGCGATCGCGAGCCCCGTGTCCGGCGGGCTCGACCACACCCGCCCGAGCCGGCCCCGGCCGCCCGTCTGATCGCTCGTGACGACGCTTGACAGGTGCGGCAGCACCCGGCCCGTGACGTCGGCCCGCCAGCGTTCCCGGGCCGCGTCGAGCGTGGACGGTGACGAGTCGAGTCGGATCAGCACGCGACCACCGTCCTCGCCCCTCGCACGCCCCTTCGCCGTCACGGGTGGGCCCCGCCGACGGGTGCGGCGACGAGCGCCGCGTCGAACCCGCCGAGGTACACGAAAGTGAGGAAGATCGCGACGACGACCGACAGCACGGCGATACCGATCCCGAGCACCGCGAATCCCCACGGGCGGCCACGGAGGCACAGCGCGATGATGCCGAGCACGACGGCGACGAGGGCGGGCGTGAACGAGAGCAGGATGCTGAAGTTCGGCATCGGGATGAGCGCGATGACCGCCGCGAGGATCGAGACGATGAACGACCAGCGTCCCACCGGGTTGACCGCGGCGTGCGCCGCGTCGCCGTCGGGTGACGCCGGGACGCTCGCCTCCGCGTCCTCCTGTGCCGCCTCCCCGTTCGTCCCGCTCGCGTCGTCGCGAGCACTGTGCGATCCGAAGACACCGCTCAGGTCGTCGTCCGGTCCGATCCGGCGCATGGGGGCGTCGTCCTGGCTCGTCACGTCCCGCGCCCCCCTTGTCGTCACCGTCTCCTGAACGTCCGCTCGACTCACACGGTACTCCCGTCGGATTCGACGTCGCTCACCCCCCGGCGAGCCGATGGACCGTCGTCCGCTCACACGGTACCGCGCGGTCGGCGGGCTCGCACCCCGTCGGCGGGCCGGAGCCCGTCGTGGTGCCCCGGCTCCGGCCCGCCGACGCCGGAGGGCCCCGAAAAGGTAGGGTGCAGATGTGATTGGTGCAGCAGACGACGCAGACGCCGTGGCGCGGGCCCGGGCCGAGGCCCTCACGACGCAGGGACGGCTCGCCGACCTCCGTTCGCGGTACGCGGAGGCCGTGACCGATGCCGAGGCCGCTTCCGCCGCGAAGCAGCACGCGAAGGGCAAGAAGACGGCGCGCGAGCGCATCGAGGGGCTGCTCGACCCTGGCAGCTTCGTCGAGATCGACGAGTTCGTGCGCCACCGCACGACGGCGTTCGGCATGGACGCGAAGCGGCCCTACGGCGATGCCGTCATCATCGGCACGGGCACGATCCACGGCCGGAACGTCGCGGTCTACTCGCAGAACTTCACGGTGTTCGGCGGCTCGCTCGGCGAGGTCGCGGGCGAGAAGATCATCAAGATCATGGACCTCGCGATCAAGACCGGGGTGCCCTGCATCGGCATCCTCGATTCGGGCGGCGCGCGGATCCAGGAGGGCGTGGTCGCGCTCGGCAAGTACGGCGAGATCTTCAAGCGCAACACCGCCGCATCCGGCGTCATCCCGCAGATCTCGATCATCATGGGCCCCGCAGCGGGCGGCGCCGTCTACTCCCCCGCGCTCACCGACTTCGTCATCATGGTCGACAAGACGAGCCACATGTTCGTCACCGGCCCCGACGTCATCAAGACCGTGACGGGCGAGGAGGTCGGCTTCGAGGAGCTCGGCGGTGCGCTCGCGCACAACCGCACCTCGGGCGTCTCGCACTACCTCGCCTCCGACGAGGACGACGCGCTCGACTACGCGCGGGCGCTCCTCAGCTACCTGCCCGACAACAACCTCGCCGAACTGCCCCGCTACGACGCGGAGCCGCAACTCGAGGTCACCGACTCGGACCGCGTGCTGAACCGCCTCGTGCCCGACTCCCCGAACCAGCCGTACGACGTGACGACCGTCATCGAGCACATCGTCGACGACGGCGAGTTCCTCGAGGTGCAACCGCTGTTCGCGCCGAACATCGTCATCGGCTTCGCCCGCGTCGAGGGCAACCCCGTCGGCATCATCGCGAACCAGCCGAACGCGATGGCCGGCACGCTCAACATCGAGGCGGGCGAGAAGGCCGCCCGGTTCGTGCGGTTCTGCGACTCGTTCTCGATCCCGATCCTCACGCTCGTCGACGTGCCGGGTTATCTGCCCGGCACCGACCAGGAGTGGTCGGGTGTCATCCGCCGCGGCGCGAAGCTCCTGTACGCGTACGCCGAGGCGACCGTGCCGCTCGTCACCGTGATCCTGCGCAAGGCCTACGGCGGTGCCTACATCGTCATGGGCTCGAAGCAGCTCGGCGCCGATCTGAACTTCGCCTGGCCGACGGCCGAGATCGCCGTCATGGGCGGGCAGGGTGCCGTCAACATCCTCTTCCGCGGCGAGATCAAGAAGGCCGAGGAGGACGGTGAGGACGTCGCCGAGGTCCGCACGCGCCTCGCGAACGAGTACACGTACAACGTCGCCTCGCCGTTCCTCGCGGCCGAGCGCGGCGAGCTCGACTCGGTCATCGAGCCCGCGGCGACGCGTGTCATGATCACGAAGGCGCTGCGGACGCTCCGGACGAAGCGGGCGTCGATGCCGCCGAAGAAGCACGGGAACATCCCGCTGTGAGCGACACGGACGAGATCGACCACGGCGCACCGCGCATCCTGCGGGGAAATCCGACCGCGGAGGAGATCGCGGCCGTCTCGGCCGTGCTCGCGGCGCTCGTCGAGGCCGGTCTCACGGCGGACCGGCCGCGGGACGTCCCGCGCCCCGCGTCCGCGTGGACGCGCTCGCAGCGCTTCCTGCAGGGCGGCGGCAGTGCCTCCGACCCGTTCGGCGGTCGCTTCGGCCACTGAGCGTCGGCACGGCCGCGGGGCGCCGCAGCGCGTCGTCTCAGCGCACGGGCCGGAGTGTCGCGACGCACTCGACGTGGTGCGTCGACGGGAACAGATCGAATGCCAGGATCCCGCCCGGCTCGTAGCCGAGTTCGCGGAACGTGCCGACGTCGCGCGCGAACGCGACGGGGTCGCACGCGACGTAGACGATCTGGGCCGGGCCGAGTTCCACGAGTGAGCGCACGACCGCGCCGCCCGCACCGGAACGTGGCGGGTCGAGCACGATCGTCGCGCGCCCGAACGCGTCGCGCGCCGCGGCACCGGAGTCTCGTCCGAGGTGCTCGAGATACCGGTCGACGCGCGCCGTGACCGCGCTCGCACCCGGCAGTCCGGCGAGGTTGCGGCGCGCGTGCTCGGTCGCGGCACGCGCCGATTCGACGGTCTCGACGCGGACGTCGGCGCCGCCGACGTCCGCGAACGACGTCGCGAGGAGCCCAACGCCGCCGTAGAGATCGAGGTTGGGTGCGCGCGGATCGAGCAGTTCGGGGTCGATCGCCGCCCCCACCGCGCCGACGAGTGTCGCGGCGGCGTCGCGGTGCACCTGCCAGAAGCCGTCCTGATCGACGTCGAATTCGCGTGCACCGACGCGTTCCCGGACGACACCGGCGCGCGTGGCGCGTCCCCTGTCCGGAACGGGCCGCACGAGCGCCTCGCCCTCGCTCGCGGCCGTGAACTCCAACCGTCCGGGCCCTCGGGCCGTCCGGTGCCGGTCGGCGAGTGCGTCGATCGCGTCCACCGCGAGCGGGAGGCGTTCGACGGGGATCACGCGGTGCGAGCGGGCCGCGTACGGACCGACCGTGCCGTGCTCGTCGACGTGGAGCGTCACGCGCGTGCGCCAGCCGGTGCCGTCGCCGTCCGCGTCGCCGGCCGTCGATGCCACCTCGACGTCACGCGTCACGCCGCCGAACCGTGCGAGCGCGTCGGTCACGACACGGCGCTTCAGCTCACGCTGCGCATCGGGACGGAGGTGCCCGAACTCGGCCCCACCGGGTCGAAGCTCGGGGTCCCGCGTGATGTCCGCCTCGGGCCACACGTGCGCCCGGCGCGCCTCGTGCGCGCGGTCCACGACGTCGAGCGCGACAGCACGCGCGAACGACCGCTTCACCTGCGTGATGCGCGCGCGGACGACCTCGCCCGGTGCCGCATCGGACACGAACACGACGCGCTCGTCGGCGCGCGCGACGAAGACACCACCGTGGGCGACGTCGCCGACCTCCAGCTCGAGTTCGTCGCCGACCTCGGGGCGCGCCCCGCTGCTCTCTGGCATCCTCACTCCGATCCCGCCTCGCGGCGTCGGCACCACGCTACCGGCCCGGACGGAGCGGGCCGTCGCTACGCTGCCGCCATGCGTCTCTACCTCGCCTCCACCTCCCCCGCCCGGCTCGCGCTCCTGCGCGCGGCGGGTGTCGATCCGGTCGTCCTCCCCTCGCACGTGGACGAGGACGCCGTGCTCGCGCGCGAGGCGGCCTCGCGCGGCGTCGACGTCGATGCCCTCGAGCCGCAGGAGGTCGTGCAGTTGCTCGCACGCGCCAAGGCGATCGCGGTCGCCGACGACCCCGATGCCCTCGACCCCGATACGGGCGGGCCGCTCGACGGGTTCGTGCTCGGCGGCGACTCGATGTTCGAGTTCGCGGGTCGCGTGCTGGGCAAGCCGCACGAACCGGCGGTCGCGCGCGCGAGGTGGCTCGAGCAGCGCGGCGGGACGGGCACGCTGTGGTCCGGCCACTGGCTCGTCGATCGCCGCGCGGGTGCCGGCGGCCCCGGCATCGGACGCCCGGCGCACGCACGCGTGACGTTCGTCGCGGATCTCGACGATGCCGAGATCGACGCGTACATCGCATCGCGCGAGCCACTCGAGGTCGCCGGTGCGTTCACGATCGATTCGCTCGGTGGTCCGTTCATCGAACGCATCGAGGGTGACCCGTCGACCGTCGTCGGTCTGTCGCTCCCGACCGTCCGGCGACTCGTCCGCGAGTCGGGCGGTGAATGGTTCCACCTGTGGCGTGGGGCGGCGACGCTGCCCTGAGCCCGCGGTCGCTCGCGCCCGCACGCGAACGGCGGTCGGCCGGACACCGTGGTGTCCGGCCGACCGCCGTTCGGCTCGGTCGCTCGGTCGCTCAGGCGCTCAGGCGCTCCGGCGGCGGCGTTGCACGACGAACAGCGCACCGGCTCCGAGGAGCAGCGCGAGCGACGCGCCCACGGCCAGGAGGGTGAAGTTGCTCGTGCCCGTGTCGGCGAGCCCGCCCGAGCTACCGGGGGGCGTCGCGGCCTCGGTCGTCGTCGCGGTGGGCGTGACCGCCTCCGCGACGGCCTCGGACGTGGCGGTCGGCGTCTCGGCGCTCGGCGTGGCCGTCGTCTCGGCGGTCTCCGCGTCGGTGGTCGCGGTGTCCGGCGTCGTGGCCTCGGTCTCGGCGGGCGTCGACTCGGCCGACGTGGACGCCGTGTCCTCGGTCGGCGTGGCGTCGACCGGTGTCGCGCCGAGGGCATCGGTGATCTCGTCGTACTTCGCGAAGACCTCGACGGCGTAGACGGTCCCGGCGGCCGACGTGGCCCAGCCCACGCCCATGACGTTGAAGTCCGGGTTCATGAGGTTCCGGTAGTGCCCCTCGGACCGCACCCACATGTCGTGGAAGACCTGCGGCGAAGTACCGCCGGACGCGACGTTCTCGGCGACGCCGGACCAGCCCGCCGGAACCTGCTCGGCGTAGCTCGGGTTGTGGGAGATGCCGCCGCCCTCGGCGGCGAGGTGCTCCGCCCAGTCCTGCGCGACGGCCTGCAACGCGTCGCTGTGCTGCACGGGGCCCGCTCCCGCACCGGCACGCTCGGTGTTCGTGAGTTCGATGATCTCGCGGGCCTCGTCCGTCGGCGCCGCGTGTGCGATCGTGGCGGGCGCGAGCACGACGGCCACCACACCCAGCACGAGGGCGACGAGCGCTCCCCAGACGATCTTGGCCGGCATCGGGCGGTTTCCGTTCGACGGACGCGCTCCGGTGGCGAATGCGAGTGGCATACGGTTCCTCTGCGTGTTGCGGGGGCACTGCGTCGGTGATGGTTCCGTGGTCCCTCGCCCGGCCCCCGCCGGCGACGTCGCACCCACCGATCACACCTGCGGATCGCCACCCCCCGTGTCGCCCGGGCGTGATCGGTCCGTCCACACTAGGTCACGATTCGGCATCAACGCACCCCTTTCGTGACCACTCTGTGATGTTTTCGTGACCTGAATCACGGACCACGCTCACCAGGAACTGCTGATCGAGGCGCGCTTCCGCGCACATCCGGCATTCCGCGGATCACGACGAACGTCCCGGCCGTCACACGTCACCCCGATCCCGTCCCGGGCGTGTCGACGACGGACGCGGCGCCGGCTCGCTCGACCGATCGGTCGAGCGAGCCGGCGCCGCGTCCAGGACACCGATGCGACGCGGCGCGCGATCACATTCCCATACCGCCCGCAGGCGCCCCCTGGCCCGCGGCGGTGTCGGCCGCGTGCGGCTGCTCGTCCGAGATCTCGACGGCCGCGTCCTCGAACTGCGAGTTGTACAGGCGCGCGTACGCGCCGCCACGAGCGAGCAGCTCGTCGTGCGTCCCCTGCTCCACGATCGACCCGGCCTCCATCACGAGGATCAGGTCGGCATCCCGGATGGTCGACAGACGGTGCGCGATGACGAAACTCGTCCGCCCCTCGCGCAGCGCGTTCATCGCCTGCTGCAGGAGCAGCTCGGTCCGCGTGTCCACCGAGCTCGTCGCCTCGTCGAGGATGAGGACGGCGGGGTCGGACACGAACGCGCGAGCGATCGTGATGAGCTGCTTCTCGCCGGCCGACACGTTCGAGGCGTCCTCGTCGAGCACGGTGTCGTACCCGTCGGGCAGCGAGTGCACGAAGCGATCCACATACGTGGCGCGCGCCGCCTCGAGGATCTCCTCCTCCGTCGCGTCGTCCCGCCCGTAGCGGATGTTGTCGCGGATCGTGCCCTGGAACAGCCACGGGTCCTGCAGGACCATGCCCGTGCGAGCGCGCACGTCCCGCCGACGCAGGTCGGCGATGCGCTGCCCGTCGAGCAGGATGGCACCGCCGTCCAGCTCGTAGAACCGCATGATGAGATTGACGAGCGTCGTCTTCCCCGCGCCCGTCGGTCCGACGATCGCGACGGTCTGCCCCGGCGCGACCTCGAAGTTCAGGCCCGAGATGAGCGGCGTCTCCGGATCGTACGAGAACGTGACGTCTCGGAACGCGATCGTGCCGTCACCGTCGACCGGTGCGGGAGCGTCCGGCGAGTCGGGCTCCTCCTCGTCGGCCTCGAGCAACTCGAACACGCGCTCCGCCGACGCGGTCGCGGACTGCACGACCGTCGCCATGCCACCGAGCTGCGCGAGCGGCTGGGTGAACTGCTGCGTGTACTGGATGAACGCCTGCACGTCACCGAGTCGCAGATTGCCGCTCGCGACCATGAGGCCACCGACGACCGCGACACCGACGTACTGGATGTTCCCGATGAACATCATCGCGGGCATCATGATGCCCGACAGGAACTGGGCCTTGAAGCTCGCCCGGTACAGCTCCTCGTTCTCCTCGCCGAACTTCTCGCGCGACTCCTGCTCCTTGCCGAACACGCGAACGAGCGCGTGGCCGGAGAACGACTCCTCGACGCGGGCGTTGAGCTTGCCCGTCTGCTTCCACTGATTCGCGAAGCTGCGCTGCGAACGAGGCCCGATGACCCCGAAGATGACACCCATGAGCGGGAGCGAGACGAGCGCGACGAGCGCGAGCTGCCACGAGATCGAGAACATCATGACGAGCACGCCGATGACCGTGAGCAGGCTCGTGACGGCACTCGAGAGCGATTGCTGCAGCGCCTGGTTGATGTTGTCGATGTCGTTCGTCACGCGACTGAGCAGTTCGCCGCGCTGCACGCGATCGAAGTAGCTGAGCGGCAGCCGGTGGATCTTCTCCTCGACGCGCTTGCGGAGCGTGTAGAGCGCCTTCACCATGATGTCGTTCATGAGGTAGCCCTGGAGCCACATGAGGAACTCGGCACCGACGTAGAGGCCGAGGACGATGAGCAGGATCGCGCCGAGACGCTCGAAGTCGACGCCCTGGCCGGGCGTGATCTGCATCGCCTCGACCATGTTCGCGAAGTCCGTCTGGCCCTGCTGTTGCAGGCCCTGGACGACCTGCTCCTTCGAGACACCCGCGGGGAGCTGGCTCGACACGACGCCCTCGAACAGGACGTTCGTCCCCTCACCGAGCACCTTCGGGGTCGCGACCTGCAGCACGACGCCGATCGCGCCGAGGATCGTCACGATGATGAGCGTGATCTTGTAGGGCGCGAGGATGAGCAGGAGCTTCTTGAAGCTCGGCCAGAACTGCTTGGGCTTGCCCTGCTGTTCGGAGCCCATCATGCCCGCATCGAGGCGGGCGCGTTCGGCCCGCTCGTACTCCTCGGCCTCCTCGGCCGTCATGCCTGCGGTGGCACTCGTCGACTCGGTCATCAGTTCGCCTCCACACCGAGCTGGGACTCCACGATCTCGCGGTAGGTCTCGCAGCTCTCGAGCAGTTCGTCGTGGGTTCCGATGCCGACCGCGATGCCGTCCTCCAGGACGACGATGCGGTCGGCGTCGATGATCGTCGAGATGCGCTGGGCGACGACGATCTTGGTGACCTCCGGCAGCTGCGCCCACAGGGCGTGGCGGAGCGCCTGGTCGGTCGTGAGGTCGAGCGCCGAGAACGAGTCGTCGAACACGAGGATCTCGGGCTCGCGGATGATCGCTCGCGCGATCGCGAGGCGCTGTCGCTGCCCGCCCGAGACGTTCGTGCCGCCCTGGGCGATGCGCGAGCCGAGCCCGCCCTCGCGTGCCTCGACGAAGTCCTTCGCCTGCGCGATCTCGAGCGCACGCCACATCTGGTCCTCGGTGGCGTCCTCGTTGCCGAATCGGAGGTTCGACTCGACGGTGCCCGAGAAGAGGAAGGGACGCTGCGGCACGAGCCCGATGCGCTGCCAGAGGAGCTCGGGGTCGGCCTGGTCGACCTCGACGCCGTCGACGAGCACGCTGCCCGTCGTGGCGTCGAACAGGCGCGGGATGAGGCCGACGAGCGTCGTCTTGCCCGCGCCGGTCGAGCCGACGATCGCGACGGTCTCGCCGCGCTCGGCGCGGAAGCTCACGTCGCGCAGCACGGGGTGCTCGGCGCCGGGGTACGTGAAGCCGGCCTCGCGCAGCTCGACGGTGCCGCGCTCGGGGAATTCCGTGACGGGCTTCGCCGGGCGCGTGAGCGACGTGTCGGTCGCGAGGACCTCCGAGATGCGCTCGGCACAGACCGCGGCGCGCGGGATCATGATCGTCATGAAGCTCGCCATGACGACGCCCATGAGGATCTGCATGACGTAGGTCATGAAGGCGAACAGCGTGCCGATCTGCACCGATCCCTCGCTCACCTGGATGCCGCCGAACCAGACGACCCCGACGACGGTTACGTTGAGGATGAGCATCGCGAGCGGGAACATGAGCACGAACAGCTCACCGACCTTGCGGCCCACGAGCGTAAGGTCGGCGTTCGCCGTCTCGAAGCGCGCGCGCTCGATGTCCTCCCGCACGAATGCACGCACGACGCGGATGCCCGTCAGCTGCTCGCGCAGCACGCGGTTCACGTTGTCGAGCTTGAGCTGGTAGCTGCGGAACAGCGGCAGCATGCGGGCCACGATGAAGCCGACGACGACGAGCATGAGCGGCGCCGAGACGAGGATGAGCCAGCTCAGGCCGACGTCCTGCTGGAGCGCCATGATGATGCCGCCGATCGCGAGCATGGGCGCCGAGACGAGCATCGTGCAGCCCATCATGATGAGCATCTGCACCTGTTGCACGTCGTTCGTGTTGCGGGTGATGAGCGAGCCGGGGCCGAACTGCGAGACCTCGCGCTCCGAGAACTCGCTGACGCGCGCGAACACGCCCGCACGGATGTCGCGTCCGGCCTGCATCGCCGCGCGTCCCGCGAAGTACGTCGCGATGACGGAGCCCGCGATCTGTCCGAACGAGACGAGCAGCATGATGCCGCCGTGCGTCCAGATATAGGGGATGTCGGCGTTCTGCACGCCCTTGTCGATGATGTCGGCGTTGAGGCGCGGCAGGGTGAGCGCCGCGAGCGCCTGCAGGAACTGGAAGACGAGCACGCCCACGAGCTGCGGCCAGTACGGGCGCAGATAGCGGACGAGGAGTCGCACGAGCATGAGCTCTCCTTGCTGAGGACGGGATACGAGGTCGACGGAGCGTCGATCGGACCGGTGGGCGTCGGTCCGGCGCGCTCGGCGTCGGGATCGGTTCGGGACGGCGGAATTCGGGCGCGACGACGGGCGACGCGGACGGGGCGGACCCCGACGGGTGGGATGGACCGGTCGATCGAATGGTCGGGTCGAACGATGCGGGCAGGATGATCGGGACGGCGGCTAGGGAAGCGTAGTCGGCACCGCGGACAGCAACTGTCCGGGATCGGTTGCCGGGTTGGGCTGACCGACGATGCCGTGGAGCAGCAGCGGTGCGATGTCGTCGGGCTTGATGAACGCCTCACCGCGCCCCCAGTTCGAGGACGCCGCGAACGCGAGCGTCCGCAGCGCCTCGGCCGCGGACGACGGCGGCACCCGGAGCTCCTCGCGGAACGGCTCGAACTGGGTCTCGAGCGCGGCGTGGAGGGCGACGAGCTTCTCCTCCATGTCGTTCTGCGGCGCGCGGGCCGCGAGCGGCCCGAGCACGACGAAGAGCCGGAAGACCCGCACGAAGCGATCGACGAGGAGTGCCGACGCGATCGTGACGAGATCCTCGAGCGAGCTCGGCCGGATGGCCGTGATGTCGTCGCTCGAGAGCCGCTCGCCCGTCTCGCGTTCGAGGAGCGCGATGAGCAGCGAGTCCTTGTCGCCGAAGGCGCGGAACACCGTGCCCTCCGCGACACCGGCAGCCTCGGCGAGTTGCTTGGACGTGACGTCGCTGCCGCATTCGAGCACGACGGGCAGCACCGCGTCGAGGATCTGGCTGCGACGTTCGTCACCGCTGAGCCGTGCTCTGGTCATACCGGAACGCTAACTGAGTGAGCACTCACTCCGCAACTGAGGACGACCTCACCCAGCGAACACCCACCGACCCGGCCGCGACACTGCCCAGCACCGCATTCCGGGTGGTTTTCGGGGTTCCGGGGCACCCGGAACCCCGAAAACCACCCGGAACTCGCGGGACCACGGTCAGCGGATCGGCGTGAGTTGGCGGAACCGGAGCCGCCACGCGCCGTCGCCCGGGCCGAGCGTGTCGAAGGTCCACAGCGAGCTCGTCGCGACACGGCCCGCGCGCCACTCGGCCTCACCGACGACGAGCACGGTCGACGGGCCGATCTCGTGCGCCGTCACGC
Organism: Pseudoclavibacter chungangensis; assembly: GCF_013410545.1. Lineage (NCBI taxonomy): Bacteria > Bacillati > Actinomycetota > Actinomycetes > Micrococcales > Microbacteriaceae > Pseudoclavibacter > Pseudoclavibacter chungangensis. The sequence goes on from NZ_JACCFV010000001.1 coordinate 2,783,148, forward strand.
CATCGGGACGCAGGCGCACCGCCGCGGCGACCGCGTCGTCGCGCGTCCGCGTCGCGCCGTCGGCACCGATGAACGCGAAATCGGGGTGCGCGAGCTCCTCGAGCGCGGCGCGGCCGACCTCGAGGCTCCGGCGCTCGTGGTCGACGACCTCGTGGTCACCTCCGGCCGCCTCGTCACCGTCGTCGCCGAGTTCGAAGAGCGCGGCGACGTCGTCGTCGACCTCGTCCACGACGAGCCGCGGCGCGCCCCGCTGCTCGGACCGGCCTGGGGCCGACGCGCTCGTCGCGGCCACGGGGTCGCTCCGGTCCGCGCGTCCCCGGTCCGCGACACCGCCCGCCGACCCGACGGCGCGTCCCGAGGACGACGCGCGTCCGGCGTCGGCCGCGTCGCCGACACGCCGACCGAAGCCGGGGCCCGTATCGGGCGCCCGCTTCTCGGCGAAGGCCGTCGCCGCGGCCCGCGCGCGATCGTCCGCGGCCTCGTTCTCCGCATGGCCGGCGTGTCCCTTGACCCACTCGAACGTCACGTCACGGCCGTCGAGCGCCGCGTCGAGGCGCTTCATGAGCTCGAGATTCAGCACGGGCTTGCCGTCGCGCTTCTTCCACCCGTTGCGCTTCCACCCCCGGATCCACTTCGTGCACGAGTCGATGACGTACTTGGAATCGCACAGGATGCGCAGCGGCTCCTCGAATCCCGCGGTCGCGTCGAGCAGCTCGGCGACGGCCGTCAGCTCGCCGATGTTGTTCGTGCCCGTCGGGAACCCGCCGGCGCGCCACGTCTCATCGTCCACGTACCAGGCCCATCCGGTGGGCCCTGGGTTTCCGAGCGAGGAGCCGTCTGCGGCCGCGGTGATCGTCATGCTCCCATCCAATCAGCCCGGTCCGAGCGTGCCGGGCGCGGCGGCGTCCTCGGCGATTCGCGGTGGCACGGCCACCTGGACCGTCGACCGTCGACCGTCCCCGACCCTCGTGGCCCGGCGCCCGCCGGACGTCGCCGGCCACCCGTCATCCGTCGTCCGGCGCCGGCTGCCCTTCCCTTCGACTGTGCGACGGGCGCACTCGGGTCACCGAGCGACGACGCACTCAGGCGTCCCGGTTCGCGCCCCTCGTCGTCCGCCGCGTCGGCGTCGCCGCCCACGGGTCCTCGGGCCAGGGGTGCTTCGGGTACCGCCCACGCATCTCGGCACGGACCTGCGCGTAGGGCCCCGACCAGAACGAGGCGAGATCGTCCGTCACCGCGACGGGACGGCCCGCGGGCGAGAGGAGGTGGAACAGGACGGGGACGCGGCCCGCGACGAGCCTGGGCGTCTGCGCCCAGCCGAAGCACTCCTGGAGCTTGACGGCGACGACCGGGCGGCCGTCCGGATCGTCGACGGACGGGTAGTCGATGCGCACGTGTGAGCCGCTCGGCACCGCGAGGCGCTCGGGAACGAGCTCGTCGAGTCGGGCGGCCGCGGGCCACGGAAGCAGGCGCCGGAGCGGGTCGGCGAGGTCGATGCGGGATGCCGGGACGCCGCTCGTGAGGCGGCCGATCTCGGGGGCGAGCCACCCGTCGAGACGCGCGCGGAGCGCCTCCTCCCCCACATCCGGCCACGGGTCGCCGAGTTCGCGGTGCAGGAGGCCGAGCCGGCGGCGGAGCGCGTCGGCCGCGGCCGACCACCCGATGACGTCGAGTCCGCTCGACGCGAGTGCGGCCTCGACCGCCGCCCGTTCGTCGGCGCCCCCGCTCGCGGTGACCGGGGTCGACGAGCGCAGGATCGCCCCGATGCGCTCCTCGCGCCGCACCGTGACGCGGCCGCCCTCGAAGGACGCCGCGACGACCGTCGCACGGAGGGGCTCGGCGGCGCGCACCGCGGTCGCCTCGTCGAGCCACGCCGCACTCCGGACGACCGCCCCCGTTCCCGACGCCACCCGCCCCTGCGCCCGGGCCGCCTCGGCGACCGCGAGCCACGGGGCGCCGTCCAGCGGCCCGCCGGGCGGGAGTGCCGCCCGCGTGCCCGAGGCGAGGAGGTACACCGACGCGTCGCGGTCGACGAGCCGGGCGACGCGGTCCGGGTACGCGAGCGCGACGACGAGGCCGACGTCGGTGCGCTCGGCGGTCGTCGCCGTGCGACGGTCGGCCGAGGGCCCGGGTGGTTCCGGCGCGGTCCCGGTACGGTCAGCCGTGTGCCAGCGCGCGATGCGTTCGAGTCGCTCGACGTCGGCCCGCCAGCGCGCCTCGTCGGGATGGCGCCCCGCGCGCAGTGCACGGAGGGTCGTCGTCAGGTCGCCACCGTCGGCGCGCACGTCGCCGCCGACGAGCGCCGTGACCTCGGCGGCCTCGCGCGCCCCGACCGGCCCTGCCCCGACGACGAGGGCACGACCGAGCCGCGGGTCGGCGGGGATGCGGGCGAGTTCATGCCCTGTGCCGGTCGCCCGTCCCGCGTCGTCGACGGCCCCGAGTGCTTGCAGTACCGCGAGCGCGTCCGACATCGCGAGCGCCGGCGGCGCATCCGGGAGTGACAGGCCGACGCCCCCGGGCGCGCCCCAGCAGGCGAGCAGGAGCGCCGCCTCGACGAGATCCGCCGACGCGATCTCCGGTGTCGGGTGCGCCGGTGCCGCCGCGAACGTGCGCTCGTCGAAGCAGCGCACGACGACGCCCGGACCCTGGCGAGCCGCACGGCCCGCGCGTTGCTCGCTCGAGGCCCGCGAGGCGGAGCGCGACACGAGCCCCGTCATGCCCCGCACGGAATCGCGCCGGGGGACGCGCGCGAGCCCCGAGTCGACGACGAGCCGCACGCCGGGCACCGTGAGCGAGGACTCGGCGACCGCCGTGCTCACGACGATGCGCGGCGGATCGTGCTCGGAACGACCGGCGATCGCGCGATCCTGTTGCGCGGTGGGCGCGCGACCGTGGAGTTCGAGCACCTCGGCGCCACGCACGGTGCGACGGAGCCGTTCCGCGACGAGTCGGACCTCGCGGGCCCCGGGCACGAACACGAGCGCATCGGCATCGGGATGCCGCCGCCGCAGCTCGGTGAACGTGCTCGCGGTCTCGTCGGCGACGTGGTCGAGGAAGCCGCGGACGACGCCGCGTTCGTCGAGCCGCGGGCCGTCCCCCGGTCGCCACCGCACCTCGAGCGGGAAGGGCTGCGCGGGCGAGTCGACGAGCGGCGCGGGCGTTCCGTCGGCCGCGGGGAGCAGCTCCGCGAACCGCTGCGCGTCGACCGTCGCGGACATCGCGACGACGACGAGGTCGTCGCGCAATTGCCGGACCTCGCCCAGGAGACCGACGAGCAGATCCGTGTCGAGCGAGCGCTCGTGCACCTCGTCGAGCACGACGGCGGCGACGCCGTCGAGGCCCGGGTCGTCGAGCACGCGGCGCAGGAGGACGCCGGGCGTGACGAACTCGATCTGCGCGCCGCGGTCGATCCGGCGGTCGCCGCGCACCGTGTAGCCCGCCCGGGCGCCGAGCGGTGAGCCGTCGAGCGACGCGAGGCGGCGGGCGGCGGCACGCACAGCGACCCGGCGCGGCTGGGTGACGACGACGCGCCCCGTGCTGCCGCGTCCGGCGACGAGGTTCGTGACGAGCGGCGGCACGAGGGTCGTCTTCCCCGACCCCGGCGGCGCCTGGACGACCGCCGCCGGCGCGCCGCTCGAGTGTTCGATCGCGTCGCGCAGCGCGTCGAGCGCACCCGCGAACGGCAACCCCGAGCCGATGCGCCCGAGCTCGAAGGGTGCGCGCGCTCGCTCGTGGACCATGCGCCGAGTCTTCCAGGTCGGCGCACGGAGAGCCCGGACGCGACGCGATCGGCGTCCCCGTTCGGGCCGGGCGCGGTACCCGGCAGCGGACGACGTCCGCGAGCCCGGGCGACACGAGCGGCCGACGAGCGCGTCGGGCGCGACGTGCCGCGGGTAGCACGAGCGACCGGTGACCAGCGGCCGCGTGAGGCGCGACGTCCCCCGGGCGACGCTCGCGATCGACGGCGGCTCAGGCGCGACGCGGCGTGCTCGGTCCCTCCCGGACGAGGAGTGCGACGAGCGCGAACGCGAGGACGCCGCACGCGAGCATCGTCGTGGCCATGACCGCCGCGTTTGCGCCGCCGAGCGCGGCGAGCGGGGGCACGATCGCGCCGACGAGGAACTGCGACGTCCCGATGAGCGCCGCCGCGGTACCTGCCCCGGACGCGTGGTCCTGGAGCGCGAGCGACGGCAGGTTCGGCGCGAGGAACCCCTGCATCCCCACGACGCCGAGGAGCGGCACGAGCACGGCGACGAGTCCGAGGCCGAACCACGTGCCGACGAGCATCGCGCACGAGCCGACGCCCCCCACCGCGAGCGCGCCGAGCACGATGCGCTTGAGCGTCGTGCGCCCCACGAAGAACACGTTCACCTGGCTGCAGGCGACGATCATGACCGAGTTCACGGCGAACAGCGCGGCGAACGCCACCTCGGAGAGGCCGAACTGGTTCTGCAGCACGAGCGCGCTCATGGAGATGTAGGAGAAAAGGACGCACTGCGCGAGTCCCGCGGCGAGCACCATGCCCATGAAGCGCACGTCGCCGAGGAGCCCGCCGATGCGGCGTGCGAGCGCGCGGAGTCCGCCGGCCGAACGCCGCTCGGGCGCGAGCGTGTCGGGAACCGTCGACCACGCGAGCACGAACAGCGCGGCGCCGATGCCGGAGAGCGTGACGAACAGGCCACGCCAATCCGTCCACACGAGCAGTGCGCCACCGAGCAGCGGCGCGAGGACGGGCGCGAGGCCCGTGACGATCATGAGGCGCGAGAAGATCCGCGCCATGCCGGCACCGTCGGCGAGGTCGCGCACGATCGCACGCGAGACCACGATCCCCGCGGCACCCGCGAACCCCTGCACGGCGCGGGCGACGAGCAGCACGACGACGTCGCCCGCGAACGCACACACGAGGGAGGCGATCGTGAAGCCCGCGACCCCGACGAGGATCGGAACGCGCCTGCCGATGCGGTCGCTCATGGGCCCCGCGACGAGCTGCCCGATCGCGAGACCGACCATGCAGGCCGACATGGTGAGCTGCGCGAGCGTGTCCCCGATCGCGAGATCGGCGGCGAGGACGGGGAGCCCCGGGAGGTAGAGGTCCATCGAGAGGGGCCCGAACGCCCCGAGTGCCCCGAGGGCGACGAGCAGGAGAGCGCTCGGCCCGCCGTCCGCGCGTCGCCCGTCGGCGTCCGTGCGATCGGTCATCCTGTCAGCGTATCCCTGCGTCCGGCCACAACCGAACGCCGTCATCCGCGGTTCCGACAAGTGAAGCCCCACAACATTGTGCACCCCCGCTAATTGGATGACGTACAAGTCCCATAGGCTGATGGACTATGGCCCGAATCCAGAAGCTGCTGATCGCCAACAGGGGCGAGATCGCCGTCCGAATCGTCCGAGCCGCTCGGGACGCGGGCATCGCCTCCGTCGCCGTGTACGCCGATCAGGACCGTGACGCCTCCCACGTCCGCCTCGCCGACGAGGCATACGCGCTGCGCGGCACGACGAGCGCCGACACCTACCTCGTCGTCGACAAGCTCCTCTCCGTCGCCCGCCGGGCCGGCGCGGACGCCGTGCACCCCGGGTACGGCTTCCTCGCCGAGAACGCCGACTTCGCCCGAGCCGTCATCGCCGCCGGCCTCACGTGGATCGGCCCCTCGCCGGAGGCCATCGAGGCGCTCGGCGACAAGGTCACCGCGCGCCACGTCGCCGAGAAGGTCGGTGCTCCCCTCGCGCCCGGGACGCTCGAGCCCGTCTCCGGTCCCGACGAGGTGCTCGCGTTCGCCGACGAGTTCGGCCTGCCCGTCGCGATCAAGGCCGCGTTCGGCGGCGGCGGGCGCGGCCTCAAGGTCGCGCGCACGCGCGACGAGATCCCCGAACTGTTCGAGTCGGCGACCCGCGAGGCCGTCACGGCGTTCGGTCGCGGCGAGTGCTTCGTCGAGAAGTACCTCAACCGCCCGCGCCACGTCGAGACCCAGTGCCTCGCCGACGCGCACGGCAACGTCGTCGTCGTCTCGACGCGCGACTGCTCGCTGCAGCGCCGCCACCAGAAGCTCGTCGAGGAGGCGCCCGCGCCGTACCTCACGCCCGAGCAGAACGCGGAGCTCTACCGGGCCTCGAAGGCGATCCTGCGCGAGGTCGGGTACGTCGGCGCCGGGACGTGCGAGTTCCTGCTCGCGTCCGACGGCACGGTCGCGTTCCTCGAGGTCAACACGCGCCTCCAGGTCGAGCACCCCGTCTCGGAGGAGGTCACGGGCCTCGACCTCGTGCGCGAGCAGTTCCGCATCGCCGAGGGCGAGGTGCTCGGCTACGACGACCCCGAGCCGCGCGGCCACTCGTTCGAGTTCCGCATCAACGGTGAGGACCCGGGCCGGGGCTTCGTCCCCTCCCCCGGCACGATCACGCTCTTCAAGCCGTGCGGCGGCCCCGGTGTGCGCATCGACTCCGGCGTGCGCACGGGCGACGTCGTCTCTGGCGCGTTCGACTCGCTCCTCGCGAAGGTCATCGTGACGGGCACGACGCGCGAGGAGGCGCTCGAGCGTGCCCGCCGCGCGCTCGACGACTTCGAGGTCGCGGGCATCCCGACGGTCCTCCCCTTCCACCGCGACGTCGTGCGACAGCCGGCGTTCACGGCCGAGGACGGTCACTTCGGCGTGTTCACGCGCTGGATCGAGACCGACTACGTCAACACGCTCGAGCCCTGGAACGGCGAGTCCGAGGACGCACCGCAGCCGGGCGGTCGACGCAGCGTCGTCGTCGAGGTGAACGACAAGCGCATCGAGGTGTCGCTGCCCGAGCGCATGCTCGTCGGCGCGGGCATCCAGCACGGCGGCCTCGGTCGCACGATGGCGGGGCACGCGCCGCGTCGTCGCACGCCCGGTTCGGTCGAGACGGCGGGTGCGGGCACGGTGACCGCCCCCATGCAGGCGACGATCGTGAAGTTCGCCGTCGAGGAGGGGCAGAAGGTCGTCAAGGGCGATCTGCTCGTCGTGCTCGAGGCGATGAAGATGGAGCAGCCGATCGCGTCACAGCGCGACGGCGTCGTGCGCAGCATCCACGGTGCACCGGGTGAGACGGTTCCGAGCGGGACGCCGCTGCTCGAGATCGCCGACGAGTAGACCCGACCGCACACGAGCGAGGCCCCTCCGCGGAGGGGCCTCGCTCGTGTGCGCCGCGTTCGCGCGCACCTCGTTCGGGCACGTGGCGTCGTCCGATCACGCCGCGTGCGCGCACACGCGATCATGCACACCCGAACACGCGCGCCGCGCGCCCCGTTCGTATGCGCCGCTCTCGCGAGTACCGTTCGCGCCCCAGCGCCCCGTTGGTACGCGCCGCCTCAACGTGCGCCCCGTTCGCGTGCGCCACACGCCCCATTCGTACGCGCCGTTTTCGTGCGCGCCATTTTATGCGTCCGCGTTTCGTGCGCCCACGTTTCGTACGCGCCACGTTCGACCCACCGCGCGGCGCGCCGGCCGATGGAGCAGGTGCGGCCGAGTCGAGCTCCCTGCCGATGACGCGCGAGCCGCACACCGGCAGACGGCGACGCGAGGTCACTCGACGCCGACGCGACCCCGTGCGTCAGTGCGCGCTGGTGGCGTCCGTCGCGGTTCGCGTCGCTGCCGGGTCGGGCGCGTCGTCCCACGGGACGGGCGTCGACGCGTAGGCCGCGAACTCGGCCGGCTCGCGACCGATCCAGCTCGCCTGCCGCCCGCACCACGCGAGCGCCCTCGCGAGGTGCACGCCGATCGTGCGCTGCGGACGCAGTTCGTGCCGGCGCGATCCGCCGACCCGCCGGGCGGACCAGGACACCGCGTTCTGTCGGGGTGACGCCTGTGCGGTCATCGTTCGTCTCGCTTCCGTCGTGGTTGGCTCGACGATACGAAGCTCACCCGAGGACGAACAGACCCGATCGAAACACGTCGTCACAGAGTGACGTCACACGACGCGAACGCCCGCGTTCCGGGTGGTTTTCGGGCTTCCGGGTGCCCCGGAACCCCGAAAACCGCCCGGAACTCGCTCGCGTTCGCGAGCGCTCGGGGTGGTCAGTCGTTCGTGACGTCCGGGCGGTGCATCGCGCGCGCCGCGTCCGTGATCGAGCTCGACAGGCTCGGGTACACGGCCCACGCGCGCGCGAACTGATCGACCGTGAGTCGCTGCTCGATCGCGATCGAGAGCGGCAGGATGAGCTCCGACGCCTTCGGCGACACGATGACGCCGCCGATGATGATGCCCTGGTCCTTGCCCGCGATGAGCTTCACGAACCCGTCACGCACGTTCTGCATCTTCGCTCGCGGGTTCTGCGAGAGCGGCAGCTTGTGGATGCGCCCGTCGCGCTCGCCGTCCTCGATCGAGTGCGCCTGCCAGCCGACCGTCGCGATCTCGGGGTACGTGAAGATATTCGACGCGACGTTGCGCAGATTGATCGGCCGCACCTCGTCGCCGAGCGCGTGGAACACGGCCGTGCGCCCCTGCACCGACGCGACCGATGCGAGCGGCAGGAACGCCGTGCAGTCGCCCGCCGCATAGATGTTCGGTACCGAGGTGCGCGCGACCTTGTTCACGCGGATGTGCCCCGAATCGGTCAGCTCGACGCCGACGCTGTCGAGTCCGATGTTCTGCGTATTCGGGATCGAACCGACCGCGATGAGCACGTGCGAGCCACGCACCTCGCGACCGTCCGAGAGCGTCACGACGACCTCGTCCCCCTCGCGCACGGCCGACTCGGCGCGCGATTTCGAGAGCACGGTCATGCCGTTGCGCTTGAACACCTTCTCGATCACGTCGGCCGCGTCCGCGTCCTCGCCGGGCAGCACGCGGTCGCGGCTCGAGACGAGCGTCACCTTCGTGCCGAGCGCCGTGTAGGCCGACGCGAACTCGGCACCCGTGACACCCGATCCGACGACGATGAGGTGGCTCGGCATCTCGGTCAGGTTGTAGAGCTGCGTCCACGTCAGGATGCGCTCGCCGTCGGGCTTCGCGGTCTCGAGCGTGCGCGGCCGCGCCCCGACCGCGACGACGGCGGTGTCGTACTCGACCCGGTCGAAGTCCTGCCCCTTCGGGCCCGTGCGCACACCGACCGCACCGGGACCGTCGAAGTAGCCCTCGCCCTGCACGACCTTGACGCCCGCGTCGACGAGCGCGTTGCGCATGTCGTCGGACTGGTTGCCCGCGAGCCGCAGCAGACGCTGGTTGAGCTTCGTGAGGTTGACGGCGACCTCGGGCCGCAGCGCCTTGCCGTCCTTGCCGCGGGCGAAGAACTGCACGCCGAGTTCGCCGGACTCGCGGATGGCGGTCGCGGCCTCGGCGGTCGCGATGAGGGTCTTGGAGGGGACGACGTCGGTGAGGACGGCGGCCCCACCGACACCCGTGCGCTCGATGAGCGTGACGTCGGCGCCGAGCTGCGCACCGGCGAGGGCGGACTCGTATCCGCCCGGACCGCCGCCCAGGACGACGATGCGGTGCTTTCGATCGAAGGTGGTGACCATGGCGAACAGTTTGCCAGCCTCGGGCGACCGGTTCGTGCGGCCCCGCCCACGCGGGATCAGACCGGGGCGTGAAGCGCCCGGGATGCCCGCTCGCCTACAGTGGCCACATGACCACGAAGTCCATCAATCCACTGGACGACCCGGGGATCGACCCGGTCGCCGTCGCCCGCGAAGCAGCGGATGCGATCGCCACCGCGACGGGCGTCGAGCGCCACGACATCGCGCTCACGCTCGGCTCCGGCTGGGGCCGGGCAGCCGATCTGATCGGCGAGACCGTCGCGACGGTCCCCGCGAGCGACATCCCCGGATTCTCGAAGCCCGCGCTCGCCGGGCACACGGGCACGATCCGCTCGATCCGCCTGCCGAGCGGTGCGCACGCGCTCGTCATCGGCGCCCGTACCCACTACTACGAGGGGCACGGCGTGCGCCGCGTCGTGCACTCCGTCCGTACGGCCGCGGCGACGGGCGCGACGACGATGATCCTCACGAACGGGGCGGGCGGCGTGCGCCCCGAGTGGGCTCCGGGCACGCCCGTGCTCATCTCGGACCACATCAACCTGACGGCCGACTCCCCGCTCGAGGGCGCGACGTTCATCGATCTCACCGATCTGTACTCGGCGCGGCTCCGCGGCATCGCGCGCGAGGTGCGCGAGCTCGACGAGGGCGTGTACGTGCAGTTCCGCGGCCCGAACTACGAGACGCCCGCCGAGGTGCGCATGGCGCGGACGATCGGCGGCGACATCGTCGGCATGTCGACCGCGCTCGAGGCGATCGCCGCCCGCGAGGCGGGCATGGAGGTGCTCGGCCTCTCGCTCATCACGAACGCTGCGGCCGGCGTCTCGGACCAGCCGCTCAGCCACGAAGAGGTCATCGAGGCGGGTCGGGCGGCCGAGGCCGAACTCGGCGCGCTCCTCGGTGAGATCGTGACGAGGATCCGATGAGCGGCGAGGAGCGCATCACGCGACCTCTGCAGATCGCGCTGCGCTACGGGGCCGAATCGTGGATGGACCAGGACCCGGACGCCGCGACGCGCGCCGAGATGGGCGACCTCCTCCGCCGTGCCGGTGAGCTGTGCGAGGCGAGCGAGTGGATCGGCACCGAGGACACGAGCGACCGGGCGGACGCGTGGCGGGCCCTCGAGGACCGCTTCCGCGCCCGACTCGCGTTCGGAACGGCGGGCCTGCGGGGCGAGCTCGGCGCGGGACCGAACCGCATGAACCGGGTCCTCGTCGCACAGGCGGCGCGCGGCTTCGCCGACTACCTGCTCGCACGCGAGGCCGAGCCGACGATCGTCGTCGGCTACGACGCACGCATCAACTCGGACGTGTTCGCGCGCGACACGGCCGAGATCATGCAGGCGGCGGGCGTGCGCGCGACGCTCCTGCCTCGACGGCTCCCCACGCCCGTCCTCGCGTTCGCGGTCCGACACCTCGGCGCGTCGGCCGGCGTCATGGTCACCGCATCCCACAACCCGAAGCGCGACAACGGGTACAAGGTGTATCTCGGGGGCGAGGACGGCGGCTCGCAGATCGTCGCGCCCGCCGATGCCGAGATCGCGCAGGCGATCCTCGACGTCGCGAACGGGCGCAAACTCCACGACATCCCCCGTGCCCAGGACTACGAGATCGGTGACGAGTCGATCGTCGACGCCTACGTCGACGCGACGGCCGCCGCGTTCCGGGGACGCCCCGGCCCGCTGAACTGGGTGTACACGCCCATGCACGGCGTCGGCCTCGAGACCTTCGAGCGCGTCCTCGATCGCATCGGGGTACCGAAGCCAGCGGTCGTCCGTGCACAGGCCGACCCCGACGGAGCGTTCCCGACGCTCGACTTCCCGAACCCGGAGGAGCCCGGCGCGCTCGACCTCGCGTTCGCGGCCGCCGACACCGCGTCGGCCGAACTGATCATCGCGCACGACCCCGACGCAGACCGGCTCGCGGTCGCGATCCCGACGGCCGGCGGCTGGCGCGCGTTCGGCGGCAACGACATCGGCAAGCTCCTCGGCTGGCGCGCCGCGCAGCACGTGCAGGAGGCGGGGACGACGGGCACGCTCGCGACGTCGCTCGTGTCCTCCCCCGCGCTGGAGGCGGTCGCGACGGCGTACGGCCTCGACTACGCCGAGACCCCGACGGGGTTCAAGTGGATCTCGCGTGCGCCGGGCATCGTGTTCGGCTACGAGGAGGCGCTCGGCTATCTCGTCGACCCCGACAAGGTGCACGACAAGGACGGCCTGTCGGCGGCCGTCGCGATCCTCGAACTCGCGATCGGACTCGCCGCAGAGAACCGCACGCTCGCCGACCTCGACGCCGATTTCGCGGACCGCTTCGGGACGTTCGCCTCGCGTCAGGTGTCGAACCGCTTCGCGGAGGTGAGCGAGATCCCCCGCATCATGGCCGCGCTGCGCGCCGCGCTCCCGACCGAGATCGGCGGGGTCCGGGTCGCGGGTGTCGACGACTTCGCGGACGGCTTCGGGGACATCCCGCCGAGCGACATCCTGCGGCTGCGACTCGAGGACGGGACGCGCATCATGGTGCGCCCGAGCGGCACGGAGCCGAAGATCAAGGTCTACATCGACGCGCAGGCCGGCGGCGACGACGCGGCCGCACGCGAGCGAACGGCGAACCGGGCGGCGGACGGCGCGGCGGACGCGATGCGGGAGCTGCTCGCCGGCATCTGAGCCGGGCGCGCGTCGACGGGCGGTGTGCCGATCGGGCACGCCGCCCGTCGCACGTCGCGCGTCGCGGGGGCGCGCACGCGCACGCGCGCACCGGACGATGCACGACACGTCCGAGGCATCGGTCCCGTGCACGCGTGTGCACACGTCGGCCAGGCATCGCGCGGATGATCGTTCGCACCCGCGCGCCTCGGTCCCCGCCCCAGGATCCGGATCCGGGTCGAGCCTCCAGCGGTCCGCGTCGTCGGTCGCACCGGTCCCGCCCGGCCGCGCGCACCGCACCGCCCGCGAGGCGGACGCGCGTCCGCGCGAGCTACGCGGTGTGGGGCGCGTCGGGTGCGTCGACGGCGATGCCCGCCTCGGCGAGCCGCTCGGCGACACCGCGCGCGAGCGCGTCCGCGTCCGTCGCCGACAGCAGGGCGTCGATCGTGCCGTCGCTGTCGAGCAGGCGCGCGATCGCCGCGATGATCGTCACGTGCTCGTCGGGACGGCGCACCGCGATGCCGACGACCGCGCGCACGGGGTCGAAGCGCCGGTGACCGAAGTCGACGCCGTCCGGGAACGTCAGGATGACGGCACCGTTGTGACGGACGTCGGAGCCCGGCTTCGCGTGCACGAGCGCCACGCCGGGCGCGACGACCATGTACGGCCCGTACGTCTCGATGACCTCGAGCATGCGGCGCGTGTACCCCGCCGTCGTCGCCCCGCGTGAGACGAGCAGCGCGCCCGCCTGATCGACCGCGTCGCGCCAGCTCCGCGCCTCGAGCCCGAGACGGACGTCCCCCGGCCCGAACGCGAGTTCGACCGACGACGCGTTCATCGACCCGCCTCGTCGAACCCGTCGATGACGAGGTCGGTCAGCTCCTCTCGATCCTCGACCGGGAGGAACGCGGCCTCGGCCGCGTTCAACTGGAAGGTCTCGAGGTCCTCGAGGTCGTAGTCGAACGCGTCGGCGAGGCGTGCGAGTTCGCGCGTGATGGTCGTCGCGCTCATGAGCCGATTGTCCGTGTTGACCGTGACCGTGAACCCGAGCTGGTAGAGCAGGTCGAAGGGGTGGTCCTCGATCTCGTCGCCCCACGCCTCGATCGCACCGGTCTGCAGGTTCGACGACGGACTCAGCTCGAGCGCGATCCGGCGGTCCTTCACCCACTGCGCGAGCGCGCCGAGCACGACCTCGGTGCCGTCCTCACCGCGCTCACCGATCTCGATGTCCTCGGCGATACGCACGCCGTGCCCGAGACGGAGCGCCCGTGCGTCGAGCAGCGCGCCTCGGATCGAGTCGAGGCCGTCCGCCTCGCCCGCGTGCACGGTCGCGGGGAACCACGCACCGGCGAGCAGATCGAACGCCGGCTGCAGGAGCGACGGCGGGAATCCCGCCTCGGGGCCCGCGATGTCGAAGCCCACGACGCCACGGTCGCGGTGCCGGAGCGCGAGCTCGGCGATCTCGCGCCCGTCGCCGGCGTGACGCATCGCGCTCACGAGCTGTCCGACGCGGACGGGGCGACGGCCCGCGTGACGCACGTCGTCGATGCCCTGCTCGATGCCCTCCTGCACGGCCTCGACGGCCTCGTCGAGCGAGAGCCCGCGCGCGAGGTGCTGCTCGGGCGCCCAGCGCACCTCGCCGTACACGACGCCGTCAGCGCCGAGATCGTTGACGAAGTCCCGCGCGACGCGACGCAGGCCCTGCCTCGTCTGCATGACGGCGGTCGTCACGTCGAAGGTCTTGAGGTACTCGACGAGCGAGCCCGAGTCGGACTGGTCCGCGAACCAGGCCGCGAGTTCGGGCGCGTCGGTGCTCGGCAGTTCGATGCCGATCTCGTCGGCGAGTTCGATGATCGTCTGGGGGCGCAGGCCGCCGTCCAGGTGGTCGTGCAACGACACCTTGGGCAGCGACGCGATGTCGGTGCCGTCGGGCAGGACGTGCTCGTCCCCGACATCGTGGTTGGACATGCATACTCCCTCGGACGCTCACGGACACGGCGCCGCCGCGCGGCGCCGTCGACAAGCGTAGCGAATCCCCGTCACACGAGCCCGGGCCACACCGCCCCGCCCGGCGATGCATCGGCGCCAGGTCGTGGCGAGGGCTGCGGGGTCCGGGCTGCGAGCTGCGGATGCGGGGACAGCTCGCGCACGAGCGCCGCGCGTTCCGTCGTGGCCGGCCGGCGCTGTCGCTCGGCCGGGGGGCGCCCGCGAGGCGCGCGACGATCGGTCGCCACGTCCGGACGCACGGTCGTGTTCCCTGAACGGCCGCGGATCATGCTGTGGAGCATGTCCTCGAAAACCGATTCCGTGCCCGTCGTCCACGCCGCATCGCACGACGCACCGACCGCTCGCTCGCACCGCGCGGGCGGCCTCGCCTGGCCGGGCCTCATCGTCATGATGGCGACGAGCTTCGCGCTCGTGACCGCCGAATTCCTCCCGAGCGGCATCCTCACCCCCATGGCCGAGAGTCTCGGCGTCACCCCGGGTCAGGCCGGGCAGACGGTGACGGTCACCGCGATCGTCGGGTTCGTCGTCGCCCCGACGATCGCGTCGCTCGTGCCGCGCCTCGACCGACGGACCCTGCTCGTGTGGCTCGCCGTGATCGCGGCGATCTCGAACCTCGGCGTCGCGCTCGCCCCGAACCTCCCCGTCATGCTCGCCTCGCGGGTCCTGCTCGGGGCCGCGCTGAGCGGCTTCTGGGCGATGACCCTCACGATCGCCGCGACCCTGGCGTCGCCCGAGCGGCTCGGTCGTGCCATGTCGATCGTGACCCTCGGGACGTCGGTCGCGACCGTCGCGGGCGTCCCGATCGCCGTCGTGATCTCGACGTTCGCCGATTGGCGCGTCGTGTTCTTCGGCGCGGCCGCCGTCACGCTCGTCGTCGCGGTCGCCCTCCGATTCGTGCTCCCGCCGGTGCCCGCCGCGGCGGGCACCGGCATGCGGCAACTGTTCGAGACGCTCCGCCGACCGGGCATCGGTCTCGGGCTGACGGGGCACGTCCTCACGGTGCTCGGGCAGCTCGCCGCGTACACGTTCCTCCGCGTCGCCCTCGAGCGCGTCGACGGGCTCGACGCCGCGGGGGTGGCCGTCCTCCTCGTCGTATACGGCGTCGGCGGGTTCGCGGGGAACCTCCTCATCGGGGCGCTCGTCGACCGGCACCTGCGGGTCCTGGCGTTCGGCGTCCCGGCGGCCCTCGCGCTCGCCATCCTCGCGGTCGGGCTGCTCGCCGGGACGCTCCCGGCCGTCATCGCGGGCGTGCTCGTGTGGGGCATGGGCTTCGGCGGCTGGCTCGTCGTCGTGAACACGTGGCTCGGCCACGTCGTGCCGGATCGCCTGGAAGCGGGCGGCGGGCTCGTCGTCGCGGGGTTCCAGCTCGCGATCACGCTCGGCGCGGCGGTCGGCGGCATCCTCATCGACATCGCCGGCGTGCCGGTGACGTTCACGATCGCGGCGATCGTGCTCGCGCTCGGCTCGGTGCTGTTCGGACTCGCGAATCGTCGGGTCGGCCTCACGGACGACGCGAAGCCCCTCGACGCCCCCGGGACGCGCGCGGCCTGACGGGGACTCCGGGGATCGGGGCGGGAATACGGCGCGGCGGCGCTCGCGTCCCCGCCCTCGTCCTCGTCCGGACGGTCCCCCACGCCGCCCGACTGCGACGAGCGACTCGACCTCGCATCGACCGACCGCCCGACGGGCGAGCCGGCAACGGAAGCCGACGGACGGGCGCCCCGGGGCACGCAGGCGGGCACCGCGCGCTCCGGCACGACGCCGTCGACGGTCGGATCAGACGGACGCCACGGTCGTGCGCTCACGCCGCCATGCGGAGGGCGCTAAGCCGACGTGTCGCCGGAAGGCGCGGCTGAACCCGGCCTCGGACTCGTAGCCGAGCAGTGCCGCGGTCTCCGCGACGCTCAGTTCGCCGCGTTCGAGGTGTCCCATGGCGGCCGCCATGCGCACCTCGGCGAGGTAGTTCGCGGGTGATCGACCGACGGTGGCGCGGAATCGCTCGGCGAACACGGAGCGGGACATCGTCGCGACCGTGGCGAGCGCCCCGACCGTCCAGGCGCGGCCTGGTTCGTCGTGGATCGCGTCGAGCGCGAGTGCCACGTACGGATCGTGTGTGCGGACGAGCCAGTCGTCGGGCGCGCAGCCGCGCTGCACCCAGGCGCGCAGTGCCACCGCGACGATCGTCGTCGCGATGTGCGCGCAGACGCTCGAGTCCCCGACGCGAGCGCGGCCCGATCCGTCCTCGACCGCGCCCATCGACGCGGCGAGCCCGGCGATCGCGGGTTCCTCGCTCGCGAAGTCGCGCAGGACGAGCAGGTCGGGGAACGTGCGCACGTGCGGTTCCGCGCCGGGCGTCGGCGTGAGCGAGGTCACGATGACCTCCGCCGGCCCGTCACCGATCGCGCGCAGCGCGCCGAGGCGGCAACTGCTCGCGACCGCGAGGTCGCCCGCATCGAGTCGCTCGCTGCACGTCGTGCCCGAGAGCGACGTCCCGATGCTCCCCGCGGCGACGTACACGACGAGCGTCTCACCCACGCGGAGGAGCAGCCGCCGTCCGGCGTCGAGGCGGTGACGGGTCGAGGTCTCGACGCGCCAGTCGAGCGAGCCGAGCAGTCGCTCGAGCGCAGCGCGATCGTTCGCTTCCATGTGGAACACAACCGAGGAACACGGCCACACATTCCACCGCCGCCCGGTCGCCGCGCGCCGACCCACGCCGGCGCCCGGGCGGCCCCCGAGTTCCGGGCGAAAATCGGGGTTCCGGGGCACCCGGAACCCCGAAAACCACCCGGAACTCGTCTGGAGTGAGACGCGGCGCGGGGCGGGGGCGGGGCTGGGCGTCAGGGGTTGACGGTGCCTGCGATGAGGGGACCGCCCGTTCGGGGCTCGGTGCCCGCGTCGGCGATCTCGTACGCGCCGTCGAGCGCGTCGAGAGCGCGCGCGAAGCGCGCCGCGTCCTCGGCGTGCAGCGTGAACAGCGGCTGCCCGGCACGCACCGCGTCGCCCGGCTTCGCGTGCAGGTCGATCCCCGCCGAGTGGATCACGGGATCCTGCTTGCGCGCACGACCCGCGCCGAGTCGCCACGCCGCGACGCCGAACGGCAGCGCACGCTGCTCGACGAGCACCCCGTCGCGCTCGGCCGTCACCGTGTGCGTCTCGGGTGCGACGGGCAGCGGCGCGTCGGGGTCACCACCCTGCGCGCGGATCGCGGCACGCCACGTGTCCATGGCCCGGCCCGAGGCGAGCGCGCCCTCGACGTCGGCGTCCGGCTGACCCGCGAGGCGCAGCATCTCGCGCGCCAGCTCGACCGTCAGCTCGACGACGTCGGCCGGGCCACCGCCCGCGAGCACCTCGACCGACTCGCGAACCTCGTTCGCATTGCCGATCGTGAAGCCGAGCGGCACGTTCATGTTCGTGAGCAGCGCGCTCGTCCGCACCCCGGCGTCCTCGCCGAGCCGCACCATCGTCTCGGCCAGTGCGCGGGATCGATCGATGTCGCCCATGAACGAACCGTCGCCGAACTTCACGTCGAGCACGAGCGAGTCGGTCCCCTCCGCGATCTTCTTCGACATGATGCTCGACGCGATGAGCGGGATGCACTCGACCGTGCCCGTCACGTCACGCAGCGCGTAGAGCTTCTTGTCGGCGGGCGCGAGCTCGGCACCCGCGGCGCACACGACGCCGCCGACCGTGCGCAACTGCTCGCGCAGCTCCGCGTTCGTCAGCTCCGCACGCCAACCGGGGATCGACTCGAGCTTGTCGAGCGTGCCGCCGGTGTGCCCGAGGCCACGCCCCGAGAGCTGCGGAACGGCGACGCCGAACGACGCGACGAGCGGCATGAGCGGGAGTGTGATCTTGTCGCCCACGCCACCCGTCGAATGCTTGTCGACCGTGGGCTTGCCGAGCCCCTCGAACGACATGCGCTCCCCCGACGCGATCATCGCGAGCGTCAGATCGGCGATCTCGCGCGGCGCCATACCGTTGAGGAAGATCGCCATCGCGAGTGCGGCCATCTGTTCGTCGCCGACGAAGCCCGTCGCGTAGCGCGACACGAGCCAGTCGATCTCGGGTGTCGAGAGCTCACCGCCGTCGCGCTTGGTTCGGATGAGGTCGACGACGTCGAACGCCTCGGGTGCGGTGTCGGTCATGTCGCGTCCTTTCGTGGCCGCGGACGGTTCGTGCGCCCGGGCCGGTCGGTTCGGCGGATGGTGGGAACGGGTGCGGTCGGCCGCGCGGCGTGCGGCGTGTCCCCGGCCGGTCCGGCCGGCCGACGTGCTCGCCGCGCGACCACGATTCAGGATCCCGCGGCGGCGACGTGGTCGAGGTCGCGCGGCCCGAACGCGTCGGGCAGGACCTCGTCGATCGTGCGGATGCCGGAGACGGTCTCGAGGAGCATGCCGGGTGCCGACTGTTCGTAGAGCAATTGGCGACACCGCCCGCACGGCATGATCGTCTCGCCGAGCCCGTTGACGCACGTGAATGCGACGAGGCGTCCACCGCCCGACGCGTGGAGCGCCGACACGAGCCCGCACTCGGCGCACAGGCCGACCCCGTAGCTCGCGTTCTCGACGTTGCAGCCGACGACCGTGCGGCCGTCGTCGACGAGGGCCGCGGCGCCGACGCGGTAGCCCGAGTACGGCGCGTACGCCCGAGTGGCGACCTCGTCGGCGGCCGCGCGCAGCGCCGCCCAGTCCACGTCCTGCGCGAGCGAACGGCCCTGCACGGCGCCGTCGCCCGCTTCCTCGACCGTCACGACTTGAAGTACGGCTTGCCGCTCGCGGCGGGCGCGCGGGACTGCCCGACGAAGCCAGCGACCGCGAGGATCGTGACGACGTACGGGATCATGGCGAGCAGCTCCGGCGGGATCTGTGCCCCGACCTGCGACGCGAGCGTCTTGAGGTTCGAGGCGAATCCGAACAGGAGCGCCGCGAGCGCCGCGTAGAGCGGGTGCCAGCGTCCGAAGATGAGCGCCGCGAGGGCGATGTAGCCCTGTCCGGAGGTCATCTCGCGGCCGAACGCGCCGACCGCGCCGAGCGTGAAGAACGATCCGCCCGCGCCGGCGATCGCACCGGAGAGCAGCACGTTCCAGAAGCGCGTGGGATTGACCTTGATGCCGACCGTGTCGGCGGCCTTCGGGTGCTCACCCACGGCGCGCAGCCTCAGGCCCCACTTCGTGTGGAACAGCGCGATGTAGAGCGCCGGCACGAGCAGGAACATGAGGTAGATGATGAGCGTGTTCTGGAACAGCAGCGGCCCGATGATCGGGATGTCGTTCAGCAGCGGGATCGACCACACGGCGTACTTCGGCGGCGAGTTGAACGTCGCCGCATCGGGCACCATGACGGCCGAGTAGAGGAAGTTCGTGAGGCCGATGACGAGCATGTTGATGACGACACCGACGACGACCTGCTCGACCCAGTAGACGATCGAGAACACCGCGAGGATCACCGACACGAGCACGCCCGCGACGATCGCCCCGAGGAGCCCGACGAACGGGCTGCCGGTCGCGCTCGCGATGAGTGCCGACGCGAACGCACCCGCGAGCAACTGCCCCTCGATCGCGATGTTGACGACGCCGACGCGCTCGGAGACGAGGCCCGCCATGGAACCGAAGATGAGCGGTGTCGACAGTGCGAGCGTCCCCGTGAGGAGCCACGTGAGCGGCACGTTCGCGCCCGCGCCGACGAACACGATGAGCGCGAACACCCACAGTGCGCCGAACACGACGACGAGCCAGATCGGCGTCGTGGCGCCGCGGGCGGCGAGCCGGAACGACCAGCCCGCGATCGCGAGCAGGAGCACGCCGATCACGATGTTCGTGAGCATCGCGGGCAGCTCGAGCGGCGGGATGCTGAACGGTACCGTCGGATCGTTCAGGTCGATCCGGCTCGTCTTGTCGGGCGCCGCGAGGAAGCCGAACACGACGAGGACGACGAGCGCGAAGAACGTGAACGCGATCGGCGACTTCCAACTGCGCGTCGTCCGCACCTCGGCCTTCGTCGAGGCCTCCGGCAGCTCGACCGGATCGCTCGATGGGATGGTCGTGGTCATGCCTTCACCTCCGGCGTCGACTCGCCGCGTTTCCCGTCGAGCGCGCGCTGTGCGCGGACGCGGTCGAGCAGCGAGATGCCGGACGGCTTCGGGAGGAAGAAGATCCGGCGGATGAGCGGCGGCGCCGCGATGAACAGCACGATGAGGCCCTGGATGACGCTCACGATGTCGATCGGGATGCCCTCGACGATCTGCATGGGGAACGACCCGGCCTTGAGTGCGCCGAACAGGAGCCCGGCGAGCACGATGCCGACGGGATGGTTCGCACCGAGGAGCGCGACCGTGATCGCGTCGAAGCCGATGCCGGCGTCGACGCCCGGGTCGTAGCCGCTCGTCGCCCGACCGAGCACCTGGGTCGCGCCAGCGAGCCCCATGAACGCGCCCGAGAGGGCCATCGTGAGGAACGTGATGCCCTCGACGTTGATGCCCGCCGTCCGTGCGGCGTGCGGGTTCTGACCGACGGCGCGGATCTTGAAGCCGATCGTCGAGCGGTCCATGATCCACCAGTAGACGACGGCGGCGAGGATGGCGAGCACGAACCCGAGATCCATGCTGCCGACGAGGTCGGGGAGCTGCGCGGATTCGAGGATCGGCTTCGCCTTCGGGTTGCCGCTCGCCCCGTCCGCCTGGAAGGGCTGGATCTTCAGGAGGTAGGTGACGAGATTGAGCGCCACGTAGTTGAGCATGATCGTGACGATCACCTCGTGCGCGCCCGTGCGCGCCTTGAGGAACCCGGCGATGCCGGCCCAGATGGAGCCGCCGACGAGGCCCGCGAAGACGGCGACGAGGAGGTGCACGACGACCGGCATCGGCGTCGACGCGCCGATGAACCCGACGAACAGGGCGGCGATGAGGATCTGCCCGCGGCCACCGATGTTGAACAGGCCGGCGCGGAAGCCGATCGCGACGCCGAGACCGGCCGAGATGAGGGGGGTGGCCCACATGAGCGTCGAGGTGAGCGGCGCGAAGCCCGTGCGCGGGCTGTAGACCGCGCCCTCCCACACGGCGCGGAACGCACCGCCGACGACCGCGCCGATCGCGGCGAACGTGTCGCCGGGCCGCGCGAAGAAGTAGCCGGAGGCCTCGCGCACGTCCTCGCTCGTGAGGACGACGAGGAGCGAGCCGATGAACAGGGCGAGCACGATCGCGACGAACGAGCGAAGCGGGCCGCCGCCGAGGATGTCGCGCCACACGCCCGACCACGGGTGGTCGGCGGGGGCGCGGCCGAGGAGGCTGGGATTCGGTGGCGGCGGCGGGGTGCCGCCACCCGTCTTCGCGGGCGAGGCGGCGTTCGTGGGTGCCGCGTCGCCGGAGGTGCCGTTCGTGTCGGTCATGCCGGGATCCCCGCCATCATCTGTCCAAGTGCCTCTCGTGACGTGGTCGGATCGACGATGCCGACGCTGCGGCCCTGGTACATCACCATGATGCGGTCGGCGAGCTCGACGACCTCGTCGAGCTCGGTCGACACGATGATGACCGGGATGCCCGTGTCGCGGACGCGCACGATCTGCTCGTGCACGAACTCGATCGAGCCGACGTCGAGCCCTCGGGTCGGTTGCGACGCGATGAACATGCGCAGCTCGCGGCCGAGCTCGCGCGCGAGCACGACCTTCTGCTGGTTACCGCCCGAAAGACGCCCGGCGGGCGTGTCGATCGAGGGCGTGCGCACGTCGTAGTCCTCGATGCCCTTCAGCGCGAAGTCGCGCATCGCCCCGAGGTCGAGGGCGATGCCCTTCGCGAACGGCGGCCGGTCGGCACGGTCGAGCACCATGTTCTCGGTGATCGTGAACTCCGCGACGATGCCGTCGACCGTGCGGTCCTCGGGCACGAAGCCGAGGCCCGCGTCGAGGGTCTTCTTGACGGAGCGGCCGAGGAGTTCCTCGCCGTCGAGCGTGATCGAGCCGAGCGCCTTCTTCTGCAGGCCGAGGATCGCCTCCGTGAGCTCGGTCTGCCCGTTGCCCTGCACGCCCGCGATGACGAGGATCTCGCCCTCGGCGACCTCGAAGCTCAGGTCGTCGACCTGCTTGTGCCCCGTCTCGTCGAACACGGTGAGGTTCGCGACGCGGAACGTCGTCTCGCCGAGCGTCGGCGGGTCCTTCTCGACCGAGAGGTCGACCGCGCGGCCGACCATCTTCGCCGCGAGTTCCTCGTTCGACTCGCTCGGGAGCGCCGTGCCGACGACCTTCCCACGGCGGATGACGGTGATGCGGTCGGCGACCTTGCGCACCTCGCGGAGCTTGTGGCTGATGAAGACGATGGACTTCCCGCTGGCGCGGAGCTGGTCCATGATCTCCATGAGCTCGTCCGTCTCCTGCGGCGTGAGCACGGCCGTGGGTTCGTCGAGGACGAGCACCTCGGCGTTGAGCGCGAGGGCCTTGATGATCTCGACCCGCTGCTGCGCGCCCACGGGGAGGTGCTCGACGAGTGCATCGGGATCGACGTTGAAGCCGAAGCGCTCGGAGATCTCGCGCACGCGCGAGCGGGCCGTGTCGAGGTCGAGGAGGACGCCGCCGCGCGTGGGTTCGTGCCCGAGCATGACGTTCTCGGCGACCGTGAAGACGGGGATGAGCATGAAGTGCTGGTGGACCATGCCGATACCGGCGGCCATGGCGTCGCCGGGGCCGGCGAAGTGCTGTTCGACGTCGTCGAGGAGGATCGTGCCCTCGTCGGCCTGATAGAGGCCGTAGAGCACGTTCATGAGGGTCGACTTGCCGGCGCCGTTCTCGCCGAGGAGCGCATGGATCTCGCCCGGTTCGACGACGAGGTCGATGTGATCGTTGGCCGTGAACGATCCGAATCGCTTGGTGATGCCCCTGAGTTCGAGTTTCACTGCGTCCTTGCCTGTCCGTCGGCGGCCGTGCGGACGCGCGGCCGGGAGTCGGGGTGACGACACGGGGCGGGGGTGGTGCGAACCGCCCCCGCCCGTGTCACCGGTGCCGGGTCAGTCCTGCTGGACCTTGGGCGAGAACTGCGAGATGTCGGGGTACGTGCCCGCGATGATGTCGGCCTTGAGCGTGTCGAGCTCGCCGGTCATGCCCTCGGGGAGCTTGTCCTCGAACGCGCCGAAGCCCGACAGGCCGACGCCCTCGTTCTCGAGCGTGCCCGTGTAGGTACCCGCCGTGAACGTGCCGTCGACGCCCTGCTTGATCGCGTCGAACACGGTCGTGTCGAGGCCCTTCATGATCGACACGAGGATGATGTCGGCGTACTGCTCGTCGGCCTTGGCGAGGTCGGAGTCGACACCGAGGATGACGGCGTCCGAGCCACCGGCCTTGATGGCCTCGGCGGCGCCCTGGTAGAGCGGGCCGCCGACGGGGAGGATCACGTCGGCGCCCTGGCTCAGGAAGCCCTGCGTGATCTGGTTCGCGCGGACGTTGTCGGTGAAGTTCCCGACGAACTCACCCGTCGCCGACGCGGGGTCCCAGCCGAGCACCTTGACCTGCGTGCCCTTGGCCTCGTTGTAGTGCTCGACACCCTTCGCGAAGCCGTCCATGAAGATCTGGACGGACGGGATCGCGCTGCCGCCGTAGGTCGCGACGGTGCCCGACTTCGAGTAGCCCGCGGCGGCGTAGCCCGCGAGGAACGCGGCCTGCGCCGTGTCGTAGTTGAGGCCGAGGATGTTGTCGCCCTGGAGGTAGTCGACGTCGACTATCGCGAAGTCCACGTTCGCGTTCGCGTCGGCGGCGGCCTGCGTCGCGTCGGCGAGCTTGAAGCCGACGGGGATGATGAGGTTGCAGCCCTGGTTGATCATCTCGGTGAGGGCCGGCTCGTAGTCGTCGGCGCTCTGCGACTCGGACTCGAGCGTCTTCACGCCGAGCTCCTCGGCGGCCTTCGTGAGGCCGTTGTGGGCGAGTTCGTTGAACGACTTGTCGTCGAAGCCGCCCTCGTCCGACACCATGCAGGCCGTGTAATCGGTGGCGCCGTTGCCACCGTTCGCGGGCTCTTCGGGTGCCTGGCCGCAGGCCGTGAGTGCGAGGGAAGCGACGCCGAGGGCGGCGATCGCTGCCGTGCGGGTTCTGTTGGAGAGTGCCACGGAAATTCCTTCGATCAGGTGTTGACCGTCACGCGTCACGCGCGACGGTGGCTATAGACCCTAGCCACGAGTGGGCCCGGTGCCCGGTCGCGCCTCGCAATCGAAACGCGACCGTTGCATTGCCGCTTCGGCGCGACGGGCGGGTCGACGGCGTCGGGGGTCACCGCTGCACACAAGCCTGCCATGCCCGTCGGACGTCCGCGCGTCGTTTGTCGCTCTCCGCCAGCGCACCCGCGGCGGTGCGGTGCGCCCGCTGGTGTGCGCGCACAGCACCGCCGCGTGTCGCCGCCCCGTCGTGCGATGCCGGGGAACCCGTCGCCCACCGCGGCTCGGAGCGGCGGCGGGCTCACTCGGTCGGCGAGGAGGGCGACTCGACGACGAGTTCGCCGGACTCGATCCGCTGCGTGATCGCGTCGAGTTCGGCCTGCATCTCGGGCGTCACGCGATCTGCCCAGTCGTGGTAGTCGGCGAGTCCGACGCCGTCGTTCGCGAGCGTCCCGACGTAGTTGCCCGCCTGGAACGTGCCGTCGAGGTCGGAGCCGATGACCTCGAGGATCGCACCCTGCATGTGCTTCTCGACGGTCGTGACGAGCAGCGGCTTGTAGGCGTCGCCGAGCACCTCGTAGCCGTCGGAGTCGACCCACACGATGCCGACACCGCCGCCCGCCTCGAGCGAGGCCGCCGCAGCGCCCTCCCCGGCCTGCGCGGCAACCGGCATGATGATGTCGGCCCCCTGCGCGATGAGGCCCGCCGCGACGGTCTTGGCCGTGTTCGAGTTCGTGAAGTCGTCGGTGAACGAGCCCTGTTGCGCCTGTCGGTCCCAGCCGACGACGCGCACCTCGGCGCTCTTCTGTTCATTGAAGTACGCGACCCCGTCGGCGAACCCGTCCATGAACACGGTGACGGGCGGCTGGTTGCCACCACCGAAGGTGCCGACGACGCCCGTCTTCGACAGCCCGGCGGAGAGGTAGCCGGCGAGGAACGACGCCTGCGCCGTGTCGTGCACGATCGAGCGCACGTTGTCGCCCTCGACCTGCTCGTCGACGATGGAGTAGGTGATGTCGGTGTTCGCCGCGGCGGACGCGGCCGTCGCCTCCGCGAGCTCCCATCCGACGGTCACGATGTAGTCGCATCCCTCGGTGACCATCGCCGCGAGATTCGTCTCGTAGTCGGCGCTCGACTGCGAGACCGTCTCGCGCGTGTCGATGCCGTACTCGGCCTTCGCGGCCTGGAGCGACTCGTAGACCGCCTGGTTGAAGGAGCGGTCCTGGATGTTGCCGCTGTTCGCGACCATGCACGCGAGGTAGTCGCTCGCCGCCGCGTCGGTCGGGGCCGGGTCGGGCGCGGACTGGCAGCCGGCGAGCAGGAGGACGGTGGTGGACACGGCGGCCACCGCGGCGGTGCGGGTACGGATCATTCGCTCAGCGTAGGGTCGCGCCTCACGCCCGATCCATACTCGTCAATGTGACGATATGAGATCGTGATCCGCGGTGCCAGCCGACCCGACACCACGCGCTCGCGGCCGCGCGAGCGCCGCCGTGACGCGTCGCGGGGTCAGAGGACGTCGACGAGCCCCTGGGCGCGCAGTTCCTCCACGATCTGCTTGACCTCCTGCGCCTTCGCGCGCGTCGTCACGAGCAGCGCATCGGGCGTGTCGACCACGACGACGTCGTCGAGGCCGGCGACCGCCACGACGCGCCCCCCACCCGTGATGACGAGGCCCCGCGCGTCGACACTCACGACCCTGGACGCATCACCGGAGACGACGACGTCGGTCCCCGCCTCCGCCTCCGCCTGTCGCAGGCGCGAGACCGACGCGAAGTCACCCACGTCGTCCCACTGGAAGTAGCCGGGGATGACCGCGAGCACGCCGCGCTTCGCGGCCGGTTCGGCGACCGTGTAGTCGATCGCGATCTTCTCGAGGCCGGGCCACACCCGGGCGCACACCTCGTCGCGCGCATCCGTCGTCCACGCGTCGGCGATCTCGCCGAGGCCGCGAGCGAGCTCCGGTCGGTTCGCGGCGATCTCCTCGAGCAGACGATCGGCGCGGGCGATGAACATGCCCGCGTTCCAGAGGTACTCGCCCGAGGCGAGATACCGGCGCGCCCGCGCGAGGCTCGGCTTCTCGACGAACGCGTCGACGGCGCGCGCGCTCGGCGCACCGGCGATCACGAGCGGTGCCCCCGCGCGGATGTAGCCGAACCCCGTCGCGGGTTCGTAGGGCTGGATGCCGATCGTGACGATCTGCCCCGTGTCGGCGACCGCGACGGCCTCCCGCACCGCCGCGAGGAATCGCTCGTCGGAGCCGATGAGGTGATCCGCCGCGAACGATCCCACGATCGCATCGGGGTCCCGCCGCACGAGGATCGCGGCGGCCAGGCCGATCGCGGCCGTCGACTCACGCCCCTCCGACTCGAGGACGATGTTGTCGCAGCGCAGCTCCGGCAGCTGCTCCCGCACCTCGGCCTCGTGCGCGCGCCCCGTGACGACGAGCGTGCGCTCGACGCCCGAGAGCGGCACGAGCCGCTCCCACGTCCCCCGCAGGAGCGTCACCCCGGATCCCGTGACGTCGTGCAGGAACTTCGGGGCCGCCGCGCGCGAGAGCGGCCACAGCCTCGAGCCGACACCTCCGGCGGGGATCACACTGTGGAAGCGGTCGAGCGCGCTGAGCATGCGGGCCAGCCTACGTGCGATCGGCCGCTGCGGGATCGGCCACGCGACCGGTCCTCGCGGCCGGACACACCGCCCCGCTCCCCCGGGCGGCGACGAACGTCATCCCACCGAGGGACACCGCGGGACGGACGGCGCGTTCACCCGCACGCCACCGGCCGGTCGCACGCCCGGCCTACGCTGCCCGCATGCGCGTCGCCGTGGTCACCGAGAGTTTCCTTCCCACCACCAACGGGGTCACGAACAGCGTGTGCAAGGTGCTCGATCACCTCGCCGCGCAGGGCCACCACGCGATGGTGATCGCCCCGGACGCGGGGGCGCCGCCGTCCTACGCGGGCTTCCCCGTCAAGCGGGTTCCCGCCATCGCGTACCGGCAGTTCCCCGTCGGCCTCCCGAACCGCCAGGTGCAGCGGCTCCTCGACGACTTCGCACCCGACGTGGTCCACGCGGCGAGCCCGTTCCTGCTCGGCGCACAGGCACTGCAGGCCGCCAGACGCAGCGGCGTGCCGTCGGTCGCGGTGTTCCAGACCGACATCGCGGGCTACACGCGCCGCAACCACCTGTCCGCGATGGAGTCCTTCGCCTGGTGGGCGATCCGTCGCATCCACCTCGCCGCCGACCTCACGCTCGTCCCCTCGGACGCGTCCATGGCCGACCTCACGGCCGCACGCATCGGCCCGCTCGCGCGCTGGGGGCGCGGCGTCGACATCGAGACCTACCACCCGCGCAACCGGCAGGACCCCGTGACGGCGAAACTCGCCGAGCGGCTGCGCTCGGGCGGACGCGTCGTCGTCGGCTACGTGGGGCGTGTGGCACCGGAGAAGCAGGTCGAGCGACTCGCGGCGCTCCGCGGCCTCGACCGCATGCGCCTCGTCGTCGTCGGCGACGGCCCCTCGATGCCGAGCCTGCGACGTGCACTGCGCGGCATGCCCGTCGAGTACGCGGGACGCCTCTCCGGCACGGCGCTCGCGCGCGCCTACGCGAGCTTCGACGTCTTCGTGCACGCGGGCACCGAGGAGACGTTCGGGCAGACGGTGCAGGAGGCGCACGCGAGCGGACTCCCCGTCGTCGCCCCCCGCGCGGGCGGCCCCATCGACCTCATCGACGACGGCGTCGACGGCTTCCTCTTCGATCCCGACTCGCCCGGCGACGCGTCGATGCGGGGCGCCGTCGCGCGCCTCGTGGCCGATCCCGAACTCCGCTCGCGCTTCGGCGAGGCGGGCCGCCGACGCGTGCTCACGCGCACCTGGTCGTCGATCTGCGACGAACTCCTCGAGCACTACGAGGCCGCCGCAGAGCGCCGTGCCGCCCGAGCGGCCACCTCGCGCTGATCGAGTGCCGCACGACGCCCCGCCCGACGATGCCGGGCGGGCCACTCGCGTGCAGCCGCGCGCGGGCGACGCCAACATAGGTTAGGCACGCCTAACTACACCATCCGGGCCGAGTGGTCAAGCATCCTTCAAAAATGGGACTACCCTGGGAGCGTGCAGCCCTGCCCCTCCCTCGCACGAGGTGGGCAGCGTGAGGACCCGGCCGCCGACGCACGGGTCGAACTCCGACGAACCGACGTGAGGGGAAATCGTGTCAGCTGTTGAGGCCAGGCAAGGGGCTCCGGGCACTCCCGGCAACCCTGCGAAGAAGGACCGCTTCGGCGGCACCCTCTACCGCGGCACCGAAGGCATGTGGTCCTGGGTGCTGCACCGCATCACGGGCATCTCCATCTTCTTCTTCCTGCTCGTGCACGTGCTCGACACGGCCCTCGTCCGCGTCAGCCCCGAGGCCTACAACGCGGCCATGCACGCCTACAAGACGCCCATCATGGGCCTCGGCGAGGTCGTCCTCGTGGGCGCGATCGCGTACCACGCGTTCAACGGCCTGCGCATCATCCTCATCGACTTCCTGCCCGGTGGCGCGAAGCACCAGCGCCTCATGTTCTGGATCGTCATGGCGATCTGGTTCGTGACCATGGCCGGCTTCGCGCCCCGCCACCTCATGAACGTCTTCAGCCACTAGGAACGGGGAATCGACATGACCATCGAATCGATCGAATACCCCCGCACCCCGTTCGCGGAGCGACGCCGGGGCATCAACTGGGAACGCGCGGGCTGGGTCTACATGCGCGCGTCGGGCGTCGTCCTCGTCGTCCTCATCTTCGGCCACCTCTTCGCCAACCTCATGGTCGGCGACGGCATCAAGGCCATCGACTTCGCGTTCGTCGGCGGCAAGCTCTCGAACCCGTTCTGGCAGGTCTGGGACGGCCTCATGCTCGTGCTCGGCCTCGTGCACGGCGCGAACGGCATGCGCACCGTCATCAACGACTACGTCGCCCGCGAGACCACCCGCAAGGCACTCGTGTGGATCGTCGGCCTCGCGTCGTTCGCCCTCATCGTGCTCGGCCTGCTCGTCATCATCACGTTCGACCCGTGTCCCGCGGGCTCGCCGGCCGACCTCCTCCCGAGCTTCTGCGCCGCCTGAGTCGTCGCCACACGGAACGTTAGAGAGAACACCACCTCACATGGCAGAGAACCCCGCTCCCGTCCGCACCATCGACGGTGTCCACTACCACCAGCACGAGATCGTGATCATCGGTGCCGGTGGCGCCGGCATGCGCGCCGCGATCGAGGCCGCGCAGGGAGCCGACACGGCCGTCATCACGAAGCTCTACCCCACTCGCTCGCACACGGGCGCGGCGCAGGGCGGCATGGCCGCGGCGCTCGCGAACGTCGAGGAGGACAACTGGGAGTGGCACACGTACGACACCGTCAAGGGCGGTGACTACATCGTCGACCAGGACTCGGCCGAGATCCTCGCGAAGGAAGCCATCGACGCGGTCCTCGACCTCGAGAACATGGGCCTCCCCTTCAACCGCACGCCCGAGGGTCGCATCGACCAGCGCCGCTTCGGTGGGCACACGCGCGACCACGGCAAGAGCCCCGTGCGCCGCGCCTGCTACGCGGCCGACCGCACGGGCCACATGATCCTCCAGACGCTGTACCAGAACTGCGTCAAGCACGACGTGAAGTTCTTCAACGAGTTCTACGCGCTCGACATGGTCATGACCGAGGTCGACGGCGTCCGCCGTCCCTCCGCGATCGTCGCGCTCGAGCTCAAGACGGGCGAGCTGCACGTCTTCCAGGGCAAGGCGTTCATCTACGCGACGGGCGGCTTCGGCAAGGTCTTCAAGACCACCTCGAACGCCCACACGCTCACGGGCGACGGCATGGGCATCGTGTGGCGCCAGGGCCTGCCGCTCGAGGACATGGAGTTCTTCCAGTTCCACCCGACGGGCCTCGCGGGCCTCGGCATCCTCCTCACCGAGGGCGCGCGCGGTGAGGGCGCGATCCTCCGCAACGCATCCGGCGAGCGCTTCATGGAGCGCTACGCGCCGACGATCAAGGACCTCGCCCCCCGCGACATCGTCGCTCGCTCGATGGTGCAGGAGGTGCTCGACGGACGCGGTGCCGGTCCGCACAAGGACTACGTCTACCTCGACTGCACCCACCTCGGTGCCGAGGTGCTCGAGACGAAGCTCCCCGACATCACCGAGTTCGCGCGCACGTACCTCGGCGTCGACCCCGTCACCGAGCCCGTGCCCGTCTACCCCACCGCGCACTACGCGATGGGCGGCATCCCCACGAACAACGACGCCGAGGTCCTCTCCGACAACGACACCGTCGTCCCCGGCCTCTACGCCGCGGGCGAGTGCGCGTGCGTCTCCGTGCACGGCTCGAACCGCCTCGGCACGAACTCGCTGCTCGACATCAACGTGTTCGGCAAGCGCTCGGGCCGCAGGGCGGTCGAGTACGTGAAGACCGCCGACTACGTTCCCCTGCCCGACGACCCGGCCGCGGGCGTGCGCGGCATGGTCGACCTCCTGCAGCAGGCCACCGGCACCGAGTCGGTCGCCGGCATCCGCCGCGAGCTGCAGGAGACGATGGACGTCAACGCGCAGGTGTTCCGCACGGCGGACACACTCAACGAGGCCTCGCGCGTCATCCACTCGCTGCGCGAGCGCTACCGCAACATCTCGGTGCACGACAAGGGCAAGCGCTTCAACACCGAGCTGCTCGAGGGCATCGAGCTCGGATTCCTGCTCGACCTCGCCGAGGTGCTCGTGTACTGCGCGCTCACCCGCGAGGAATCGCGCGGCGGGCACATGCGCGACGACTTCCCCAAGCGCGACGACGTGAACTGGATGCACCACACCATGGCGTACCTGACGGGCGACCGGAAGTCGGCCGACCCGTCCGACCACATCCGCCTCGACAAGAAGCCCGTGCGCGTGACGCGCTACGAGCCGACCGAGCGCAAGTACTGAGGAGGATCGACGTGTCAGAGACCGCAGAGCAGCCCATTGAGGCCCCCAAGCCCTTCGTCGTCACGCTCAACATCCGTCGCTACGACCCCGAGCGCGACCAGGAGCCGTACTGGGAGGCGTTCGACGTCGAGATGTACTCGACCGACCGCATCCTCGACGCACTGCACCGCATCAAGTGGGACCAGGACGGCTCGCTGACGTTCCGCCGCTCGTGCGCGCACGGCGTCTGCGGATCCGACGCGATGCGCATCAACGGCCGCAACCGGCTCGCGTGCAAGACCCTCGTCAAGGACCTCGACATCTCGAAGCCCGTCTACGTGGAGGCCATCAAGGGCCTGCCGCTGGAGAAGGACCTCGTCGTCGACATGGAGCCCTTCTTCGAGGCGTACAAGGAGGTCAAGCCCTTCCTCGTCGCGACCGACAAGCCCGAGAAGGAGCGCATCCAGTCGATCGCGCAGCGCGAGCGCTTCGACGACACGACCAAGTGCATCCTGTGCGCGGCGTGCACGACCTCGTGCCCCGTGTTCTGGACCGACGGCCAGTACTTCGGCCCCGCCGCGATCGTGAACGCGCACCGCTTCATCTTCGACTCGCGCGACGAGGACGCGAAGGTCCGCCTCGACATCCTCAACGACAAGGAGGGCGTGTGGCGCTGCCGCACGACCTTCAACTGCACCGAGGCGTGCCCCCGCGGTATCCAGATCACGCAGGCGATCGCCGAGGTCAAGCAGGCCGCGCTCCGCGGCCGCCCCTGACGAGCACCGCCCAACGCCACACCGGTGAACCGGGTGGTTTTCGGGGTTCCGGGTCACCCCGAACCCCGAAAACCACCCGGTTTCCTGCATGGTCGTGCCGCCGTGACGATCGCTAGCATTCGGCCATGACGCCCCGACCCCAGACCGTCCTGTTCCTGCACGGCCTCGGTGCCAGGCCGTCGTCGTGGTCGCACCAGATCGCGAACCTGCTCGAGGGATTCACCGGCGTCGCGCCGACGATCGCCGGGCTCGCACCGGGCGGTGACGACACCCCGACGTTCACGCTCGAGGCGGCGAGCGACGCCGTCCGGGACGAACTCGATCGGCTCGGCGTCGAGCGGGCGCACGTGTGCGGGCTCTCGCTCGGCGCGATGGTCGCGACACGATTCGCGATCGACCACCCGGCACGCGTCGCCTCGCTCGTCCT
Organism: Pseudoclavibacter chungangensis; assembly: GCF_013410545.1. NCBI lineage: Bacteria > Bacillati > Actinomycetota > Actinomycetes > Micrococcales > Microbacteriaceae > Pseudoclavibacter > Pseudoclavibacter chungangensis. The sequence goes on from NZ_JACCFV010000001.1 coordinate 2,815,538, forward strand.
CTCGGCGGGACAGGTCCACCCGAACCGGGCCCTCATGCGCGTCCAGCGCCTCGTCATGGGCGTCCTCCCCGAGCGGGTCGTCGCGCAGCCGGGCCTCGATCGAGCACGGGTCCTCGCCGTCGTGGATGCGGCCGCCGCCGCCGACTTCCGCACCGAACTCGGCGACATCACCGCGCGCACGCTCGTCGTGTGCGGCGAACGCGATCGACCCAACCTGCCCGCGGCGCGCGAACTCGCGGCGGGCATCGCGAACGCATCGCTCGAGATCCTGTCGGGCGGACGACACGAACTCAACACGGCGTCGCCGACCGAGTTCTCGAACCTTCTCAACCGGTTCCTCCTCGGCCACTGAGCTGCGTGCCGGACCACGGGCGCACCCAGGGCGCCCCCACGCCGTGTTCCGGGCGAAAACCGGGGTTCGGGGCCAGCCGGAAGCCCGGTTCTCGCCCGGAACACGCCGGAGCTACCCCGTCGCGGCCCGCGGACCCGTCAATCGTCCATGTCCTCCAGCGCCTTGCCCTTCGTCTCGGTGATGAACCGCCACACGAACAGCACCGCGACGAACGCGAAGAGCGTGTAGACGCCGTAGGCGACCCCGAGTCCGATCGACGAGAGCACGGGGAACGTCGTCGAGATGACGAAGTTCGCGATCCACTGCGCCGCCGCCGCGACGGAGAGCGCGATCGCTCGGATGCGGTTGCTGAACATCTCCCCCAGCAGCACCCACACGACGGGCCCCCACGAGCATCCGAAGAACACGACGAACAGATTCGCCGCGACGAGGGCGATCGGCCCCGCCGCCCCCTCGAGCATCGGCTGACCGCCGACGATCGGTGCCGTCGCGAACACGACCGCGAGCGTCCCGAGACTCACGAACTGCCCGATCGCCCCGACGAAAAGGAGCGGCTTGCGCCCGACCCGGTCGACGAGCATGATCGCGACGATCGTCGTCACGATGTTCGTGACCGACGTGATGACGGTGATGACGAGCGAGTCCTGCTCGCTGAAACCGACCGCCTGCCACAGCACCGACGAGTAGTAGAAGATCACGTTGATGCCCGTGAACTGCTGCAGGATCGACAGCGCGATCCCGATCCACACGATCGGCAGCAGCCCGCCCGACGGGGCACGCAGCACGTCGAGCTTCGGGCGCTCGAGCTGCCCACGGTAGGTGACCTGGATCGACGCGGTCGTGACCTCGATGTCACCACCGACGAATCGGCGCAGCACCTCCTTCGCCTCGTCGGTCCGTCCCTTCGACACGAGGAAGCGCGGGGATTCGGGGATCGTGAGCGCGAGCACGCCGTACAGCACGGCCGGCACGACCTCGGACACGAACATCCACCGCCAGGCCTCGAGGCCGAGGAGCCACGGCGCCGACGCGCTGCCCGCGAGCGCGACGATGCCGAAGTCGACGAGCAGCGCGACGAAGATGCCCGACACGATCGCGAGCTGCTGCAGCGACCCGAGGCGACCGCGCAGGTGCGGTGGCGACACCTCGGCGATGTAGGCCGGGGCGATGACGGATGCTGCGCCGACGCCGAGGCCCCCGACGATGCGCCAGACCGAGAGGTCCCAGACGGAGAACGCGAGCCCGCAGCCGATGGAGCTGACGACGAACAGGACGGCAGCGATGAGCATGACGCGGATGCGCCCGTACCGGTCGGCGACCCGCCCCGCGTACCAGGCGCCGACGGCGCAGCCGAGCAGGGCGGACGCCACCGTGAATCCGAGCACGACGCCATCGACGCCGAACCGGCTGCCGATGGCGCCCACGGCTCCGTTGATGACGGCCGTGTCGTAGCCGAACAGGAAGCCGCCGAGCGCGGCCGTCGCGGCGACGAGGACGATGCGGCCCGTCGGGACGTCCGAGGTCGGCGCGGGTGTTGCGTGCAAGTTCATGGGGTCTCCTTCGCCCTCATTCACCGGGCATCACGCGGTCCGACATTATGGGCCGCCCGCACACCGCGAAGCAACGGCGAGCGCGTCGACCCGACGACTTCTCAGGCACTCCCCCGCACGAATACCGGGTGCTTCTCGGGGTTCCGGGTGCCCCGGAACCCCGAGAACCACCCGGAACTCCGCCTGCGTCCGGGGCGACGGGTGGGGGTGGGTGCCGCGGGCGGCGGGGCTTGGGGGCTTGTGGGCGGCTCGACCGTCGCGGTTATAATGCAAGTGCATTATTAAGGACGGAGCGCATCGTGCCGAAGGTCATCGATCACGAACAACGCAAACGGGAGCTCGCCCACGCGGTCGTCGCCGTCGCGAGCGAGCACGGCCTCCATGCCGCGACGCTGCGGGCGGTGGCGGAGCGGAGCGGGCACTCGATGGGCAGCGTCCAGCACTCCTTCCCCACCCGTGACGACATGCTGCATTTCGTGCTGCGCTACGTGCAGGAGCGTCGCGGGGAGCGCATCCGCGACGCCGTCTCCGCCCTGCGGAACCCGACGCCGTTCCGGGTGATCGAGGAGATCGTCGACGCCGTCATGAGCGACGATGCCACCAACCTCAGGTTCGAACGCGTCCGCGGGATGTTTCTCGCCGCGGCCCTGCACGACCCGGCCACTGCCGAACTCCTCCGCGGCGGCCCGGGGCTCGTCGTCTCGATGCTGACCGGCCTCCTCGACGGGGCGCGCGCCCAGGGCGTCGTTCGGCCGGACGTTGACCCGCGGATCGCGGCCGAGACCCTGTGGACGCTGCTCGACGCCGTGCCGAGCACGGTGCTCCTGGGGCAGCGCACACACGCCGATGCCCGTCGCCTGCTGGCCGGGGCGCTCGATGCCCTTCGAGTGGACGGGACGACGCCCGCATGAGCGAACACCCGGTCCCTCCCGGGGCGACCGCGCCGAGCACGGTCCGAACGTCGCGGATCCACGGACTCGACGCCGTGCGCGCTGGAGCGCTGCTCCTCGGTATCCTGCTGCACGCCCTCATGCCGTTCACGATCGGCATGCCCTGGCTCGTCTCCGACACGACGCAGGCGACGTGGCCGCTCGCCGTGATCTCGATCATCCACCTGTTCCGCATGTCGCTGTTCCTCGTCATCGCGGGCTACTTCGCGAACCGCTCGCGTGCCAGGCACGGGACCCGTGCCTTCCTGCGCGATCGCGGGCTCCGTGTGACGCTGCCGCCGTTCGTGTTCTGGCCGGTCGCCGTGCTCCCGCTCGGGCTCATCGCACAGGCGCACGCGGATGCGACCGGGGCGTCACTCGTCCGGCCCGCGCACGACGGCGGGCTCCTCGCGGCCTTCGACCTCGGCCATCTCTGGTTCCTGTGGGTGTTGACGCAGTGCATCCTCGTCGCCGTCGTCGCGCGCGCGATCCTCGTGCGCGTCGCTCCGCGGTGGAGCGCACGCGCCGCGGCACGGTGTACTCGAGTGCTGACGTCACCCTGGGGTGTGCTCGTCGCCGCGCTCCCGTCCGTCGCGACGCTGCTCGTCCAGGGGGATCCCTCGGGCGTCGTCGCCCCGTCGACGCTCGTTCCCGATCCGGTGGCGCTGTGCAGCTACCTCGGCGCGTTCGTGGTCGGCTGGCTGCTCGCGAGTGACGGCCGTGCGCTGGAACGGCTCGCGACGTACACATGGCAGAACGTCGCCGTGGCCCTCGTCGCACTGCCCACGGCGCTCGTCGTGACGGGTGTCGTCGGTGACGTCGGAGTCCTGCCCGTGTACGTCTGGGCCCCGGTCTGCGCGATCGCGGCATGGGCGACGGTGTACGCGCTCATCGGTGGCGCCGTCCGGTTCCTGCGACGCGAGCGTCGGTGGATCCGTCTGCTCGCGGACGCGTCCTACTGGATGTACCTCATGCACCTCGTCGTGCTCGTCGGTCTCGAGGCGTTCGTCGCCGATCTGCCGCTCCCCCTCGGCGTGAAGCTGCTCGGCACGCTCACCGTCACGACGGTCGTGCTCCTCGCGACGTACCGGTGGCTCGTCCGCCCGACGTGGATCGGCCGATGGCTGAACGGAACGGGCGCCCGGTCACGACATCGCGACCGAGCGCACAGATGAATACCGGGTGGTTTTCGGGGTTCCGGGGCAACCGGAACCCCGAAAACCACCCGGTATTCATGGGCTGATTCGGGAGAGGTGAGGCGCGCTCAGCCCTTCTTCACGTTCACGAGCAGGTCGAGGCGCGAGTCGGCACCGAGCTGGATGCCCGTCACGCCCGAGCCGACGCCCACGACGGTCGTGAGCTCGTGCACCGGCACGAAGTGGTGCCCCGCGATGAGCTCCTCCTGGATCGTCTTCAGCTCGGCCGTGCGCGCGGCCGGGTCACCGATCGTGGCCTGGTCGATGAGCTGTTGGTTGAGGGCGGGGTCGCTCACGGGCCAGTTCGTCGTGCCGACGTCACTGAAGTCGAGACGGAGCACATCGGCGTCGACCGAGGAGAGGTTGCGCCACGCGATCTCGTACTCGCCCGAGGTGATCGACTCCTGGAACTCCGGCACCGTGCCGCTGATCTGCTCCGAACCGATGCCGACGGCCTGGAGCTGCTGCTGGAGCAGCGCGATGCTGTCGGCGTTCGGGCCAAAGTTGTTGATGTACGTGATGCGGAAGGTGAGCTTCTGCCCGTCCTTCTCGCGGATCCCGTCCGCGCCCTTCGTCCAGCCCGCGGCGTCGAGGAGCGACTCGGCCTTGGCGGTGTCGGTCTTCGGGAGCGTCGCGCTCAGGTCGGCGTAGTCGGAGGTCGACTGCGAGAGCACGCCCGTGGCGACCGCGAAGTGGTCGTTGAGCGCACCGTCGCGGATCTGCTGCGGGTCGACCGCGTACGCGACGGCCTCGCGCACGGCCTCGTCCGCGATGATCGGGTTCTTCTCGTTGAAGTAGACGCCGAACACGGTGCCGGGGTTCGGCCGCTCGACGATCTCGGCGCTCGCCTGCACGGTCTCGATGTCGTTCGGGGCGATGCCGCCGGCGACGTCGATCTGTCCGCTCGTGAGCCCACCCGTGCGGTTGCCCGCCTCGGGGATCACGTTGAACTCGACGGCGTCGAGCGATGCGGCCCCCGTGTTGCCGAACGCGGCGGGCGCCCAGGCGTACTCGGCGCGCTTCGTGAGCTTCGTCGACTGGTCCTTCGTGTACGACTCGAGCACGAACGGGCCGGAGCCCGAGATGTTCGTGCCGCCGCTGCGCTCGCCGAACGGCACCTCGATCGAGGCGTCGGAGACGAGCCCGAGCGTCGCGGTCGAGGCCTGCGCGAGGAATGCCGCGTTGGGCGTGGAGAACGTGACGACGGCCGTCCGGTCGTCCCTCACCTCGGTGCCCTCGTAGGTGGCGAGGTAGGCGACCGCCGACGACTCGGCACCGGCCGCCTTGATGTCGTCGAAGTTCAGCTTGACGGTGTTGGCGGTGAGCTTGGTGCCGTCCGAGAAGGTGACGTCGTCGCGGAGCGTGAACGTGTACTGCGTCGCGTCCTCGTTCACCTCGAACGACTCGGCGAGCCAGGGCTCGGCCTCCTTCGTCTCGGGGTTGTAGTAGACGAGGGAGTCGTAGAGCTGGCGCGTCACGTACCACGTGTCGTTGCCGTTGCCGCCCTTCGCGCTCGGGCTGAAGTTGAGGGGGTCGTTGCCGATCGCGAACGTCAGCGTGCCGCCCCCCGCACCCTCACCGCCGGCGTCGCCGCCGCTCGCGCAGCCCGTGAGGGCGAGCACGAGGGCGAGGGCGCCCGCCGCGAGGGCGGCGCCGCGGGATCGATGTACTCGAGCCATCGGTGTCTCATTTCTCTTGTTGCTTGGATGCGACCGCGGCGCGAGCCGGGTGCCGGGGCGAGTGGATGTGGTCGGGGAGGGGATGACGACCGGGTGGTCAGCCGACGGCCTCGCGCTCCCGCCCGCCGCCGGGAATGGCGTCGAGCAGTTCGCGCGTGTACGCGGCGCTCGGGTGTTCGAAGAGCGCCTCGGTCGGCCCCTGCTCGACGACGCGACCGTTCCGCATGACGGTCACCTCGTGGGCGAGGTCGCGGACGACGGCCAGGTCGTGGGAGATGAAGAGGTAGCTGATGCCCGTCTCGTGCTGGAGTTCGATGAGCAGGTCGAGGATCTGCGCCTGCACCGTCACGTCGAGTGCCGAGACGGGCTCGTCGAGGAGCAGGAACTCGGGTTCGAGCGACAGGGCGCGTGCGATCGCGACGCGCTGTCGCTGTCCGCCGCTCAGCTCGCCGGGCGATCGGCGCAGGACCGTGGCCGGGAGCGCGACGCGGTCGATGAGCTCGGCGGCCTTCCGGGCGCGTCGGCGTCGGTCGTCGAGACCGAACGACGCGAGCGGCTCGGCGACGATCTGCGCGATCGACATGCGCGGGTTGAGCGCCGCATAGGGGTTCTGTTGGACGATCTGCACGCGGCGGCGCAGGTGCCGGAGTCGTTCGCCGCGCCACTCGGTGATGTCCTCGCCGCCGAGCAGCACACGGCCGGCGGTCGCCGCCTCAAGCCGCAGCGCGATGCGGCCCGTCGTGGTCTTCCCCGACCCGCTCTCCCCCACGAGCCCGGTCGTGTGCCCGCGGCGGACGGTGAGCGAGAGGTCGTCGACCGCCCGGAACGCGCCGCCGCCCGCACCGCGCGGGAGCGGGAACTCCTTCACGATGCCCTCGAGACGGAGCACCTCCGGCGCCTCGTCGACCTTCTCGAGTTCGACACCGTCGCGCGGTGCCGTGTGGGTCCGCCGAACGGCGTGGAGGCTCGGCGCGTCGTCGACGAGCTGCTGCGTGTAGGGGTGCTTCGGGGCACCGAGGACCTCGTCGGGGGTGCCCTGTTCGACGAGTTCGCCGTGCCGCAGCACGAGGATCCGGTCGGTGCGATCGGCGGCGACGCCGAGGTCGTGCGTGATGAACAGTTGCGCGAGGCCACCGGCCGCGACCTGCTCGTCGAGTCGGTCGAGGATGCGCTTCTGCACCGTCACGTCGAGCGCGCTCGTGGGCTCGTCGGCGATGAGCAGCGCGGGTGACGCGATGAGTGCGATCGCGATGAGCACGCGCTGGCGCAGCCCGCCGGACAGCTCGTGCGGGTACTGCCCCGCGCGGAGCTCGGGGTCGTCGATGCCCGCATCGCGCAGCGCCTCGAGCACGCAGTCGTGGACGAGCCGCCGGTGCTCGAGACGGTGGAGCAGGAGGACCTCCGCGACCTGCTCACCGATGCGCTTGACAGGATTGAGCGACACGGTCGGGTCCTGCGGCACGTAGCCGATCTCGCGGCCGCGGACGTGTCGCAGCGCACGTGGCTTCGCGTCGAGGAGTTCGCGCCCCTGGAAGCGGATGCTGCCCGCGGTCGTCTCGAGCGAGCGGGCCTGGAGCCCGATGATGCGCGACGCGATCGTCGACTTGCCGGAGCCGGACTCGCCGACGAGCGCGACCCGCTCGCCCGGCGCGATCTGGAACGCGACGCCGCGTACGGCCTCGACGGTGCCGGAGCGTCCGCGGTAGGCGAGGCGGAGGTCCTCGACCTCGAGCAGCGGTGTCGTGGTCATCGCTCGCTCCGATCGTCGAGGGCGTTCGCGATGCGGTTCGCGGAGAGGACGGAGGCGGCGACGACGAGGCCCGGGAGGGTCGCGATCCAGCCCTGTCCGGCGAGGAAGTCGCGCCCCTGGGCGACGAGCGCGCCCCACTCGGGGGCCGGCGGCGTCGCGCCGTAGCCGAGGAAGCTGAGGGCGGAGATCGCGAGGATCGCGGAGCCGAACTCGAGCACGCCGAGCACGATGACGGGGCCGAGCGAGTTCGGGAGCACGTGACGGAACAGGATCCGTCCCGTGCGCGCGCCACCCGCGCGGGCCGCCTCGATGTAGGGCGATTGCTTGACCTTGAGCACCTCGGCGCGCATGACGCGCGAGATCGACGCGACGCTCGTGATCCCGACCGCGACGGCGACGTTGAGCGTCCCGAAGCCGAGCGCGACGATGACGGCGAGCGAGAGCAGCAGGGTCGGGATCGCGAGGAGGATGTCGGCGATGCGCATGAGCACGGCGTCGACGACACCGCCCGCGAAGCCAGACACGAGGCCGAGCACGGAGCCGACCGTGAGCCCGAGCGCGAGTGCGACGAGCACGGCCTGCACGGTGAGGCCCGCGCCGTAGACGGTGCGCGTGTAGATGTCGCGACCGAGCTGATCGGTGCCGAACCAGTGGTCGCCGCTCGGCGGCAGGAGCTTCTGCGCGATGTCCCCCGCGAGCGGGTCGCCCGCGGTGAGGAGGAACGGCGCGACGGCCGCGACGAGCACGAGCGCGAGCCAGAGCACGGCGAGTGCGACCGTGGGCGTGCCGAGCCACGAGGTGCGGAACCGGCGCCACGGCCCGATCCGCTGCTCGCCCTCGCCCGTGGGGCCCGTCGAGTGCGTCCCCCGGTCGTCGGTGGGGGTCTCGGTGACCGTTTCCGCCGCGGCGTCGATGACCGTCATCGCAGCGCCTCCTTCGTCTCGGACGTCGTCTCGGTGCGTTCGTCGGTCGCGGGGTCGGCCTCACCGTCGGTGGCCTCGTCGTCGACGCCGGTGAGCGCCGCGGCCGTCGCCTCACCCGCCGGGAACGGTGCCTCGGGGGCCGTCGCCGCGCGGCGCCCGTTCCGTCCGTCGCCGCGGGCGATCGAGGCGCGCAGGCGCGGGTCGATGAGGGGGTAGACGAGGTCGACGACGAGGTTCGCGATCGTGTAGAGCGCGGCACCGATGATGACGGCGCCGAGCACGACGGGGATGTCCTGGCTCGTGACGGAGGTCGCGATGACGCGCCCGAGCCCCGGCCTGGAGAACACCGTCTCGGTGACGACGGTCCCGCTGAACAGCTGACCGACGACGAGGCCCGTGATCGTGAGGACGGGGAAGAGCGCGTTGCGCGTGACGTGGCGGAACAGGACGTGGCCGGGGCCCGCCCCCTTCGCCCACGCGGTCGTCACGAACGCCTGCCGCTGGGTCGTGATGAGGCTGCGCGCGAACACCTGCGCGATCATCGCGCCCGTGGGCAGCGCGAGCGTGATGGCGGGCAGGACGAGCCCCCACAGGCCCTCCGCGTTGAAGGCGGGGAACAGGCGCCACTTGAACGAGAACAGCTGGATGAGCACGAGTCCGAACCAGAACGCGGGGATCGAGACGCCGAGGCTCGGGAGCCCGAGGAGCACCTGCGACCACCAGCGGTCGCGCCCGGCGGCGGCCGCGAGGCCGATGCCGAGACCGAACACGAGCGCGACGAGGAACCCGAGCGAGGCGAGCTGCAGGGTCGGTGGGATCGCCGCGGCGAGGATCTCGGTGACGGGGCGGCTCTGCTGGAAGGAGTAGCCGAGGTCGCCCGTGAACAGCGCCCCGAGCCGGCCGAGGTACTGCACGATGACGGGCTGGTCGAAGCCGTACTGGCGGGCGAGCTGCGCGCGCTGCTCCTCGGTCACGCCCGCCGCATCGGTGCCGAGCATGAGCGAGACGGGGTCGCTCGGCAGCACGTAGAGGAGGAAGAACGCGATCGTGTAGGCGGCGAAGACGACGAGCAGCGCCTGCCCGAGTCTGGTGAGGATGTAGCGGGTCATGCGGCCTCCCAGCCGAGGGCGGGCAGGACGTGCTCGCGCACGTCGCGGAGGATCTGCTCGTACTCCGTGCGTGCGAAGCCGTACGGCAGGGCGACGCGCAGCTCGACGCGGCCGTCGAACACGGGGTCGGCCGTGAGCGCCTCCGCGATCCGTGCACCGGGACCGACGAGGTCGGGCGCGATGACCGTGCGACGCGTGCCGTGCGTCTGGAACGTCCGTGCGGTGCGCGCCTCGACGTACGCGGCGTAGTGCTCGCGCGTCGCGTCGTCGGCACCGTCGGTCGGGAGCAGGACGCGTTCGACCGCGACGCGTCCCTCGCCGTGGGGTGCGAGTCGGTCGCGGTAGCGCTGCACGCGCAGGCGCTGCGACTCGGCGAATCCCGCGTCGCCCTCGGCGTCCGTCAGGTTGCCGAGCAGGAGGTTGAGGCCGCGCTGCGCGGCCCAGTCGACCGAGCGGTTCGAGCCGCCGCCGAGCCAGACGGTGCGCAGGGCGTCCGGGATGCGCGGCTGGAGGCGCGGGACGGGCTCGGGCCCGTACGGCGTGTGGAGGGGCTCGTCGGCGAGCGGCTCGCTGCGGAGGGCATCGAGGAAGCGGGCCATGAGCTCGTACGGGTCGGTGCGCGGATCGGTGTCGGGGCGGCCGAGCGGTGCGAGCAGCTCGGCGTGCGGCGCGGAGGAGCTGATGCCGACGTGGACCCGGCCCCTCGCGAGCGCCCACACGGTCGCGAAGTCCTCGGCGAGCCGGAACGGGTTCTCGAACCCGAGCGGCACGACGTTCGTCTCGAGCGTGATGCGCTCGGTGCGCTGCGAGGCGGCGGCGAGCACCGTGAGGGCCGACGAGACGCCGCGCTCGAGGTGCCGCTGGCGCACGCCGACGGTGTCGTACCCGAGGCGCTCGGCGAGGACGAGCAGCTCGAGGCCCTCCTCGAGACCGCCCGCCGGATCGGCGTCGGGGTAGTTCCCCGCGTAGGTGAGCCCGGCACGCGGGATCACGACGGCCTGTCGCTCGGTGGTCACGTCGGCGCTCCTGTCGCTCGGCTCGGAACGGCCCTGGCGGGGGCCGCGGACGCCAAGATAGGCGCGCCGATGCGCCCGCCTCGAACTCGCGTGAAGCCCGGCGTAACGGCGTGACGTATGACGTAACGCGACGTCCGGAGCGTGGCGATCCGGAGCTCGAGGTGGGTGTCAGCCCGCCGTCGCGGTCGATCCGGCGTCGACGTGCCGGTGTGCGTCGGTGCCGTGGCGGGTCCCGCCGCGGTCGAGCGCGACGACGCCCGCCGCCTGCGCGACGCGGCGGGCGGCCGCACCGCCCACGCCATCGGCCGCGCCGCCGACGCCGTCGGCCGCACCCGCGATACACGCGGCGCGACCGACGGCTCGTCGGGTCGTCAGGGCAGCTCGGGGTCGAGCCCGAGGTGTTCGAGCAGCGTCGTCCCCGCGTACTCGCTCGGGTACACGCCGCGGTTCTGCAGCTCGGGCACGAGCCGGTCGACGATGTCGTCGAGCCCCGTGGGCGTCAGGTACGGCGAGATGTTGAATCCGCCCACGTTGCCCGCGTCGGCGTAGCGCTCGAGCGTGTCGGCGACGGTCTGCACGCTGCCGACGAACCGTTGCCCTCGCCGCGGCTCGCGGCCTTGCGGATGACGAACTCGCGGATCGACCACCCGTTCTCCGCCGCCTGCGCGCGCCACTCGTCCGCCGTCCGCTTGGCGTCGGCGTTCTGGAAGCCCGCGCCGCGCGTGACGTCCGAGACGCGCACGACGGGATCGATGTCGGGCAGCGGCCCGTCGGGGTCGTAGGCGTCGAGCCGCGTGCCCCAGAACTGTTCGAGGTACGCGAGCGCGGTCTGCGGCGTCACCTGGGCGACCTGGATCTCGCGCCACTTCTCCTGCGCCTCCGCGTCGGTGTCGCCGATCACGAAGTTCGCGCCGGGGAACGGGAGGACCGAGCCGGGCCGACGGCCCGCGAGGAGCGCCCGCCGCTCGATGTCGGCGGCGAACTCGCTCGCTGCCTCGAATCCGGCGTGGCCCGTGAAGATGAGATCGGCGTGCTTCGCCCCGAAGTCGCGCCCCTCCCCCGAGTCGCCCGCCTGGATGAGCACGGGCCGACCGTCGGGGACGAGCGGCACGGTGCGCGCGACCTCGAGGTCGTAGACGTCGTCGCGGTAGCGCAGCGGCAGCTCGCTCGCGCGGGCGGGGTCGCCGGCCCGCCAGATCGCCTTGACCGCGCTCACGAACGCGTCGGCGTGACGGTAGCGGTCGGCGTCGGCGACGTAGCCGCCGCGACGGAAGTTCTCGCCCGTCCACGCGTTGTGCGTCGTGACGATGTTCCAGCCGTTGCGGCCCCCGCTCAGGCGGTTCAGGCTCGCGAGCCGGTACGCGAGGTCGGCGGGGTCGTTGTAGGTCGTGTTCTGCGTCGCGACGAGCCCGAGCCGTTCGGTGATCGCGGCGACGGCGGCCTCCTGCGTCTGTGCGTCGGGCCGCCCGACGATGTCGAGGTCGTGGATCTCGCCGAGGTGCTCGCGCAGCCGGAGCCCCTCCCCGAGGAAGAGCGCGGCGAAGATGCCGCGTTCGGCGGTCTGCGCGATGCGGCGGAACGACTCGAACGCGATCTGGTCACCCGACTCCGGCCAGTGCCAGATGGTCGAGAAGTTGACACCCTGGAAGAAGACGCCGAAGTGGATCCGGTTCCTCGTTGCGGGAGCGGTCGTGGTCACGGTCAGTTCCTTCCGGCGGCGGCGAACGCGTTCTCGGCGCGCGGCAGGCCGAGGGCGCCGCGCAGTGTGGGGTGGGGGTCGGTCGCGAGGAGTCCCGCGTCCGCGAGGGCGGGGAGGACCGCGAAGCGGAGCTCGTCGAGGTCCTGTGCGAGGCTCGCGGGCACGAGGCGGACGCCGTCGACGTGGGTGGCGAGCTCGTGGATCACGTCGACGAGTTCGGCGGCCGTTCCGACGAGGCGGCGCGTGGCACCGGGCTCCCACGGCGCGAGCTCGTCGAGTCGGGCGGCTCGCGCGACGGCTCGCTCGCCTCGCCCGTCGAGCAGGATCTCGAGGTCGGCGACGACGACGGACGCGCCCGTCGCCCGCGCCGCCTCGGCGCGCTCGGCGAGGCCCTCGCCAGCGGGCACGAGGACGACGTCCACGTCGACGCCCGAGGCGGCGTCGGCGTGCGCGAACACGGGCACCTGGCCCTGCGGCGGACGCGGCGTGATGGCCGGCCCCTTGACCGTGAACTCGCGGCCAGTGAAGTCGACGTAGTGGAGCTTCGTCCGGTCGATGTAGCGTCCCGTCGGCAGGTCGCGGATGACCGCGTCGTCCTCCCACGAGTCGAGGAGGCGTCGGACGACGCGGACGACGTCGGCCGTCTCCTCCGCGAGCGCGGCCGCGTCCAGTGCCTCGCGCCCGTACTGACGTGCCGCCTCGGGCGAGTTCTCGGTCGAGACGAGCCACCCGGAGCGTCCAGTCGCGGCGTGGTCGACGCTCGCGAGCTGCGTGGCGGTGTGGAACGGCTCGACGTACGTCACGGGCACCTCGGGGACGAGTCCGAGGCGTCCCGTCGCGGGCCCGCCGAACGCGGCGAACTGCACGGCGTCGATGCGCGCGGGCAGCCCCGGCGCGGTCGCGGGCGGGAGGTGGGAGCCGGCGAGCGTCGCGTACGCGAGGCCGGCCTGCTCGGTGCGCGCGAGCACGCTGCGGGCGTGCGCGGCGCCGAGGAACTGGAGCGGGTCACCGCCCGCGTCGCGCCAGGCCGCCGGATGCGATCCGGCGCCGTCGATGTGGATGCCCACGGTGAACGGACGGCTCATGGGGTGATTCCTTCCTGCTGACGGTCACGGCGCCCGCCACGATCGGCGGACGGCGAGGTTCGGGCACGAGGTGTGCGGGTGATGTGCGCCGCGCCCCGGGAGGCGGGTGCGGCGGCCGCGCGCGGTCGGTCCGCGCCGCGGGCCGTGCCCGCCGGGAGCCCGGTGGGTGCGGCTCGTCGCCACGGTATCGACGGGGTCCGGGACGAGCGCCGTTTGTTACCCACGCTGACGGTCGAGGTGACGGCATGCTCGGCGCTCCGCCGGAGCGGCCCGGGGCCCCGGTCACGGGCGACGCTCGTCGGTCGCGAGTCGCTTCTCGAAGCAGTGCGAGCCCGGAATGCGTTCGTACGGTTCGTACACGGGGATCGGCGTGTAGCCGGCCCGCCGGTAGAGCGCGATCGCGTCCTGCTGCCGCTCGCCCGTCTGGAGCACGAGTCGCTCGGCACCGCGCGCGGTCGCGAGTCGTTCGAGCTCGGCGAGCAGGGCCCGACTCGCGCCGGTGCCGCGTGCGCGATCCCGCACGAACAGTCGCTTGACCTCGTCGTCGCGGGTGCCGTCGCGCCGGTGATCGCGCAGCGCGACGTGGCCGACGGCCTCGCCGTGCTCGTCGATCGCGAGCACGACGGCGACGATCGTGGCCGGGTCGATCGCGAGCGCGTCGGTGTTCGCGTGGGCGGCCCGCTCGGCGAACAGCGCGACGAGATCGGCGTAGCGGGCGCCGAGCTCCTCGTCCATCTCGGCCCGCAGGCCGACCGCGCGCGGGTCGTCCCACGTCGTCGCCTCGAGGTGCCACACGCCGGGTTCGCGCACCGCGACCGGCTCGCCGCCGGCCGGACCACCCGCCGACGTGCGGGCCCGGTCGGGCGCGACGTCGTAGCCGAACGCGAGCAGCTCGAGGATGCGGCCGGGCTCGACCTCGATGCGGCCCTCGCGCTCGGAGAGCCTGCGGAAGCCGAGCTTCGCGTAGAGCGCGTGCGCGCCGGTCATCTGCGGGCCGCTGTTCATGACCACGCGGTGCGAACCGCGCCTGCGCGCGAGCTCGATGACGTGTCGCGTGAGTGCGGCACGGACGCCACGACCGCGCGCCGCGGAGGCGACGGCGAGCTGCCGGAAGTCGGTCTCGCCCGGCTGCGCGACCGCCGCGAGCGGCCGGTTCGCGCGTGCGACCCACACCGTGCCGAGGATGGTGCCGTCCGCGTCGGCGGCCACCCACACGTCGCCACCGCGCACGCGGCCGGCGACGTCGCGCAGGGACGCGGCGTACTCGTCGCGCAGCGGTCCGTAGCTCGTCTCGTACGCCTCCGCGGTCACCTCGCCGGCCCGCTCGTACTCCTCCGGCCGGACGAGCCGGATCGTGTACCCCGGATCGTCCGACGTCGCCACGGGCGCGGGGTCGGGTGCCGCCGACGGCGCGGACGTGGTGCCGGCGGTGCCGCGTGCGGTCGTGGGCGCCGAGCCACGCGCGGCGGCGGCGTGGGCGAGGTCGTTCCGCTCGTCGGTGCCCGGCACGATGTCGTTCCGCTCGTCGGCGCTCGGCACGTCGGCGCTGGGCTCGGTCACCGACGTGTGGCCGGCCCCGTGCGTCGCGGTCATGCGTGCACCGTCGCGCTCGCGCCCACGGTGTCGTTCGTTTCCGCGGCGTCCTTCGCGTCCCGGTCGCCGACGGCACCAGCCTCGAGTCCCCACGCCTCGGCGAGGAGCGCGAACGAGCGCAGCCGGTCGGCGGGGTCGTGCGTGATCGTCGTGACGAGCAGCTCGTCGGCGCCAGTCACGCGCTGGAGCGTCTCGAGCGAGTCGCGCACCGTCTCGGGCGAGCCCACGAAACGCGTGTCGAGCCGGTCGCGCACGAGCACCTCCTCCTCGGGCGTGAGCGGGTTCGCGAGCGCCTCCTCGGGCGTCGGGAACGGGATCGCGCCGCGTCCCGTCCGGATGCTGTGCACCCATGCGGCGTAGCCGGCACCGAGTCGCCGCGCCTCGGCGTCCGTCTCGGCCACGACGACGTCGACGGACACCGCGACGTACGGCCGCTCGAGATCCCCGGGCACGAACGACTCCCGGTAGCGGGCGACGGCATCGAGCACGGCGCTCGGCGCGACGTGGTAGTTCGCCCCGAACGGCAGCCCGAGTGCACCCGCGAGCGCCGCGCTCGGCCCGGCCGTGGACCCGTGGATCCACACCTGCACGTCCTGTCCCTCGGCCGGCGTCGCGTGGATCGGCGAGCCGTCGGGCAGTTCGAGCGTGCCCTCGAACGCGGCGATGATGTCGCGCACGTGCGCCTCGAAGCGATCGCCATCGTCGTCGGATCGGCGCAGCAGCTCGGCCTGCGCCCGGAACCGGGCCAGATCGAACGAGAACGGTGGCGGTGTCGGGATGACGAGGCCGTCGACGACCCGCGTCGGTACCGGCTCCGTCGCCGTCCGTTTCTCGGCCCGCTCGGCCCGAGCCGCGAGCGAGGGGGTGCGGCCGATGCCGAGGTCGACGCGGCCGGGATTGAGCGCGGCGACGAGGCCGAGCTGCTCGGCGACCTGCAGCGGCGTCGAGTTGCCGAGGATCGTCGCGGCCGTCCCGACGCGCAGCCGCGACGTCGCCGCCGCGAGCAGCGGCAGCAGGACGTGCGGCGCCGAGCCCGAGATGCCCGGGTTGAGGTGGTGCTCCGCGAGCCAGAGACGGCGGTAGCCGAGCTGTTCGGCGCGGGCGGCGAGTTCGATCGTCGCGCGCAGGCCGTCGGCCGGCGTCTGGCCGCTGCCGAAGGCGGACAGCTCGAGGATCGAGAGGGGGACGCGCGGGGTGGACATGCGGGGTGGCTCCCTGTGGATGGTCGGTCGGTTGATGGGTCGAGCTCGTGCGTGGCCGAGGACGCCCGCGTCGGCCGTGGGTGTGCCGCGCGGGCCGGTGCGCCGGGCGGGTTCGCGATCCCGCCCGGCGCACCGGGTTCAGCCGCGCGGGCCCGCGTCGGCGGACGACGCCGCGGGGCGGGTCACTGCTGCTTCCAGGCGTCGTAGAGCACGAGCTCGGAGAGCGAGTTGTTCCGCAGTCCGTGGACCTTGTCGCTCGATGCGAAGAAGCCGGACTCGCTGTTGATGTTCGTGAAGATCGGGATGCGGATCGCGTCCCCCACGATGATCGCCTGGGCCTCGGCGAGCAGCTCGTTTCGCGTGTCGAGGTCGGGCTCCGTGATCTGCTGTGTCACGATCTCGCTCAGCTTGCCGCTCTCGGTGAACGAGTCGAGCGTGCCCGGGAAGGTCACGTCCGTGATGAGGCTCGCGGCCTCGAAGTTCTCGTTCGTGTACTGCGAGTAGAGGGCGAGACCGCCGTCCGCGCGGGTGGCGTTGTTGAGGTGCAGATCGGCCTTGCCGCTCTGCCACGTGTCGCCGTTCGCGCCGATCTCCTCGATGATGTTGATCTCGATGCCGGCCTTCGCGGTCTGCTCCTTCAGGAGCTGGAGCGAGTCGCGGATCTCCTGCGGCTCCCACCACAGCACGAGGTCGAGGCTGAGACGCTCGCCGTCCTTCGCGCGGATCCCGTCGGACCCGGCGACCCAGCCCGCCTCGTCGAGGAGGCGGTTGGACTTGTCGAGGTCGTACCCGAGGAGCGCCGACTGGTCGGCGAAGCCGCTCGTGCTCGGCGTGAGCACGCTCTGGGCGACGGGCTGGCGAGGGCCCGTGATGCCGTCGACGATCGCCGTGCGGTCGATCGCCGAGCTCAGGGCGCGACGGACGTTGATGTCCTGCAGCGCGGGCGTCGTGAAGTTCAGCACGAGGCTGTACGGGATGCCCGACTGCGCGCGGTAGTTGAGGCCGTAGCCCTGTGCCTCGAGCTGGTCGGCGCCCTCGTTCGTGGGGTTCTGCGCGATGTCGGCCTCGCCGGATTGCAGCGCGCTCTCGCGCACGCTCTGCTCGTCGACGAACGTGATGTTGATGGTCTCGATGCTCGCGGCACCGCTGTGCGTCGCGACGCCCGAGGGCCAGTCGTAGTCGGCACGGCGCGTGAGCGTCACGCTCTCGTTGGGCGTGTAGTTCTCGAGCACGTACGGCCCCGAGCCGATGAAATCACCGTTCTTGCGCTCGTCGTAGCTCTTCTCGAAGCTCGCCGGCGCCTCGATCGCGAGCTGCACGGTCGCGAGCGTCGGGAGGAATGCGTGGTTCGGCTCCGAGAACGTCACGGTCGCCTCGTGCTCACCCGTCGCCTCGGTCCCGACGTAGTGGTCGAACAGGCCCTGGAAGTACCAGCCCTTGCCGTCGCCGATCTGCTTCGCGGACTCGTCGAGGTTCGTCTTCACGACCTCCCCCGTGAGCGGCGTCCCGTCGGAGAACGTGACCCCGTCGCGGAGCTGGAACGTGAACGTCGTCGCGTCGTCGCTCACCGTCCACGACTCCGCGAGCCAGGGCGTGAACTCGCCCGTGTCGGGGTCGACGTCGATGAGCGAGTCGGCGAGCGCGCGGCCCACGATGCCGTGGTTCTGGCGCGGATCGAGCGTCTTGATGTTGGCGTTGTAGATCGTGAGCTCGCCGCCGTCGACGCGGTCCTCCTCGCTCACGGCCGCGTCGGCGCCGCTCGTCGCGCAGCCCGTCAGCGCGAGGACGGCGCTGATCGCGAGGCCCGTCGCGGCGACGAACCCCTTCCGGAAGCCGCGCGTGCCCGCGCGGGCGGAGGTGTTGGTCATGGGTGTTCCTTTCGAGTGGTCCGCCCGGGTGCGGGAGTCCGGAGGTGTCGTGGAGGTCGGTTCGGCCGGGGTCAGGCCGGCAGCGGATCCGGGATGGAGTCGAGCAGCGTGCGCGTGTACTCGCTCGTGGGGTTGCCGAGCACGTCGGCCGCGCTCCCCTCGTCGACGAGTTCGCCCGCGTGGAGCACGCCGATGCGGTCGGACAGTTCGCTCACGACGGCGAGATCGTGCGAGATGAAGAGGTAGCTCGTGCCGAACTCGTGCTGCAGGTCGATGAGCAGTTGCAGGATCTGCGCCTGCACCGACACGTCGAGGGCCGAGACGGGCTCGTCGAGCACGAGCAGCTCCGGGCGGGTGACGATGCCGCGCGCGATCGCGACGCGCTGGCGCTGCCCGCCCGACAGCTCGGTGGGTCGCCGGCCGACCGTGTCGGCCGGCAGCCCGACGGCGTCGACGACCTCACGGATCCGCGCATCCGCGGTCGCGCCGCGCACCGGTTCCCCGCGGCCCTCGATCGGTTCGGCGATGATCTCGCGGATCGTCTGTCGCGGATCGAGCGAGCCGTAGGGGTTCTGGAACACGTACTGCACGCGCCTGGCCACCGTCCGGCGCTCGGACCGCCGACCCGCCGTGAGCGACCCGCCGCTGATCGTGACGGCGCCCGCATCGGGCCGGTCGATGCCCGCGACGATGCGCGCGATCGTCGACTTGCCCGAGCCCGATTCGCCGACGAGCCCGTAGGTCGTGCCGCGGTCGATCGTGAGGCTCACACCGCGCGTCGCGTGCGTCACGGTCTTGCCGCGGCGGCCGTCGCGCGTCACGTACGTCTTGTGCAGGTCGTCGACCACCACGAGCGGCGAACCGTCGTCGCGGGCGACCGTCGCGGCCGGCAGTCCGGGCGTCGGCGCGAGCTTCTCGGTGCGCAGGACGGGCACGGAGTCGAGCAGCCGGCGCGTGTACGCCGCCTCGGGTGCCGTGACGATCTCGTCCGACGGCCCCTGTTCGACGATGCGACCGCCCTCGAGCACGAGGATCCGGTCCGAGCGGCCGGCGGCGACCGCGAGGTCGTGCGTGATGAGGACGATCGCGACGCGTGAACGCTCGACGATCTCGTCCAGCAGATCGAGGACGCGCTTCTGCACGGCCACGTCGAGCCCGCTCGTGGGCTCGTCGGCGACGATCACCTCAGGGTCGCCGACGAGCGCGATCGCGATGAGCACGCGCTGACGCTGCCCGCCGCTCACCTGGTGCGGGTACGCGCGGGCGACGCGGTCGACATCGTCGATCCCGACCGCATCGAGCAGTTCGGCGGCACGGGCCGCGCGAGCGAGCGTCTCGACGTGCGGCTCGTTCCAGCGGATCGCCTCCTCGATCTGGGCGCCGATGCGCACGACGGGATCGAGGGCGACGTTCGGGTCCTGCGGCACGTAGGCGATCCGACCGCGGCGCAGCTCGTTCCACTGCCGTTCCGTGAGATCCCCGAAGATCCCGACGCCGTCGAGTTCGCCGCCGTCGGCGCGCAGCACGGCATTGTTCGGTAGGACGCCGAGGAGCGCCTGCGTGATCGTCGACTTGCCCGAACCGGACTCGCCGATGATCGCGAGTCGTTCGCCGCGGCCGAGCTCGAAGCTCACGTCGTCGACGGCGTGGATCTGCGTGCCGCCCTTCAGGTACGTGACCGAGAGGCCCTGGACCGAGAGGATCGGATCCGTCCCGGACGCGCGCTCGGCGCCCGCGCGATCGAGTGCGGTCACGGCCGGATCACCCGCTCGACGTAGGTGCTCACGCGGTTCGCGGAGAGCACGACGAGTGCGATGACGAGACCGGGCACGATCGCGAGCCACCAGGCGGTCGACAGGTACGTGCGGCCGTCGGAGACGAGCACGCCCCACTCCGGCTCGGGCGGTTGCACGCCGAAGCCGAGGAAGCTGAGCGAGGAGATGAGCAGCACCGCGATCCCGAACTGGAGCGGGATGAGCGCGATGATCGGGCCGATCGCGTGCGGGAAGACGTGGCGCGTGAGGATCTTGTACCAGGGCAGGCCGTTGACGCGCGCCGCCGTGACGTAGTCGCTCTCGCGCACCCGGAACACCTCGCCGCGCAGGATGCGCGTGAACGTCGCGATCGAGCCGACGCCGACCGCGATCGCGATCTCGACCGTCCCGAAGCCGAGCGACGTGACGATGAGGAGCGACACGAGCAGCGACGGGACCGCGAGGAACACGTCGACGAAGCGCGAGACGCCCTCGTCGATCCAGCCGCGGAAGTAGCCGGCGAGGACGCCGAGCACGGAGCTGACGACGAAGCCGATGAGCACGGCGATGAGCGACGCGACGAGCGTGTTCGCGGTGCCGAACACGAAGCGCGTGAACTGGTCGCGGCCGAGGCTGTCGGTGCCCCACCAGTGCTCGAGCGAGGGCGCCGCGAACTTGTTCACGACGTTCGTCACGTACGGGTCGAACGGCGTGAACAGGGACGGCGCGAACGAGGCCGTCACGACGGCGACGAGCAGCAGCACGCTCGCGATGAACGTCGGTTGCACGGCCTCGCGCAGGGCGGGCCGGTGACGCCACGAGATCTTCGGGGGCCGCGCGGCGGCGCGGGCAGCACCGGTGGCGTTCGCCGCGGCGGCGCCTGCGGCGGGAGCGTCCGTGGCCGGGAGTCCGGTCGCCGGGACGGCGACGGGTCTCGTGAGGAGCGACTTGAGCGTCATGGTGCTAGGCCTTCCTGATGCGCGGGTCGAGCCAGGGGTAGACGAGGTCGACGACGAGGTTGCTGATGACGAACAGCACGGCGGAGAAGAGGACGACGCCCATCACGACGGGGATGTCCTGGCTGAGGACGCCCGCTTGGAGGACGCGGCCGAGCCCCTGCCGCGAGAAGACGGTCTCGGTGATGACCGCTCCCGCGAGGATGCCGCCGAACTCCATGCCGAGGATCGTCACGGCGGGGATGATCGCGTTGCGCAGGGCGTGGCCGACGAGGATGCGGCCCGGGCCGAGGCCGCGCGCCCGGAGGTAGGCGGCCTGCGGCGAGCGCAGGTACTCGGAGAGCGCCTTGGACGTGACCTGCGCGACCGCCGCGCTCGCGGGGACACCGGCCGTCACGGCCGGCAGCACGATGCTCGCGAGGCCCTCGTTGCCGACGGCGGGCAGCAGGTGCAGTTGGAACGCGAAGATCTGGATGAGCAGGAGGCCCGTGAGGAAGATCGGGAACGAGAGGAACGCCGGCGGGAGCGTGAACAGGACGTTCCGCAGCCACGGCGAGCGGACGGTGTTCGCGAGGATCGCGATCGAGAAGCCGACGACGACCGTCACGACGAGCGCGGCGAGGCCCAGCAGGACCGTGTGCGGGAGGGCCCCGAAGAGCACGTCGACGACGGGGCGGCCGTACTGGATCGACGTACCGAAGTCGCCCGTGACGAGGCTGAACAGAAGCGTGAAGTACTGCAGGATCGGCGGCTTGTCGAGGCCGTACTCCGCCTCGAGGGCGGCGCGCGTCTCGGGGGTCGTGTCGTTCGAGGCCGCGAGCATGATGCCGATCGGGTCGCCCGGGAGCGCGTAGAGCAGCAGCCACGTGATCGTGTACGCCGCCCAGATGACGAAGACGGCGTACAGCAGCCGTCGTCCTATGTATCTCACTGGTCCGCTCGCTTCCCGTTCGGCCGCGGGCCGCGGGCGGCTCGGGTCGGTGATCGTGGTCCGCCACCCGCCGTCGGGGTTCCGTCGGCGTGGTGGCGGATCCCGATCGTAGGAAGGGTCGGGCCGCGGCCGCGCGGGCGCCCGTCACCCGGCGCACGGGAAGGTCTTCCGAGGTCCGCTCACGAAACACGCCGACGCGCCCCGCAACGCGACGTCACACACTGCTCCGCCCCGCTCCGCCCCGCTCCGCCCCGCTCCGCCCCGCTACGCCCCGCTAACGGCCCGGACGGCCCGGACGGCGTCGCGCAACACGGCAAAAAGCCGGGTTGTTGCTACCGGGCCCGCGGCCCGGTAGCAACAACCCGGCTGGAACGGCTGGATCGGCTGCTGGATCGGCTGCCGGGTCAGGCGGGGACGGGCAGGCCGTAGGCCGTTGCTCGCGCGAGCAGCGTGCGTGCGCGCTCGAGCCGGGGCAGTGCGTCGCCGTCCGCGAGCTCGTCCGGTGCTGCTGCCACTGCGCGCACGAGCTCGGACGCCGCCGCGATCTGCGCCTCGTCCGGCGCGAATGCCGCGTTGAGCGGCGCGAGCTGGCTGTCGAGCAGGGCGAACTTCCCCGTGAAGCCGACATCGAGCGCGACCTCCGCCTGCGCCCGCAACGAGTCGGCCGCGACGCCCTGCGCGCCGCCGTCGATCGGGCCGGCGAGCCCCGCCGCGGTCGACGCGACCGCGATGCGCCCCCGCGGATACGCGAGCGCGACGGCACTCGCGCCGACGCCCGTGTCGCGCCGGAAGTCACCGATCCCGAAGCCGATGCGGAGCACACCCGGGACCGCCGCGATCTCGTCGACGCGCTGGAGGCCGCGCGCCGATTCGACGAGCCGTACGACCGGTAGGCCCGCGAGCTCGCCCGCCGTCGCCGACACGTCGGCCGCCGATTCCGTCTTCGCGAGGACCACGCCGCGCAGTCCGCGCACACCGCGCAGCGCGTCGACGGCACCCGCCCAGTGCCGCGAACCGAACGCGTCGATCCGCACCCACGCGGCACCGCCCGCCCCCAGCCAGTCGCGGAGCTCGCCGAGCGCGGCCCGCTTCTCGCCACCGGGAACCGCGTCCTCGACATCGATCACGAACGCGTCCGCGTCGTGCGGCACGGCCCACTCCTCGCGGCGCGAGGGCCGGCCGGACCGCATGAGCCAGGTGCGCGCGAACGCCGGATCGATCATGACTGCTGCCTTCCGAGCGATCGGGGACTACGTTGTTTAGGTAAACCTTACTTTCCCGGAGACCCGATGCCCAGCGCCGCACGCCAGATCCACCTCGCCCTGTTCGCCCTGCCCCACGGCCAGCTCGCGTCCTCGTGGAGACTCCCCGAGATCCCCGAGCACAGCACGAACGACTTCGACGAGTACCGACAGGCCGCCGACATCATCGAGCGCGCGAAGTTCGACGCGTTCTTCATCGCCGACAAGCTCACGATCGGCTCGGAGGACAGCTGGCGCTACGGACCGCCCGTCGACGCGTTCGAGCCGTTCACACTCGGCGGCGCGCTCGCGGCGGTCACCGAGCGGCTCGGTGTCGTCGCGACGGCGTCGACGACGTTCCAGCACCCGTACCTCATCGCCCGCAGCATGCTCGCACTCGACCACCTCTCGCGCGGCCGCGCCGGGTGGAACATCGTCACGAGCTACTCGCCCGACACGGTCCGGAACTTCGGGCTGGACGAGCACCTCCCCCACGACGAGCGCTACGAGATCGCCGAGGAGGCCGTCGACGTCGTGCGGCGACTGTGGTGCAGCTGGGACGAGGACGCGGTCGTCTGGGACCGTGAGGCCGGGCTCTACACGCGCCCCGGCTCGGTGCACGCGATCGATCACGTGGGCGCGCACTTCCGCGTCTCGGGGCCCGGCGAGTTCCGCCGCTCGGTGCAGGGCGAACCGGTCCGCGTGCAGGCCGGCTCCTCGGGTCGCGGTATGACGTTCGCCGCGACGCGCGCGGAAATGGTGTTCACGGCGCAGACGACGCTCGAATCCGGTGTCGCGTTCGCCGAAGAGCTGCGTGAACGGGCCCGACAGGTGGGTCGTCGCGACGACGAACTCGTCATCATGCCGGGCTTCTCGTACGCCGTCGGTTCGAGCGACGATGAGGCGCGCCGCATCGCGGACGAACTGGTCGAGACGGTTCAGCCGGAACACATCCTGGGCAGTATCCGGGACGTCGTACAGCTCGACCTGCGGGAGTACCCGCTCGACGGCCCCGTGCCCGAGCTGCCGGATCCGGCGACCGTGCAGGGGCACCGCTCGCGCCTCGAGGTCTACAAGCGCATCGCCGAGACGGAGTCCCTCACGCTGCGCGACTTCGCCCGCCGCGTCGCAGCGCAACGCGGGCATCACCAGATCGTCGGCTCGCCGGAGCGCATCGCCGACGATCTGCAGCGCTGGTTCGAGTCGGGGGCAGCCGACGGGTTCAACGTCATGCCGCACACGATTCCCGGACAGTTGCGCGCATTCGCGGAGCATGTCGTCCCGATCCTGCAGGAGCGCGGCCTGTTCCGTCGCGAGTACGAGGGGACGACGCTGCGCGAGCACCTCGGGGTTCCCTATCGGGGCTGATCGAGCCACGATTCCCCGATCCGCGGCACGGCCGTCCAGATGGTGCGACCATGACCCTCGGAGCGCTAGATTGGCCCTTCGAGGGCGGTGGTTCCAGGCCGCCCGGGGATCGGGGGAACAGGCATGATCGGGGAGCATGCGAGGGGCCGGGAACGCGTACCGGGCGCGGCCGGGCATCGAGCCGGAACGCCGACGGGCGTGACGCCACGACACTGCGGGCGCGGGCGCGGGCGCGCATGACCGGCCAGGCGGATCCCGTCGAGGAGGCGCTCGCCGCGCTCGCCCGCTCGGAGCGGGAGCTCGGTCCGGACCACCCAGCGACGCTCGACGCCCTGGAGGACCTCGCGGACGCCTCGGGAGACTCGGGCGACCTCGACGCGGTCGTGCAGATCACGCGGCAACTGCTCGCGGAGCGCGAACGCGTCCTCGGCGCGACCGATCACGCGACGCTCCGCACGGGTGAGGACCTCGCGCGCGCCCTGCTGGATCTCGGCAACATCGACGACGCCGTCGAGGTGCTCGAGACGACGCTCGCACGCCTCGAGGGCATGGCGGACACGGGCCCGGAGGACACGCTCGAGGCACGGTTCATCCTCGCCGACGCGGCGGCGCGCTCGGGCGAGGCGGCCGCGGCGATCGAGCTCCACCGCAGCGTGCTCGCGGATCGGGATCACCTGCTCGGCCCGGACGACGGCGACACGATCCGTTCGCGGGACGCGCTCGCGGCGGCGTACACGACGACGGGTGAGACGGAGCGGGCGCTCTCGCTGCTCGGCCAGAACGTCGCGAGCCTCGAACGCGCGCTCGGCGACGACCACCCCGAGACGATCGCCGCGCGCGACGTGCTCGCGCGGGCGAGCGAGCGATCCGGGAACGCCGACTACGCGGCGGCGCTCCGGCGGCGCACCCACGAGTCGCTCGCGCAGGTGCTCGATCCGACCGACCCCGAAGTGCTCGACGCGCTCACGGAGCTCGCACTGGTCGCGGCCCGCGCGGGTCGGTTCGACGACGCCACGGGGTACGTCGCGAAGACCCTCCAGATCCGCTGGCGCACGCTGGGCCCCGATCACCCCGCGACGATCGCGACGCAGGACCAGTTGGCCGCGATCCGGGAGGCCGCCGAGGGCCGCTGAGCGACGCGTCGACCGGGCTGGTCGGCGGGCGCGGAACCGAGCGCGCGGGCCCGATCTGCCGAGCCGGGCCGAGGAATCGCGGCAGCGCTCCCCCGGGAGGTGCGTTGCCGCTCAGGCCGACACGACGATGGGCGGCTGGCCGGGCGCGACAGACGGGTGCCGGATGCGATGAGCATCAGGTCCGCCGAGCGCCGTCTCCGGCGAGGCCGGGTGCGCTGAGGTCCGGGTGCGCCGAGTGACGGACGAGCCGGTCGGCACGTCGCTGAACACGCTGCAGGGGAACCTCGAGCTGCTCGCGGCACGCAGAAAGCCGGGTTGTTGCTACCGGGCCGCGGGCCCGGTAGCAACAACCCGGCTTTTTTCGGCGGGGTTCGCCGCAGCGCGCGACCGCGGTGCTCGCGCACGCCGTCCACACACCGCCCACACGCCATCGGGTGGCGTCCGCGCCTTCCGCCAGTAACCATACGTTTGGTACAGTAATCCCCATGTCGACCCGATCCATCGCCGTTCCGCGCTCTCCGCTCTCGGCCGGACGACGCTGGGCCCTGCTCGCGACCGTCGGCTCCGGCCTCCTGCTGATCGCGCTCGACAACTCGATCCTCTACACGGCCCTCCCCACGCTGACGGCCGAGCTGCACGCGACCGGTTCGACCGCACTGTGGATCATCAACGCGTACCCCGTCGTCATGGCCGGGCTCCTGCTCGGCTCGGGCACGCTCGGCGACCGGATCGGGCACCGCCGCATGTTCCTCGTCGGGCTCGGCCTGTTCGGTGTCGCATCGCTCGGGGCGGCGTTCTCGCCGACCGCCGAGGTGCTCATCGCCGCCCGCGCCCTGCTCGCCGTCGGGGCCGCCGCCATGATGCCCGCGACGCTCGCGCTCATCCGCGTCACGTTCGAGATCGAGCGCGAACGCAATCTCGCGATCGCCGTCTGGGGCAGCATCGCGGTCGTCGGGGCGGCGCTCGGCCCGATCGTCGGCGGCGTGCTCATCGAACGGTTCCACTGGGGCTCGGTGTTCCTCATCAACGTCCCCGTCGTGCTCGTCGCGATCGTCGCGACGCTGTGCATCGCACCGAGTGACGCACCGGATCGCTCGAAGCACTGGGACGCGATCTCGTCGGCGCAGGCCATGCTCGCGCTCGTCGGGGCCGTGTTCTTCATCAAGGAGCTCGCCCACACGCCACCGAACTGGCCGCTCGTCGCGGTCGCGGCACTCGCCTCGGTCGTCGGCGGCGTCCTGTTCGTCCGCCGCCAGCGTCGCCTCGACGACCCGCTGCTCGACTTCGTCGTGTTCCGCAACGCGGCCTTCGCGTCGGGGGTCGTCGCCGCCGCGGCGACGATGTTCGCGATCGGTGGCGCGCAGCTCGTGACGACGCAGCGCTACCAGCTCGTCGCGGGCTTCACCCCGCTCGAGGCGGGCCTGCTCGTGTCGACCGTCGCGATCGGCTCGCTGCCGACGGCGCTCCTCGGCGGGGCCCTGCTGCACCGGATCGGCCTGCGCGTCCTCATCGCGGGCGGTCTCGCGCTCGCCGCCGTCGGGGTGCTCCTCGTGCTCGTCGCGATGCCTGCCGACGGACTGTGGCTGCTCGTCGGCGCGCTGCTCGTCATGGGCGCGGGCCTCGGTGCGACGATGTCGGTCGCCTCCACGGCGATCGTCACGAACGTGAGCGCGAAGCGCGCCGGCATGGCCTCCTCGGTCGAGGAGGTCTCGTACGAGTTCGGCTCGCTCACCGCCGTCACGCTGCTCGGCAGCCTGTTGACGCTCGTGTACGCGATGACGGTGCGGCTGCCCGACGGCGCACCCGACGCGGCGCGCGAGGGCCTGCCGGACGCGATCGCCGCGGCCGCCGGCGATCCGGGGATCCTGGCGGCGGCGGGCAGTGCGTACGATACGGCGTTCACCGTCTCGATGGTCGTGCTCGCGGTCGTCCTCGTCGCGGGGGCCGCGATCACCGGGCGGGCGTTGCGCGACTACGGTCCCGGCATCGCGACCTCGAACGAGCACCGAGCGGGATGAGCGGAACGAGCGACATGAGCGCGGACGAAAGGCGGAGGCGATGAGACCGAGCAAGCGCAGCGAGATCCTCGACGCGGCACTCGAGGTCGTCGAGACGGGCGGCGTGACGGCCGTCACGTTCGAGTCGGTCGCGGCCGCGGCCGGTGTCACGAAGGGCGGCCTGCTCTACCACTTCCCCTCGCGGGACGCGCTCGTCCACGCGATGCACGTGCACCTCGCCGAACGGTGGGAGGCGCAGCTCGAGGCCGCGGCGGGCACGCCGTGGGAGTCGACGGACGCCGACGACCGCTGCCGCGCGTACACGACCGTCGCGATCGAGAGCGCGACGCGGGCCGAGCTGTTGCTCATGCTCGACGCGAGCGCGGACGCACACGCCGACGCCGATGCCGTGTGCAGCGGCGTGATCCGCCGGTGGGCGGCACCGGCACCCGACGGTTCGGCGCCGGCACCGGAGGCCCTCGACCGCTTCGTCGCGAGGCTCGCGGCCGACGGTCTGTGGTTGCACGACGCACTGGGCGGTCCGCCGCTCGACCCCGAGGTGCGACGGCTCGTGGCGGCGCGGCTCGCGGACCCGAGGGTCGCGCCCGAGACCGGGACACCCCCGGCGGGTGCGACGGGCACGATCGAAGCCGAACCCGCCACCGCGACCGTGACCGTGACCGAGTCGAAAACAGAAACCGGGACCGAGACCGGGACCTCGGACACGACGGACGAGCTCAGCGCGGGCGCCGAGACACCCTGAGCGCCTCGGCCGCAGCCGTCCCCTCGGCCTCGCTCGGCGCCCCGAACCACCTCCGGCACGCGCGCACGCGGCCCGCGCACCGGAGGCGGTGACGGATCAGGCGTTCGCGGCGGCCTCGCGTGCCTCGTGCGCGCTCGATGCCGCGACGGCGGCCTTCGCCTTCGCGCGGGCCTGTTCGAGCGTCACGCCCTTGAGTGCGGCGCGCACCTCGGCGAACGCGGGCGGCGCCATCGAGAGCGAGTGCATGCCGAGCCCCACGAGCACGACCGCGAGCGCCGGGTCGGCGGCGGCCTCACCGCACACGCCGACGCGCTTGCCGGTCGCGGCGCCCGCCGCGCCGACCGATTGCACGAGCCGCAGCACGGCGGGGTGCCACGGGTCCTGGAACGCGGCGACCGAGCCGAGCAGGCGGTCGGCGGCCATCGTGTACTGCGTGAGGTCGTTCGTGCCGATCGACACGAAGTCGCTCGTCTCGAGGATCTGCTCGCACAGGATCGCGGCCGACGGGACCTCGACCATCGAACCCGCGACCCTGACGCCGAGCTCGCGCGCGAGTGCCGTGAAGTACGCGCTCTCCCCCGCGTCCGAGACCATGGGCGCCATGACCCAGACCTCGGCGCCCGACGCCTCACCGGCGGCGACGAGCGCCTGCAACTGGTCACGCAGGATCTGCTCGTTCTCGCGCAGGACGCGCAGGCCCCGCAGGCCGAGGGCCGGGTTCGGCTCGTGGACGTCGGTGAGGAACGCGAGCGGCTTGTCGGCGCCCGCGTCGAGCACGCGTGCGACGACCTTCTTGCCGGCGAAGTGGGTGAACAGCTCGGTGTAGACCTTCGTCTGTTCCTCGACGGACGGGGCCGTGTCGGTGTCGAGGAAGAGGAACTCGGTGCGGAACAGCCCGACGCCCTCGGCGCCGAGCTCGATCGCGCGCTCGCCGTCGGCGGGCTTGCCGACGTTCGCGAGGATCTGCACGGGTGTGCCGTCCGCGAGCGCGCCCGGCTCGAGCGGCGCGGCGGCGATCGCGGCGGCGCGCTCGATCTCGGCCCGGGCCTCTGCGACCTGCTCGTGGCTCGGGTCGGCGACGACGACGCCGCGTCCCGCGTCGACGATCACGCGCTGTCCGTCGTGCAGCTCGTCGGCGCCCTTGACGGCGACGACCGCGGGCAGGCCCTTCTCGGCGGCGAGGATGCCCGTGTGCGCCTTCGGGCTGCCGTCGCGCGTGACGAGCGCGAGGATCTTGGAGAGGTCGAGCTTCGCCGTGTCGGCGGGGGCGAGGTCGTGGGCGACGAGCACGAACGGCTCGTCGCGGACGGGCACCTCGGGCGTCGGCACGCCGAGCAGGCGGGCGATGACGCGCTGCGAGACGTCGCTGAGGTCGGTCGCGCGCTCGGCCATGTAGCCGCCCATGCCGCGCAGCGTCTCCGCGAACGCGTCGAGGGCCTCGTACACGGCGCGCTCGGCGGTCTTGCCCTGCGCGGTGCGCTCCGAGACGGCGTCGGCGAGGCTCGGGTCGCCCGCCATCATGGCCGCCGCCTCGACGACCTCTCGCGCCGAGCCCTCGAGGTCGCCCGCTCGCACCTGCAGGTCGCGTGCGGTCGCGGACAGCGCCGCGAGCGCGCGCTCGCGCTCCGCGTCGGCGTCGCCCTTCGCCCGCTCGTCGGCCGGTACCGGCAGCGGATCGGGCATGCGCACGACCTCACCGACGGCGACCCTCGTGCCGACCCCGAATCCCTGCAGCTCCATGTGCGCTCTCCTCTTCGACGACGCATGTTCGTGTTCCGGACACACGACGTCGTTGCCGACCCCGTGTGCCCGGTCGTCTTAGGGTAGTCGCGTGAAGCGACCGAACGACAGGACAGGCAGGGGCCGCGGCGCCCCGCACTCGTTCGTGCCGCCGTACCCGAAGCGCAACGGGGACGAGCCGGTCACGAAGCGCGCGATGACGCTCGCCCAGTGGATCCAGGGCACGCGGCCGGTGCGCGTCATGATGCACTTCACCGAGCGCGGCGGTTCGGTCATGGCGGGCGGCATGGCGTACTCGGCGCTCTTCTCCGGGTTCGCGGCCCTCTGGGTGTTCTTCTCGGTCGTCGCGCTCGTGTTCGCGAACTCGCCCGAGCTCATGGACTCGGTCATCGAGGCCCTCGACGTCGTCCCGGGCCTCATCGGCGACGACGGGGTCATCAAGCCGGACCAGCTCACCCAGCTCACCGTCTTCGGCTGGACCGGTGCGATCGCCCTCGTCGGTGCGCTGTGGACCGCCATCGGCTGGATCGGCGGCACGCGCACCGCGATCCGCAACATCTTCGACGTGCCGACCGCGACGAGCCGTTCGTTCGTGCTCGACAAGCTCCTCGACCTCGTGTTCGTCCTCGCGATCGCGGTCGGGCTCGTCGTGTCGGTGACGGTGTCCGTCGCCTCCACGAGCCTCCTGCGGTGGCTGCTCTCGCTCATCGAGGTCGACAGTTCGGTCGTCTCGTTCTTCCTCGGCCTCGCGGGTCTCGTGCTGTCGTTCCTCGTGAACCTCGTGATCGTCGCGTGCATCCTCACGCTCCTGAGCGGCCTGCGCATCCCCCGGCGGATCCTCCTCGGGGGTGCGGGGCTCGGCGCGCTCGGGATCCTCGTCATCACGCAGCTCGGTTCGTTGCTCATCGGCGGCGCGTCGCGCAACCCGTTCCTCGCCTCGTTCGCCGTCCTCATCGGTGTGCTCATCTTCGCGAACCTCGTCTGCACGATCATCCTCATCAGCGCGTCGTGGGTGAAGGTGTGGATGGACGACGCGGGCGCCTCGCCGCGGCTCCTGACGGCCGCACAGGCCGAGAAGGAGGCGACGACGGCCGAGCTGCGCGCGCGCCGCGACCGGCTCGCCGCCGACCGGATCGAGCTGCGCGACCAGCTCAATCGCACGCCCCGCTTCCGTCGTTCCCGCATCCGACGTCGGCTCGAGGAGGTCGATCGCGAGCAGCGACGGCTCGAGCGCGAGGACCTCGCGCGACGCATCGGTCTCGACGACGAGGGCGGCGATCCGCGCGCCGACGCGTCGGGCACGAGGTCGCGGGAGTCCGGTGCCTAGACTGGAGGCCATGGCCCGAACGATCCGCATCGCTTCCGTCAACGTCAACGGCGTCCGCGCCGCGTACCGGAAGGGTATGGGCGATTGGCTCGACGGCCGAGGCGTCGACGTGCTCGCCCTGCAGGAGGTGCGCGCGGCGCGCAGCGACCTCGAACCCCTGCTCGGTGACGAGTGGCACCTCGTCAACGACGAGGCGAACGCGAAGGGCCGCGCGGGCGTCGCGATCGCCTCGCGCCTTCGCCTCGGCGAGACGCGCACGGCCCTCGGCCCCGACGACTTCGACTCCTCGGGCCGCTGGATCGAGCAGGACCTCGACGTCGACGGCACGCCGTTCACGCTCGTGAGCGTCTACACGAACTCCGGCGAGGCCGAGACGCCGAAGCAGGAGGAGAAGTGGCGCTTCCTCGACGCCATGACCGAGCGCCTGGCGGAGCTCCGCGCGGCGAGCGAACGCGTCCTCCTCGTCGGCGACTTCAACGTCGGCCACACGACGCTCGACATCAAGAACTGGAAGGGCAACGTCAAGCGGGCCGGGTTCCTGCCCCGCGAGCGCGCCTACTTCGACCGGTTCTTCGGCGAGCGCGGCGCGCAGGTCGACTGTGCCGACGGGACGACGGGCGAGGGCCAGGGCTGGGTCGACGTCGGTCGCATGCTCTCGGGGCCCGTCGAGGGCCCGTACACGTGGTGGTCGCAGCGCGGCAAGGCGTTCGACAACGACACGGGCTGGCGCATCGACTACCACATGGCCTCCCCCGCACTCGCGGCGGTCGCGAGCGGCTACACGGTCGACCGCGCGAGCGCCTACGACACGCGCTGGTCCGACCACGCACCCGTCGTCGTCGACTACGCCCTCTAGTCCCCCATCACTTCCGCGGGTCACCCGGGGCATGGCCCGTGACCCCGTCCGTCGCGCGGGCGCGATCCCGCCGCCATCGAATCGAGCAGCACATGACCAAGCCCATCCTCTTCTCCGGCATGCAGCCGTCCGCGGACTCGCTGCACCTCGGCAACTACGTCGGCGCGCTGACCAACTGGGTCGCGATGCAGGACGACTTCGACCCGATCTACTGCGTCGTCAACCAGCACGCGATCACGGTGCCCTACGACCCCGCGGAGCTCCTCACGCGCACGCGCACGACGGCGGCCCAGTTCCTCGCGGCGGGCATCGACGTCGAGCGCTCGGCGCTGTTCGTGCAGTCCGACGTCGCCGCTCACGCGGAGCTCAACTGGGTCCTCGGCTCCATCACGGGCTACGGCGAGGCGGCGCGCATGACGCAGTTCAAGGACAAGTCGCAGCGCCACGGCACCGAGGCGACGAACGTCGGCCTGTTCACCTACCCGATCCTCATGGCCGCCGACATCCTGCTCTACCGCACACAGGTCGTTCCCGTCGGCGAGGACCAGCGGCAGCACATCGAGCTCGCCCGGACGCTCGCCGAGCGGTTCAACTCCCGGTTCGGTGAGACGTTCGTCGTGCCCGAGGCGCACATCGTGGCCGAGTCGGCGAAGGTCTACGACCTGCAGAACCCCGGTGCGAAGATGTCGAAGTCGGCCGAGTCCGATGCCGGCCTGCTCAGGGTGCTCGACGATCCGAAGGTGACCGCGAAGAAGATCATGCGCGCCGTGACCGACGCCGACGGTGAGATCCGCTTCGACCGGGCCGCGAAGCCCGGTGTCTCGAACCTCCTCACGATCTACTCGGTCCTCGCGAACCGGCCGATCGCCGACCTCGAGGCGGAGTACGCGGGACGCGGCTACGGCGAGCTCAAGAAGGGCCTCGCGGAGGTCGTGACCGAGGTGTTCACGCCCATCCGCGAGCGCACGAACGAACTGCTCGGCGACCCGGCCGAGCTCGATCGCCTGCTCGCGCGCGGCGCCGACCGGGCGCGGGAGCGGGCCGAGCCGACGATCACGGCGGTGTACGAGCGCGTCGGTTTCCCCTGTCCCGCTCGATGACCGCGGGCGGGGCCCCGGGCGCGCGGACGCTCGTCGACGGGAGCGAGGGTGTCGTGCTCGACGCGCTCGGGGACCGCGACGTGGACGCGCTGACGGCGCTCTGGCGCGACCCGGACGCGGTCCGGTTCCTGAACGTCGCCCAGCCGGCGAGCCGTGCCGATGCCGAGCGGTCCGTCGAGCGCGCGCGGGCCGGTGACGGGGGCGTCACGTTCGCCGTCCGCAGCCGAACCGGCGGGCCACTGCTCGGCACCGTCGCGCTCCACGGTCCGGCACCCCGTGGTTCGTTGAGCGTCGCCACCGCACCGGCCGCGCGTGGGCGCGGTCTCACGACCGCGGCCGTCCGGCTCCTCCTCGATCGGGCCGGCCGGCTCGGTTACCGGGTGCTCGACTGGGAGTGCCTGACGGACAACGTGGCGTCGATCGCGCTCGCCGAGCGCCTCGGTTTCGAGTTCGAGCGCAGCGGCCCGTCCACGTCCGTGCTGCACCACCGGGGCAAACCCGCCCGGTTCGCCACGCTCGACCTGTCGCGCGACGCGGACCGCGCCCCCGTACACCCGTGCGCCCCGACCCCGGAAGTAGGATGATCCGATGTCCCGAGCCCTCGTCATCGTGCCGACGTACAACGAGCGCGAGAACGTCGAGTCGATCGTGCACCGCGTCCTCGACGCCGACCGTCGCGTCGACGTGCTCGTCGTCGACGACGGATCACCCGACGGGACCGGAGCGATCGCGGACCGCATCGCGTCGAGCGATCCCCGCGTGCGGGTGCTCCATCGCGAGGGGAAGCTCGGGCTGGGATCGGCGTACGTCGCGGGATTCCGCGACGCGATCACGGGTGGCTACGACTGGGCGTTCGAGTTCGACGCCGACGGGTCGCACCCGCCCGAGCGGCTGCCCGAAATGCTCGATGCCCTCGAGGGTGGCGCCGCGCTCGTCATCGGGACGCGCTGGATGCCGGGCGGTCGCACCGAGAACTGGCCGCTCAGGCGTCGGATCCTGAGCCGCGGCGCCTCGATCTACGCGCGCACCCTGCTGCGCAGCCGGCTCCGCGACATCACCGCCGGCTACCGCGGCTATCGCGTCGCGCTGCTCGAATCGGTCGACCTCGACGCGATCCGCTCGAACGGCTACTGCTTCCAGATCGAGACCGCGTGGCTCGTCGAGCGACTCGGCCACCGCATCGTCGAGGTGCCCATTACGTTCGTCGAGCGAGCGGAGGGTGCGTCGAAGATGTCGATCGGTATCGTGGTCGAGGCGATCTGGCGCGTCCTCGCATGGGGTATCGGCTCCCGACTGCGCGACCTGCACCGCCCACCCGCCGCGACGCACTGACCGCGGCCCCACGAACCCCCGAGGAACGCACGCATGAACGATCGGATCCGATTCGAGGTCGAGACGACGATCCCGACCGTCCACGGATCCCTCCGGTTCCGCGCCTACACCGACCTCGTGACGGGTGATCTGCACCTCGCGATCATCTCCGGCAAGCCCGCCGACGGCACGCTCGTGCGCGTCCACTCGGAGTGCCTCACGGGCGAGACGTTCGGCTCGCTCAAGTGCGAGTGCGGGCCACAGCTCGACGCGGCGCTCGACACGATCGTGCGCGAGAACGGCATCGTGCTGTACCTGCGCGGACACGAGGGGCGCGGGATCGGGCTCCTCAACAAGCTGCGCGCGTACGCGCTGCAGGAGGAGGGGCTCGACACGGTCGACGCCAACACGGCGCTCGGACTGCCCGCCGACGCGCGCGACTACACGGCCGCGGCGGCGATGCTCGACGAGCTCGGCGTGCACAGCGTCCGGCTCCTGACGAACAACCCCGCGAAGCAGCAGGCACTCATCGCGCACGGCATCGACGTCACGGAGCGCGTGCCGCTCGAGGTCGGCCGGACGGCCGAGAACGCCGCCTACCTCGACACGAAGGCCGCCCGCATGGGGCACCTCCTGCACGTCCCGTCGCCTCGCGCGGACGATGCGGGCGACCGCGCCCCGTCGTCCGACTGATCGCGCTCGCGCCGATCGTGACCGCCCCTCCCGCGCGGCGCGTCGCGGGTGTACGCTTTCTGTGCCGATCGGAACGATCCTCTGTCCGTCGGCCGCGGTCCCGCCCACCCGGCGCTCGCACCGCCTCGCCACCGTCGCTCCGCGACGGTCCGCGCACCGGATCCTCCGGCGTCGTCGACGCCCGCCAACCGCAGAGTCCCGCGCGCGTCCACCCGTGATCATGGAGCCACAGTGACGTCCACCCCACCGAAGACCGGCGCGAACGCGCCGGTCGAGCACTTCGAGAACCCGAACGCGCGCTGGCGCGTCATCACCGCGAGCCTCGCGGGCACCTCGATCGAGTTCTACGACTTCTACATCTACGCGACCGCCGCGAGCCTCGTGTTCCCGCACCTCTTCTTCCCCTCGGACGACCCGACGACCGCGCTGCTCGCCTCGTTCGCGGTCTTCGGCGTCGCGTTCATCGCGCGCCCCGTGGGCTCGGTCCTGTTCGGCCACTTCGGTGACCGCATCGGCCGCAAGGGAACGCTCGTCGCGACGCTCCTCACGATGGGTATCGCGACGTTCCTCGTGGGCCTCCTCCCGACCGCGACGACACCGGGGTGGGAGTTCTGGGCACCGTTCCTGCTCGTCGTCATGCGCTTCTGCCAGGGCCTCGGCCTCGGCGGCGAGTGGTCGGGCGCCGCGCTCCTCGCGACGGAGAACGCGCCCGCGAACAAGCGCGCGATCTACGGCACGTTCCCGCAGCTCGGTGCCCCCATCGGCTTCATCCTCGGTAACACCCTGTTCGTCGTGCTCTCGGCGACGATGTCGGACGAGACGTTCATGGCGTGGGGCTGGCGGATCCCGTTCCTCATCTCGGCCGTGCTCGTGATCCTCGGCCTGTGGGTGCGGTTCAGCCTGCTCGAGACGCCCGCGTTCCAGAAGGTGATGGACGAGAAGAAGGTCGTCACCGTCCCCCTCGTCCAGGTGTTCAAGACGAACTGGCTCGAGATCATCCTCGGCACCTTCATCATGCTCGCGACGTACGTGCTGTTCTACCTCATGACGGCCTTCACGCTCACGTTCGGGACGAAGCAGACGACGGAGCAGGCGGCCGCTGCGGGGAAGCTCGGTGACGACCCAGCGGCGTACGTGCCGGGGCTCGGCTACCACCGCGAGGAGTTCCTCATCATGCTCATCGTCGCGGTCGTGTTCTTCGGCATCTTCACGCTCGTCTCCGGTCCGCTCGCGGAACGCTTCGGACGACGCAAGATGCTCCTGTGGACGACGGGCGCGATCCTCGTGTTCGGCTTCGTCATGACGCCGCTGCTCGGTGCCGGGTTCATCGGCGTGCAGTCGATGCTCATCCTCGGCATGTCGCTCATGGGCCTCACCTTCGGCCCGATGGCCGTCATCCTGCCGGAGCTGTTCCCCGCGAACGTGCGCTACACGGGGTCGGCGATCGCCTACAACCTGTCGAGTGTGCTCGGCGCCGCGATCGCACCGAGCATCTTCATCGCCCTGTGGGCGATGGCCGACGGCAGCCCGATCTACGTGGGGCTCTACCTCGCTGGCTCGGCCGTGCTGACGTTCGTCGCGCTCCTGTTCACGCGCGAGACCCGGGACGACACGTACGTCACGAACGTGTCCTGACCGGGCGCGGATGCGTCCGCTGCATGCCACGAGGGGCGGTGCCGATGGCACCGCCCCTCGTCATTCCCCCCGGAATGTCCGCTCCGCGCTCAGGACGCGGGAGCGGAGGTCGTCGTCCGAATGTTGCTCATGTACTCGGACAGATCGATGTCCGGCCGCACCCACCCGCGCAGGATCGCGCCCTGGTGCAGCCGGTAGATCTCCTCACGGGCCTCCGCCAATTCCGGCAGACCCGACCACGGCGCGATCTCGAGGCTCACGAGACCGTGCACGTTCCCCCAGACCGACGCGACGATGACGGGCACCGGGACGGGGAGGAGCAGCCCTTCCTCGCTCGCCCGTGTGAGCAGCTCGATGAGCGGACCCTGGCTGCCGTCCGGCGTCTCGCTCGAGACCCCATCGCGATGCTCGTCGGCGACGTTCTCGTAGTCGATGCTGCCGAACATGACCGTGTAGAGGGCACGATTCTCGATCGCCCACCGTCGGTACGCGAGGCCGAGCTCGAAGAGGTCGACCACGACGTCGTCGCCCTTCAACGCAGCCGCCTGTGTGCGACCGAAGCTCTGCGCGGCCTTCTGGACGACCGTGCGGATGAGTTCGGTCTTGCCCCCGAACATCGCGTAGATCGCGTTGGTCGACGTCCCGTGCTCGGCGGCGAGCGTGCGGAGGCTCAGACCGTCGAGTCCGCGCGCCGCGACGATCTCCGCCGCCCCGTCGATGAGGGCGTTGCGGAGTTCCTCGGTGTACGTCTTCGGCCGGACCACTCACACATCCTAACAAAACGTTGTTCTGGAACCCTCTGGGAACCGCTCCCGATTCCGGGAGCCGCCCCGACGCGCGCTACCCTGGTGGGCGTCGGTCGGCCGCACCCCGCCGTGCCGTGACCGACGCCCACCCTACCGGAAGCGATCGGATGCCAACCTCCAACCGCAAGCGCGCGGCGTCGCGCGAGCGACCCGACGCGGAGCCGCGCGCGACCTTCGCCCAATTGCTGCCGCACCTGTTCGCAGACGTGCCGCGCATGATCGGCATCATCGTGGTCTCGATCGTGGCCGCGGCATTCTCGCTCGCGCAGCCCGCCATCGTGAGCGTGCTCATCACCCGCGTGCAGTCCGGCGAGGCGCTCTCGTGGCTGCTCTGGTCGCTCGTCGCGGTCGTCGTCGTCGGGGCCGTGCTCCAGGGGTACCAGCACTTCCTGTTGCAGCTCACGGGCGAGTCGATCGTGCTCAACACGCGCCGCCTGCTGATCGCGAAGCTCCTCCGTCTCCCCGTCGCCGAGTTCGACGCGCGGCGGACGGGGGACCTCGTCTCGCGGGTCGGGAGCGATACGACGCTGTTGCGCGCCGTGCTCACGCAGGGCCTCATCGAGGCGGTCGGGGGCACGCTCACGTTCGTCGGCGCGGTCGTCGCGATGATCATCATCGATCCCGTGCTGTTCGCCGTGACGATGAGCGTCGTCGTGTTCGCGGGCGTCGCCGTCGCGCTGCTCGGTCCGCGAATCCGCCGGGCGAGCGCCGCGGCCCAGGAGCGGGTCGGGGATCTGACGTCCGCCGTGGAGCGGGCCGTGACGGCCGTGCGCACCGTCCGGGCGACCGGTTCCACGGAACGTGAAGAGGCGCTCGTCGATGCCGAGGCGGTCGGCGCGTACCGCCGCGGGGTCGACGTCGCCCGCGTGTCGGCCCTCGTCGTGCCCGTGTCCGGATTCGCGCTCCAGGCGGCACTCATCGCGGTGCTCGGTGTCGGCGGTATGCGCGTGGCGGCCGGGCTGCTCGACAT
Source organism: Pseudoclavibacter chungangensis (assembly GCF_013410545.1). NCBI lineage: Bacteria > Bacillati > Actinomycetota > Actinomycetes > Micrococcales > Microbacteriaceae > Pseudoclavibacter > Pseudoclavibacter chungangensis. The sequence goes on from NZ_JACCFV010000001.1 coordinate 2,854,070, forward strand.
CGCGGGGCTCGTCGCGTTCGTCATGTTCCTGTTCATGCTCGTCATGCCGCTCGCGCTCTTCTTCGGTGCCGTGACGGCCGTCAACACGGCGCTCGGCGCGCTCGGCCGCATCCAGGAGATCATCGATCTCCCGGCGGAGGACGCACACGATCGCGAGGAGGCGCCGCTCGTGCGCCTCCGAGGGCCCGCGAACGTCGAGGACGAGCCCGATGCGCCCGCGCTCGCGTTCGACGACGTGTCGTTCCGCTACCCGAACCACGTCGTCCGTGCCCGGGTCGCGCACGAGCGCGCCGTGGCGCGCCTCGACCGCGCGCAGCGCGCGTCGGGGCGCGGCCGCCGCGGTGAGGTCGACGCCCTGTACGAACTCGACGCCGCACGGACGGACGACCCGTCGCCGCTCGTCCTCGACGGCGTCGAGTTCGAGGTACCGCGAGGTTCGCGGATCGCGCTCGTCGGCCCGTCCGGGGCAGGCAAGTCGACCTCGCTCGCGCTCATCGAACGGTTCTACGACGTCACGTCGGGCGCGATCCGTCTCGGGGGTGTCGACGTGCGTTCCATCGAGCGCGACGAGCTGCGTCGGCAGATCGGCTACGTCCAGCAGGACGCGCCCGTCCTCGCGGGGACGCTGCGCGACAACCTGCAGCTCGGCAGGAACGACGCGGACGACGACGAGTGTGCCGCCGTGCTGCGCGAGGTCAACCTCGGTGGCGTCCTCGATCGCACCCGAGAGGGCCTCGACGCGCAGATCGGCGAAGGCGGTGTCCGCCTCTCGGGCGGCGAGCGCCAACGGCTCGCGATCGCCAGAACGCTGCTCGCGGCTCCTCCCATCCTGCTGCTCGACGAGTCGACGTCCTCGCTCGACGGCGCGAACGAGCGTGCGATGCGCGACGCCATCGATCGGGTCTCGGACGGCCGCTCGCTCGTCGTCATCGCCCACCGCCTCTCGACGGTCGTCGACAGCGACGAGATCGTCGTCCTCGACCGAGGCCGCGTCATCGGTCGCGGCCGCCACGAGGCCCTCGTCGAGACGACGCCGCTCTACCGCGACCTCGCGAAGCACCAACTCCTCGTTCCGGGCGGGTGAGATCGCGCGCCGATCGTGCGCGCGCTCACCGTTCCCGTCCCTCTCCGGGTAACGGCTCAGTTCGGCCGGATCGGCTCGCCGTCGACCTCGACGCCCGCTCGAGCGAGCGCGGCGAGTGCGGCCGCCGTCGTGTCCGGCGCGACGCCGGCCGTGAGCCCCGCGAGGACGCGCACCTCGAAGCCGTCGCGGGCGGCGTCGAGTGCCGAGGCGCGAACGCAGTGGTCGGTCGCGATGCCGACGACGTCGAGTCGTGTGATGCCCGCCGCACGCAGTACCTCGGTGAGCGTCCGACCGTCATCGGTCGTGCCCTCGAACGCCGAGTAGGAGGGCCGGCCCTGCCCCTTCCGCACGTGCACGGCGACCCGGGACACGTCGAGACCCGGCGCGTACTCGGCACCCGTGGTGCCGGCGATGCAGTGCACCGGCCACGTGTCGACGAAGTCGGGCACGGCCGCGAAGTGCCCGCCGTTGTCGCCCTCGGCGTCGTGCCAGTCGCGTGATGCGGCGACGAGCGCGTAGTCGTCCGCGTGTTCGTCGAGGAACCTCGTGATGCGGTCGGCGACGGCGAGGCCGCCGTCCACGCCGAGCGCGCCGCCCTCGACGAAGTCGTTCTGCACGTCGACGATCAACAGACCCGTAGCCATGCCCCCATGCTGCCAGAGGGTGACGCCCGGCCGCGAGGGGTCACGGTGTCCGGACGGCAATGCGCGGCGTCACCAGTCGGCGAGCTCCTCGCCACAGCCGTACGCCTGCGAGGCAATCGAATCGAGGACGTCGCGGTTCGCGAGCGACACCGGTCCGACGACGTAGAACGCGAACGTGAGCGTGCGTCCGGATTCGAGGGTCATGTAGCCCGCGAGGCCGTAGACCTCCTCGATCCAGCCCGTCTTCGCATCGATCGCGCCGGGCGGTACGACGGTCGTGCCCGGCAGGAATCGGTCGTCGAGCGTCCCCGTCTCGCCCGATGCGGGGAGATACGGGAGCATGATCGCGAGGCCGTCGACGTCGGCCCGGACGAGCTCCAGGAGCGCGACCATGAACGAGGACGGGACGCGGTTGTCACGGCTGAGCCCCGAGCCGTCGGCGAGCACGAGCCCGGTCGTGTCGAGCCCGAGCTCGCCGAGCGCCTGCGTCGTCCCGGCCTGGATCGACTCGAACGCGCCACCCGCCCCGCGCTCGATCGCGACGAGGCGGGCGAGGTTCTCGGCCGTCGTGTTGTCGCTGTCGGTGAGCGCATAGCGGATGAGCTCCGAGACCGGCTGGGACTGCACCTCGGCGAGGACCGCGGCGCCCTCCGGCGCCGTCCCGCCGATCGTGACGGCCGACACGGGCACGCCGAGCGCGGTCGCGAGCGCGCTCGCCGCCCGCTCGCTCGGCTGCTGAGACCGGGGCGACACGAGCGATTGCGGTGTCGCACGGTCACCGTCGATCGTGAAGGGGGAGATCCAGCTGATGTAGCCGTCGGTCCGGTCGGCGTCGTTCCAGGACGGCTGCCACTCCGGGCCGCTGTAGAGGCTCGTGTCGACGACGACGCGGGTGATCGTCCCGCCGCCGAGTGCCTGCTTCGCCTGCGCCGCGAGGTCCGCGACGTGGGCGGTCGCCCCGTCGTAGTAGGTGGGCGAGCCGGCGGGCAGCGAGGAGAGCGTGAAGTCGCCGCCGGGGACGACCACGATCTCGCCCGGTTCCGCGCCCTGCACGATCCGGGTCGTGAGCCGCGTGTCCGGCCCCAGGGTCGTGAGCGCGGCCGCGCTCGTGAGGAGCTTCATGGTCGATGCGGTCGGGTTCGCGACGTCGGCCTGCCGATCGAAGAGCACCTCACCGGACTCCGAGTCCACGACGAGTCCGTGGAAGTCGAGCGCACCGGGCTGCGATGCGGCGGCCGCGATCGAGCAACTACGGAAGGTCTGCGCGCCCGCTGCGTCCGCCGGTTCCGCTCGGACGGGCCGGATCGGCTTGGCGGCCGTGCCGTCCGTCGCGCCGGCGCCGTCGAGAACCGCTGCCGCCGCGCCGCCCGCGCCGATGCCGAACACACCGGCGAGGAGGATCGAGAGGATCGCAACGACGGTGAAGGTGCGCGGGCCCACTCGTCCTCGACTCACGCGTCCTCCGGTCCCACGGTCCACCCGTCGGCCCGTCCGCGGGGTGCGGGCACATCGTACTCGGCGGGCGCCCGCCTTCTCGAATCGCCGTAGCATGAGGCCGGACCGGTCGCTCGCCGAGGCACGGGGCAGCGCCCGTCCCGCGACCCGGAACCGTGGAGAGGGTGGTCACAGGGCATGACTCGAGCAGCGGACGAGGTTCCCATCGCGATCGCCGGGACGCACAACCTGCGCGATCTCGGCGGTCTGCCCGCGAGCGGCGGCGTCGTCGCCCCGGGACGCCTGTACCGCTCGGACGCCCTGTCGGGACTCGACGACTCCGGACTCGTCGCCTTCGCCGCGCTCGGGATCGACCGGATCGTGGACCTCCGCGATGCCGTCGAGATCGAGCGGCAGCCGACGCGTCTCGGGCCGGCCGGTCCGGAGATCGTGCACGTGCCGGTCTTCCGCGCGGCCGACCCCGCCGAGATGCTCCGTTCCATGGGCGGATCGGGTCCGGACCTCGACGGGCTCTACGCGGCGATGCTCACCGCCGAGGGCGCGCACCTGGCCGAGGCCGTGACCGCCGTCGCGGACGCTCCGACGGGAGCCGTGCTCGTCCACTGCACGGCGGGGAAGGATCGTACGGGCGTCGTCGTCTCGCTCGTGCTCGCGCTCCTCGGGGTGCCCGAGGAGCGCATCGTCGACGACTACGCGGCGACCGAGCACAATCTCAGCGGTGAATGGCTGCGGGCATGCTCGCGCGGGCCGGTGCGCTCGCCACCGCGCACGGCGTGCCGCTGTCCCCGGGGCTCAGACAGCTCGTCGTCGCGAGCCCACCCGAGGCCATGCGCACCGTGCTTCGGCGGCTGCACGACGCGGGCGGGGCCGAATGCTACCTGCTCGACCGCGGACTCGACGCGGCCGTTCCGGCCCTGCTGCGCGAGCGCCTCCTCACGGAGGGGTGAGGGCCGCGCGCCCGCGTCGCTCGCCGCCGGAGCGGCCGGGAGCGGCCCTCAGTCGAGCAATCGGCGAACGGTGCGGACGACGCCGTCCTCGGCGTTCGACGGCGCGACGTACCGCGCCCGCTCGATCACCGCGGGGTGGGCGTTCGCCATCGCGAACGACAGCCCCGCCTCGTCGAGCATCCCGAGATCGTTGAGGTAGTCGCCGAACACGGCGGTCTGCTCGACCGTGACACCGAGCTGTCCGCGCAGCGCCGCGAGCGCGGCGCCCTTGTCGGCGTCTGGGTGCATGACGTCGATCCAGTTGTGGCTCGACACGATCGTGCGGTGCGTGCCGGGGAGCTCGGCGAGTGCGGGGTAGGCGCCCCGCTCGGCACCGGCGAAGTCGAAGACCGCGAGCTTGAGCACGTCGTCGTCGACCTCGTCGAGGTCGTCGACGATCGCGAGCGCCTCGTAGTAGGTGCGCACCTGTTCGAGGAACGGCGCGTCGCCGCGTTCGATCCAGGCCGAGCGCTTGCCGCACACGACGAGGCCGAGGTCGCCGCCGGCCCGCGCGAGTTCGCGGATCCGCGCGACGACGCGGGCGACGAGCTCCGGGGGCAGCGTGAGGCACGACACCTCGAGCCCGTCGCGGACGACGTAGGAGCCGTTCTCGGCGATGAACGTGAGCCCCGCGCCGAGCGGTCCGAACAGTTCGGCGAGCGTCGCGTACTGACGCCCGCTCGCGGGGGCGAACACGATTCCTCGTTCGGTGAGCTCGGCGAGCAGTGCGGGCAGCCCCGGGGGTGGCGCGCCGTTCGGGTCGAGGAGCGTGCCGTCCATGTCGACCGCGACGAGCCGCAGGTCGACCGGACCCTCCGGGAGCCGCGGCGTCGGGCCCTGTGTGGTCTCGGCTCGTTCGGTCATGCCTGCCTCTCGTGTCGTGGTGCGGTCCGGCGCACGTGGTCGCCAGGACGTCGGGGGGTCGCGACCCGCTCCCACCGGATGGGGCACGGTCGCGCGGGACCCCCGCGCGTCGCGACCCTGTGGTCGCTCGTGGTCTGCCGGTGGCGAGACGACCGTTCCGAGCGGATCGGCCGCCCCGGCAAGACTAGGCGCTCGGCTCGGCCGAGCGCGTCACCGGTGCCCCGGTCCGCGCGGGCCCGGCCCCGGACCGCGGGAGGTCCCGTCCCGCCGTGCCCTCCCCCGATGCCGCGTGGCGCGCGGCGAGGTCGTGCGCGAGGTCGACGACGCGTCGGCGTGCGGATTCGGGTGCGAGCACCTCGATGTGGTCGCCGAACTGCAGGAGCTGGCGCACGGCCTCGGGGTGATCCGCACGGACCGTCGCGAGGCTCCACTCGTCGTCGTCGTCGCGCACGTCGACGAGTCTCGTCCCGAGGATGCGGCGGGCGAGGTCGAGGCGGGTGCGACGCAGGCGGACCTCGAACGCGACGGTGCCCGGTCGCTCGACGCGGTCGCGGAGCTCGGCCCAGACGCCGTCGAGCGTGACGCCGTCGCGGTGCGCGGCGGGCGTCGGGAGCGCGGCGAAGGCGGCGAGCCTCGTGAGTGCGAACAGCCGCGGAGTGCCGTCGTGGTCGGCGACGAGATACCAGCGCCCGGCCTTGCTCGCGATGCCGTAGGGGTCGACGACGGACGTCGGCGTTGCCCGCTCCCCGCTCCGCCGGTACTCGATCCGCAGTCGCGATCCGGCACGGAGCGCGTCGACGAGTGCCGCCGGCTCGGTGCCACCGGGCTCCTCCCCCGTCCACGGCCGGTTGTCGGTCACGACGACGGATCGCAGCGGGACGACGCCCCCGGTCTCGGGCGCGTTCCGTCGTCGCGCGTCGAGCTTCCGTTCGGTCAGGGTGGTGATGTCGGCCAGACCGAGGCTCGCGCGTTGGCGGTCGTCGAGGCCCGTGAGCGCGAGGACGTCGAGTTCGAGGGGATCGAGGTGCGAGGCATTCAGTCTCGCGCCGGGCAGGAGGACGACGCCGCCGTGACGCCCGCGCTCCGCGTAGACGGGGACGCCGGATGCCTGGAGCGCCTCGACGTCGCGCAGGATCGTGCGTCTCGAGACCTCGAGGCGCTCGGCGAGTTCGGCGGTGGTCACGCGCTGCCGTGTCTGGAGCAGGAGGAGCAGCGAGAGGAGTCTCGACGCCTTCATGCGAACTCGTTCCGAAAAGGTGACAGGTTCTGTCGTGATTCTCGAGTGTAGTCGTGGATGTCCGATCCGATCCGATGAAGGAGACACCATGACCGCACCCAACCTGTTCCTCGTCTACGTGCGCGACGTGGAACGCTCGACCGCGTTCTACCGCGAGCTGCTCGGCATCGAGCCGGTCTTCACGAGCCCCCGCTACGTGGCGTTCGAGGCGGCACCGGGCATGCTGTTCGCCCTGTGGTCCGGCCGTCCCGAGGCGGCGGTCCCGGGAACCCCTCGAACGAGCGAGGTGGGACTCATGGTCACCGGCGGCCCCGCCGAGGTCGACGCGATCCACGCCGCCTGGGCCGCGAAGGGCGTCGAGGTCCTCGAACCCCCGCACGACGAGGTCTTCGGCCGGACGTTCGTGATCGCCGACCCCGACGGCAATCTCGTCCGCGTCTCCCCCGTCGACTGAGGCGTCCGGTCGGCGGCCGAGGTGCACTGCCGACGGCCGAGGCGCACGACCGGGCGCACGACGAAGCCCCGGCCGGTTCCGTGGAACCGACCGGGGCTTCTCGTGGGGCCGCCTGTGGGAATCGAACCCACGACCTATTCATTACGAGTGAATCGCTCTGCCGACTGAGCTAAGGCGGCCTGCCTGCTGCACACGAGGCGCAACGACACTCGAATATAGCGCACTGCGCGGCCGGAGCGAAATCCGGTGGCCCCGGCGCGCCGCGCCACGATCACACGCGAGCACCGACTCAGCAGTCGAGGCCGCCCTCGGGCACCGTGCCGTCGACGAAGTAGTCGTCGACGGCATCGTTCACGCACACATCGCCCTGCCGGTACGCGGTGTGCCCCTCGCCCTCGAATCGGATGAGCACGGCGGATTCGAGTTGCTCGGTCACGGCTTCGGCCCATTGGATCGGCGTGGCGGGATCACCCGTCGTACCGATCACGAGCACGGGCGCCGCACCGGCACCGACGACCGGCTCGAGCGTGCTCGCCGACCGGTACGGCCATACCTCGCACTGCACGTCGCCGAGCGTCTTCGGCCCGGGCGTCCCGAGAACGGTCACCTCGGCGAGCTTCTCGTTGAACTCGACGATCTTCGCGGGGTCGGTCTCGACGGGATAGTCGAGGCAGTTGATCGCCGTGAACGCCTCCATCGAATTGCTCGTGTAGTGCCCGTCGGCACCGCGATCGTTGTAGCTGTCCGCGAACGCGAAGAGTCCCGAGGGATCCATCCGCGTCGTGTACATCGAGATCGCCTCCGTCAGTTGTGGCCACAACCAATCGGCGTACATGGCGCTCGAGATCGCCGTGCCGTAGACACCGCTCGTGAGCACGCGGCCGTCGACGTTCGTCGGCCGGGTCTCGTCCGCCTTCACGAGCTGGTCGTTGAGTTGGCCGAGCGCGTCGTCGACACTGCCCGTGAACGGACACGCCGGGCCGGTCAGGCAGTCCGCGAGGTATGCGCGCACCGCATCCGCGAAGCCGGCCTGCTGTTGCAGGATGACGTCGAACATCGGAAGCGTCGGGTCGGTCGCGCCGTCGAGGGCGACCCGCCCGACGTTCGCGGGATACGTGTCGATGTAGTGCGCACCGATGTCGGTGCCGTACGAGAACCCGAAGTAGTTGAGCTTCGCGTCACCGACGTTCGCACGCAGCATGTCGAGATCGTTCACCGTGCTCATCGTGTCCACGTAACCGAGCAGATCGCCCGTGTTCGCGGCACACTGATCGGCGAACCACTGTGCCTCGGCCGTCGCCGCGGCGATGACCTCCTCGTCGCTCGCGCCCGTGTCGGCCTGCGCATCCGGCGCTCCGTAGAGCCACTCGTCCATGTCGGCGTCGTCGAGGCACTCGACGTCGCTCGAGCGGCCGACGCCGCGCGGGTCCCACCCGATGATGTCGAAGTGCTGACGCAGTGGCTTGTCGAAGAAGGTCGATCCGCCGCTCTCGACGAAGTCGACACCCGACGCCCCCGGGCCGCCGGGGTTCGTGAACAGCGAGCCCAGCCTGGTCCCGGTGGCGGGCATCTTGACGAGTGCGAGTTCGATGTCGCCCTTCGCGGGGTCGCTCCAGTCCATCGGCGCGGTCGCGGTCGCGCACTCCAGTCCGCCACCGCACGACGACCAGTCGAGCTCCTGCTCGTAGTACGGGCGCGAGGCCGCGGGAACGTCGGGGCCGATGACCTCCTGCGAGCTCTCGTTCGTCCCCTGACCGACGGCCTGGAGCTCGGTGATGAGCGTGCAGCCACTCAGGAGCATCGGGGCGAGGGCCGCGAGCGTGAGTGCGATCCCACGCCGGTGCCTCGTCGCGCGCGGCGTGGTGCTGGTCATGTCGACTCCTGGTGCCTCGTGGTCAACTGGATGAGGAACGCCTCGAGTGCGAGCACCGGTGGGACGTTCGCCGCGAGCCGCACACGCGCGGTCGCGACACCGTCCAGGCTAGCGAGCGTCGCCTCACGCGGACTCCGCTGCGCGGCCGATTCGATCTCGTCCCGCCGGCGCTCGTTGACGAGGGCCACTCCCGCCTCGAGTTGCACGAGCAGGAGATCACGCAGGAGCGATTGGATGTCGGTGAGGATCCGGTCGATGCCGTCGATCTGCCCCCGCTTGGCCCGTCGCTTCTGGTGTTCCTCGAGATCGCGGATGATGCCGCGCATCTGCCGCGGAACCGCCTGGCCCGGTTCGAGCCCGAGCGACCGGAACGCCTCGGCACGCTCGACCTCGTCGCGGTCCGCCGCCTGCGCCTGCCCGTCCTCCTCGGCGATCGCCACGAGTTGCGCCGCCTTCCGGACGGCCTCGCCGGTCGTGCGCAGGCCGAGGAGGTGATCGAGCGATGCGTCGCGGCGCGCCCACGCCTCGGGACTCGTCGCGAGCCGACGTGCCATACCGACGTGCCCCTGCGCCTCGCGGGCCGCTCGCCGTGCCGGTTCGGGTGCCACACCGTCGCGGCGGACGAGGAGGTCGGCGACGTCGTCGGTCGACGGAACGCGCAGCTGGACGGTGCGCACACGAGACCGGATCGTGGGCAGCAGATCGGCCTCGCTCGGCGCGCACAGCAGCCAGACGGTCGACGCGGGCGGCTCCTCGATCGCCTTGAGGAGCGTGTTCGAGGTGCGCGCGACCATGCGGTCCGCGTCCTCGACGACGATCACGCGATAGCGCGAGATCATGGGCGACAGGCTCGCCCGCTCGACGAGCTCGCGAGCCGTCCCGATGTCGAGCTGCACGGTCTCGGTGACGACCGCCGTCAGATCGGGGTGTGAGCGGGCACGGACCTGGACGCAGGACGCACACGTCCCGCAGCCACCCCGCTCGCACAACAGCGCGGCGGCGAACGCGTAGGCGGTCGTACTGCGGCCCGATCCCGGGGGCCCGGTGATGAGCCACGAGTTCGTCATGGCGCTCGCCCCCTCGTCCCCCGCAGGAATCCGGGACGCCTCGGCGGCACGTCGGAAGATCTCGATGGCGTGCGGCTGCCCGCCGAGCTCGTCCCAGACGCTCACCGCTCGCCCTCCGGCGGGGCGAGGGCGGCCGCGTCATCGCGTTCGGCATCGGCACGCGACGCGAGCGCGACGTCGACGCGGGCACGGATCAGCTCGGCGATCGCGTCCCGCTCGAGCGTCGCGTCGACGACGAGGAACCGGTCGGGCTCGGACGCCGCGAGCTCGAGGTACGTCCGCCGAACACGCTCGTGGAAGGCCGCGGCCTCCGCCTCGAGGCGGTCGAATCGGCCACGGGCGGCGTCGAGTCGGCGGCGCCCCTCGGCGACGTCGAGATCGAGCAGCACCGTGAGGTCGGGGACGAGATCGCGTGTCGCCCAGCGTGACAGCTCGCGGATCTCGTCGCCGCCGAGCTCGCGCCCGGCCCCCTGGTAGGCGATCGAGGAGTCGACGTAGCGGTCCTGCAGCACGACCGTCCCGGCGTGCAGCGCGGGCCTCACGACCGTCGCGATGTGCTGCGCGCGGTCGGCGGCGTAGAGCAGCGCCTCGGCGCGGGCATCGATGTGGCCGCGGCCGTGGAGGACGAGCTCACGGATACTCGCCCCGAGCGGGGTGCCGCCGGGTTCGCGCGTGCGCAGCGTCGAACGTCCCCGCTCGTGCAGCCACTGCTCGAGCAGTTCCGCCTGCGTCGACTTGCCCGCACCGTCACCGCCCTCGAGCGTGACGAAGAGACCCGTCATCCGTCGGTCGGCGTCGCGTCGGGAGCGTCCGATGCCGGCTTCGCCGCCGCCCGTGACCGGCTCGTGGTCGACTTGGCGGTGGTGCTCTTCGCCGTCGTGCTCCTGGCCGTCGTGCTCGACGCCGATGCGGCCCGGGTGGATGAGCGAGCGGCGGTCGTGCCCGACGTCGCCTTGCTCGCCGTGGTCTTCTTTGCCGGGGCCTTCTTCGCGGTAGCTTTCTTCGCGGGGGCCTTCTTCGCGGGGGCCTTCTTGGCCGCGGTCTTCCGCGTCGTCGGCCCCTTGGCGCGCTTGTCGGCGAGCATCTGGACCGCCCGCGCGAAGTCGATGTCCTCCGGGTTCTCGCCGCGCGGTACCGTCACGTTCGTCTCGCCGTCGGTCACGTACGGCCCGAACCGGCCGTCCTTGATCCGGACGGCCTTGCCCGAGACCGGGTCGGCGTCGAACTCCTTGATGTTCGTCTTGGACTGGCGGTTCGCGTACTTGGGCTGGGCGAAGATCTCGAGTGCAGCGGGGAGGTCGATCGAGAAGATCGCGTCCTCGCTCGGGAGCGTGCGGGAGTCCGTGCCCTTGCGGAGGTAGGGGCCGTAGCGTCCGTTCTGGGCCGTGATGTCGTCACCGGACTCGGGGTCCTGACCGACGACGCGAGGCAGCGAGAGCAATTGCAGCGCCTGTTCGAACGTGACCTGCTCGGGGATCATCGACTTGAACAGCGAGGCGGTGCGCGGCTTCGGCGCCGCCGTCTTCTTGGCGCGCGCGGGCTTCTTCTCCTCGGCCGCCGCTCCGTCGGCCGCGGCTCCGTCGGCGGGGGCCTCGGGCTCCGGGTCGGCCTCGGTCACGTACGGGCCGAATCGCCCGTCCTTGAGCAGGATGCGCTTGCCCGTCTCGGGGTCGACCCCGAGCTCGCGATCGGTCTGGACGGGTGCCTCGATGAGCTCGCGCACCTTCTCGCCGGTGAGTTCGTCGGGTGCGAGGTCCTCGGGGACGTTGACGCGGCGCGGCGTCTCCCCCTCGGCCGCCTCGAGCTCGAGGTACGGGCCGTAGCGGCCGATCCGCAGCACGGCGTCGTCGGCGACGCGGGTCGAGTTGATCGCCCGCGCGTCGATGTCGCCGAGGTTGTCGATGACGCCGCGCAGGCCGACGTGGTCGTCGGTGCCGAAGTAGAAGCCGCGCAGCCAGTGCTCGCGGTCCTCCTCGCCCGAGGCGATGCGGTCGAGGTCGCCCTCCATCTGGGCGGTGAAGTCGTACTCGACGAGATCCCCGAAGTGCGCCTCGAGCAGTCGCACGACGCTGAAGGCCGTCCAGCTGGGGACGAGCGCCGAGCCGCGGGTGGCGACGTAGCCGCGGTCCATGATCGTCGCGATGATCGAGGCGTAGGTCGACGGGCGGCCGATGCCGAGCTCGTCGAGCGTCTTCACGAGGCTCGCCTCGGTGTAGCGCGGCGGGGGGCTCGTCTCGTGGCTCTTCGCCTCGGTGCCACGCGGCGCGAGCCGCTGGCCCGCGGCGAGCGGCGGGAGTTTCGCCTGCGCGTCGTCGCGGTCGCCGCCGCGCGTCTCGTCGGTGCCCTCCTCGTACGCCGAGAGGAACCCGCGGAACGTGATGACGGTACCCGAGGCCTGGAACTCGGTCGTCACCGGGGTGATCTCGCCCGCCGCGTCGACCGCGTCGACGGGGCCGGCGGCGATCGTGACGGTCGCGGTCTGCCCCTTCGCGTCGGCCATCTGCGACGCGATCGTGCGCTTCCAGATGAGGTCGTAGAGCTTGAAGTCGTTCGGGCTGAGCTTCGAGCGGAGCTCGCTCGGGAGCTGGAACGTCGAGCCCGCGGGACGGACGGCCTCGTGCGCCTCCTGCGCATTCTTCGACTTGGCGCCGTAGGTGCGCGGCTTGTCCGGCACCGTCTCGGCGCCGTACAGCTTGGCGGCCTGCGAGCGCGCCGCCGTCAGCGCCTGCTGCGACAGCGCGGTCGAGTCGGTACGCATATAGGTGATGTAGCCGTTCTCGTAGAGCGACTGCGCGACCGACATCGTCTGGCGTGCCGTGAAGCGGAGCTTGCGAGCGGCCTCCTGCTGCAGCGTCGACGTCGTGAACGGGGCGGCGGGGCGGCGCGTGTACGGCTTCGACTCGACGCCCGACACCTCGATCGGCACCTCGCCGGAGCGCAGGTGCTCCGCGATGGAGGTCGCGGCGTGCTCGCCGAGCACGGCGACGTCGTTCTTGAGCTGCCCGCGGTCGTCGAAGTCGCGGCCGGTCGCGATGCGGCGGCCGTCGACGCGCGTGAGGCGCGAGGTGAACGCGCCCTCGTCGCCCTCGGCGTCGGCCGGTGCGCTCGTGAGGTCGATGCCCCAGTAGGTCGCGGTGACGAACGCCATGCGTTCGCGCTCGCGATCCACGACGAGTCGCGTCGCGGCCGACTGGACGCGTCCGGCGCTGAGCTTGGGGCCGACCTTGCGCCACAGGACGGGCGAGACCTCGTAGCCGTAGAGGCGGTCGAGGATGCGGCGGGTCTCCTGCGCGTCGACGAGATTGGAGTCGATGTCGCGGGTCGCGTCCTTCGCGGCCTGGATCGCCTCCTCCGTGATCTCGTGGAAGACCATGCGCTTCACGGGCACCTTGGGCTTGAGCTCTTCGAGGAGGTGCCACGCGATGGCCTCGCCCTCGCGGTCCTCATCCGTAGCGAGGATGAGTTCGTCCGCGTTCTTGAGCGCGCGCTTGAGTTCCGTGACCGTCTTCTTCTTCGCGTCGGCGACGACGTAGTAGGGGATGAAGCCGCCCTCGACGTCGACCGAGAACTTGCCGAGCGAGCCCTTCTTCAGGTCCGCCGGGAGGTTCTTGGGCTCGATGAGGTCGCGAATGTGCCCGACCGAGGCCATGACGGTGTAGTCGTCACCGAGGTACTGCGAGATGCTCTTGACCTTGGTGGGCGACTCGACGATGACCAGTTTGTTGGTGCCTGACACGGATGCGTTTCCTCGCGAGCTGGAGAGTTGAGTGGTCCGCGCGACGGTGTCGCACGGCCGGTGGAGCGCGCCGCCTGGGTCGGCGGCTGACCGTCCGCGCCATTATAAGGATGCGCGCCCCTCGTGCAAGGTGGTGATCGCACAGTGCCGCCGGACTCGCGCGGCCCCATGATCGGGGCACCCGCGGGCGACGCGCCGGAGCGGGAGGTGGTCGACGAACGGTGTCGACGGCGAGCGGGCTCGGCGCGCCGACGGGTGCCGAGCGCGGGGCCGGCTCGCGCGTGGGCCACGACGACGGCCCAACCGAGGTCGACGGAGGTCTCGACCCTCGCCGTCGCGCCGTCGAGGGTGCACGAGCGCATCGTGGCGCCCGCCGTCACGATCACCTCCGCGGCACGCTCGCACGGGTCGCCCGAGACGCGTCCGCTCAACGCGTCGGCCGCCGCGAGCGCACCGGCGTCCGCCGCGGAGCGGGCGCGGGCCTGCGCGGCGAACCCGCCCAGGAGCGGGACGAGCACGAGCGTGAGCACCACGAGCGCCCCGCATACGCCGACGACGAGCACGGCTCCGGCCCCGCGCTCGTCGTGCACGACGCGCCGGGCACGAGCGGCGACTCCGAGCCGGGTCGCGGGGTCTCGTCGCGCCACGGGATCGCGTCCGCCCGCCCCCTCGGCGCGGCAGCCCACCGGTCGCGCGCATCCGACACCCCTCATCGACCCGCCGTGGGCGCGCACGCCCTCGCCCCGATCTCGATCGGCGTCGGCGCACCGACGAGACGCACGTTCGCCGATGCCGTCGCGCACACGAGCTCCACGGATCGATCGGTTTCGAGCGTCGCACCGGGCACGGTCGCGGCAACGAGCGCGCGGGCGGACGACTCCGCCTCGCCTCGGCCGAGTGCGCGAGCCGCGACGGAGGCGGCGTCCTGCAGTCGAACCTGTTGCCCGACGGCGTGCACACCCCCGAGACACAGTGCGAGCACGAGCGCGACGGCGGGCATCGCGATCGCGACCTCCGCGGTCACCGACCCGCGCTCCCCGATCGTCGGCCCGCACCACCGCCACCGCCACCGCACGCGGCTCGCGACGCGGCGCACACGCCCGAGCCCACGCCGGGCGCGACCGTCCCCTCGGCGCTCGGAGGACACCTCAGACGTCGATCGTGAGCGCACGGCGGACGAGGTCCGTGAGCAGTTCCCGCACCTCGTCGCTGCGCATGATCGCGACGAGGAGCCCCGCGAACGCGACCGCCGCCATCGTCGCGATGGCGTACTCCGCCGTGGCCGCGCCGCCCTCGTCGTGGAGCGGACGGAGCGCGGAGCGCGCGTGGCGAGCGATTCGGCCGACGAACCGGGATCTGTTCCGCAGCCCCGTCCCGAATGCATCCGGGCGCGCTCGGGGCTCGTCGGATGCCGGTGGGTGATGAGGCCGGGCACGCCGGCGCATCGGGTGCCCGGTCGCCGGGACGGTGATGTCGTCCCGACGGTGTGGTTCCGCACGCGCCGCACTCGACGCGGCAGCGTCCTCGACTCGTGCGGGCGCCGATCCACTCGTCTCGATGAGCGGCTGATTCATGGGTGTTCCTCCTCGGTCTCGGTCGCGACGGGCGTCGCATCCTCGTGGTCCGGCACGGACCGGCACCGCTCGGTGCCGCGGGTTCAGGGATCGGATTCACGGGGCGGGTTCAGGGGCCGTGAACGGGGCCGGGATCGGGCAGCGATCGGGGCGGGGTGGCGCCGTCACGGGCGAGTGACCGGTGGCATCACGGAACGAACACCGTCCCGCCGATGATCGAGGCGATGAGCGGCACGACGCCGACGGCGACGAACGCGGGCAGCACACACACGCCGAGCGGGAGCACGAGCAGCACCGACAGCGTCGCCGCACGTCGTTCCGCTTCGGCGCGCGCGCGGCGACGGGCCAATGCCGCCTCACCCCGGAGGAGCCGCGCGGCCGGCACCCCGGCCGCGGCCGCGAGCCCGAGCACGTCGTCACAGGCCTCGAGGTCCGACACGAGACGGAACCGCTCAAGGGCCCGCGCGACGCGCGAACGGGCGTCCTCGGGCGCACCGCCGCCGCGCAGGACGAGCGCGACGAGGTCGAGCGCGAGGCCGGGCCGTTCCGCACCGGGTGTCGCCCGGGCGATGAGGGCCCGATTCCACACGCGGGCGAGGAGGAGCAGGGCGACGGCAGCGCCGAGCAGTGCCCCTCCGAGGGGTGTCGTGACGAGCAACAGCAGGCCGTCGGGACCGATCGCGGCGCACAGCAGCAGCCCGACGAGCGGGAGCGCCATGACGAGGCCCGCCGTGGCGCGCGGTGCCGCGAGCGCGGTCTCGATGTCGCGGCGGGCCGCCGCGTCGTCGCGGAAGCCGGACGCGAGTGCGGTCAGGCTCGCGGCGAGCGGCCCACCGCCGCGTTCGGCGAGCTCCCACGCGCAGCCGAGCGTCCGCCAGGTCTCGCACTGCTCGTCCCGAAGGACCTCGGCGACCCCGCGCCCGTCGCGCAGCGCACGGGCGACGGCCGTCTCGACCCGGCTCGGTCCGGTCGGTCGACGTGACCGGTTCGCCTCCGGCACACGCCACCGGCCCCCGCGCGAGCCACCGACCTCCTGCACGTCGTCGCCCGCGGGCGTTCCGCGGAGTCGGGCGAGGAGCCGGGGGCGAGGACGCTCTCGCGAATCACGCGCGGCGTAGCTCGCGACGACCGCCCACGCGAGGGCGGGCGGCGAGCCGGCGGTGAGGAGGGTCGCGAGCCGGTCGACGGTCACGGCCACGCGTTCGGCCTGCGATGTCGAGTTCGTCATCCGCCGGCCGCTCGTCGGCCGCGCTCGTCGCGTGCGCCCGCGGGCGACTCCCGCTGCGCTCCGTGGCACGTGCCCGTTCCTGGCGTCGACGCCGGTCCCGACTCGACCTGCCCCGCCTCCTGCGGGGCGGCGGGGCTCCGCAGGCCGTCCGCCCCAGGTACGCCGTTCCCCTTCTTCGTGCCCCGTTCCTTCGTGTCCCGTCCCTTCGTGCCCTGTCCGTCGCCGACGAGCGTCTTCCCGGGCACCGCGTCCACCTCGCGGACGACGAGTCGGCCGTCGCCGCCGACCGAGAACCGTCCGATCGCCGCAACGCGACGCCGCGTCGCCACGCGCTCGACGTGGACGACCAGGTCGATCGCGGCCGCCGCCTGTCGAGCGAGCGCGGGCGGCTCGAGACCCGCGAGCGCCCCGAGTGCCTCGAGCCTGGCGGGGACGTCGGCGAGCGAGTTCGCGTGCAGGGTCCCCGCGCCGCCGTCGTGGCCCGTGTTGAGTGCCGAGAGCAGTTCGCGGACCTCGGCCCCGCGGCACTCGCCGAGCACGAGTCGGTCCGGACGCATCCGGAGGGCCTCGCGGACGAGTCGCTCGAGCGCCACGGCACCGGCACCCTCGATGTTCGCCTGTCGCGCCTCGAGTGCGACGACGTGGGGGTGTCGTGGCCGCAACTCGGCGACGTCCTCGATCGTGACGATGCGTTCGCTCGGCGCGGCCGCCTCCATGAGCGCGCCGAGCAGCGCGGTCTTCCCGGCGCCGGCCGCGCCCGTGACGAGCACGTTCTCGCGGCGGTCCACCGCGTCGCGCAGGCGTGCCTCGATGCCGGGCGGGAACATGCCGCGCGCCGCGAGCGCCCGCAGGTCGAGCGACTCGGCGCGCGGGAGCCGAACCGACACGAGCGTGCCCGACGTCGAGACCGGCGGCAGGACGACGTGCACCCGAAATCCTGCGCCGAGTCGCACGTCCACGCACGGCGAGCTCTCGTCGACGTGCCGCCCGCCCGCCGCGACGATCGACACGGCGAGCGCACGCAATGCGGCCTCGTCGGCGACCCGCCAGTGGCGCGCACGGACGGGCCCGGCCCCGCGATCGACGAGCAGCGCGTCGGGCCCGTTGACGAACAGATCGGTCACGTCACCGTCGGCGACGTAGGGCGCGAGCGGGCCGAACGCGGACGCGAGTGCACGAGTGAGCGGACGCACCGGTCGCTCGCCGCGCACGCGCGTCCCCGGTTCACGCTCGGGCAATGCGAGGTGGACGACGCGCTCCCCCGGTCGCCGTGGAACGTAGGGGACGATGTCTGCGTCGGCTCGATTCGGGATCATGCGGTGACGCTACGAACCGGCTCGGCGGGAACGCCGACCACCTCCCGCCGCCTGTGGACGGTCCGGATTCCCCGGGCCACTCGCGGCACGGCCCGGCCGTTGCCCGTCCTGCCGAGCGGGACGAGGCGCCCGATCGGGAACCGGCGCGGTGCGAGCCGAGGGCCGGGCCCCCTGTTCGACGACCGTGCGCCTGCCTAAGCTCGCTCCATGGCAGTCCACGACGGTCCGTCGTCCGCGCCGTCGACCTCGTCCGGGTCCGCAGGCGACGTCGAGCCCACCCGCACCGCGGGCGCCACGCCCGCCGACGGCGACGTCGGTGGCGCTTACGAGGCGGAGCTGCGCCGCTGCGAGATCGCGATCGGGATCCGCCTCCCCGAGGCCCTGCGCGCTCGGCTGGGCCGCGAGAACGGCTTCACGATCGACGACGAGGCGGGCCCCACGGGAACCCGCTGGCGGATCCTGCCGGTGCACGACACCTCCACGCCGGCCCGGGACCGCGCGACCACCGACGACGTGACGCGGCGCACCGCGCTCGCGCGTGCGTCCCTCGCGGTCACGCCACCGGGGAGCGGCCCCGCGGCAACGGCCTTCCCGAGCGACGGGGTCGTGATCGGACTCGGCGTCTCACCCCTCGACCTGCTCGTGGTGCGCCCCGACCCGGTCACGCCCGGCGTGCTCGGTCAGGCGCTGCACCGGCGGAACGGCTCCCGCCCCCTCGAGGATCTCGGTGCGCGGTTCGTCGATCTCGCGCCCGACCCCGGGCCGTTCGACTCGGGGGCGCCGCTCCCCCGGTTCCGCTACCACGAGCGGCCCGACCTGACGGGAGCGATCCGACGGTCCGTGCGGGCCTGCAGCGTCTGCGGGCGACGCCGCGGCTGGATCGATCCGCTGGGCCCGGACGCGGTGTGCCCGTGGTGCATCGCCGCCGGGCACGATGCGGGGACCTGCCCCGAGTTCTTCGATGCACCGGTTCCGGCCGAGGTGGAACGCGAGGTGCGGCACGCGACCCCCGGCTTCCTCGGATGGCAGGTGGAACGGTGGCTCACCCACTGCGGCGACGCGGCCGTCTATCTCGGCACGGCGACCCACGAGCAACTCGTGCACCTCCCGGACGCACGCGCCGCGCTCCGAGCGGAGGGCATCGACGAGGGGACGATCGCCACGATCGAGCCCGAGGGCGAACTGCTCGCGCACCTCTTCCGCTGCCGACACTGTGGCGTGCACACGGCCTACGCCGACCCGGCATGAGCGCCACCGACCGGGCGGACCCCGTATCCGGGACCGAGCGCACGAGTCGCATCGAACCGGGTGCTCCCACCGCGCGATCCGTCGTGGCTTATAGGCCAAAAAGAGTGGATGGGTGTTTGATCTTGCCGCGCCGTTGCTGGCGAGGGGCACGATGGTCATGGTCGGTGAGGCTTGGTCGTGGATGTCGCGCGTCAGACTTTGTGGCAGGACCATTGATTGCGTCCTGAACGGAGTGTTTGACCATGGGTAGACCACCAGTGATTCCGGTGGAGAAGAAGACGAGGATCGTGCTCAGCGTCCTCGCCGGCGAGATGACGATCGCCGAGGCAGCGAGGCGTGAGAAGGTCAGCGAGCAGTCGATCGGCCGATGGAAGGCGGACTTCCTCGAGGCCGGGAAGACTGGTCTGGCCGCGGGCAAGTCCGGTCCGTCGTCGCGGGAGCAGCAGCTCGAGGCGGAGGTCGAGGAGTTGACACAGGCACTCGGCGAGGCGGCGGTCGAGATCCGGGTGTGGAAGAAGTCTGCGGAGGGCCGGTTGGGCCCTTCGAGGACCTCGAGGTGATCCGCGTCGAGGCGGGCATGTCGACTTCGAGGTTCGTGAAGCTGATCGACATGCCCGAACGCACCTGGCGGCGCTGGCAGGCCAAGGCGAAGCAGGAGCAGCCACCGAAGGGGCCGTGGCCGCAGCCCGCGCGGGACGCCGCCCGGGATCTGGTGACCAAGCACGCGCTGGCGAAGCCGGCGGGGGGACACCGGAAGATCTGGGCGCTGACCCGCCACGACGGGCACAAGGTGTCGCAGGCGACCGTGCTGCGGCTGCTGCGCGACGGCGGGCTGATCCTGCCGTCGGAGTATCAGAAGCAGCGCCGGCAGCTGGCGAAGGATCGCAAGGCGGCGTTCGCGAAGAACCCGACCGGCCCGAACCAGGTCTGGCAGCTGGACTTCAGCGAGTTCGAGACCACCCAGGGCGGGATCTGGCGGATCGCGGGGTGTCGGGACTGGTTCTCGAAGCTGGAGCACCCGTTCCACGTGTCGCCGACCGCGAACCAGCACGACGCGATCGCCGCGATCGAGCTCGCTCTCGCCGACTACGAGGCGATGTTCGGTCACCCGCTCGTCGACGAATGTCACATCGATGAGGAGACCGGTGAAGTGCTGCCGGTGCTGACGATTGTGACAGACAACGGCGGTCCGTTCCGGTCGCTGAACTTCGAACTGTTCATCATGCGTCATCCGGAGCTACGGCACGTCCGCACCCGGGTGCGCACACCCGGCCAGAACGGGTCACGCGAACGCGGGTTCGGGACGCTGACGTACGAGCGGCTGTTCCTCGATGAGATCCCCGACGCCTTGACGCTCGTCGAGCGCGCCGAGGACTACCGAATCGAGCACAACACCGAGCGCCCTCACGAGGCGATCTCCTGGAACCGGCCACTGGAGGTGCACCTGGGCCTGGCCGATCCCGCCATCCCCACCTTTGAAACCGAAGAAATCCTGCCAACTACTTGACGCGGGACAGAGTGGTTCCTGCTACTCCACGAGATCACCATCGATGACGCGCACCATCACGCGCACCGCCCCGAACCAGCACCCCCCCCACCAACACCGACGAACCCATCGGCCCAGCCCTCTACGACACCGCACTCAGCGCAGACGAAGGCCTCCGGCACCGCACCGGATGGGCAGGACGCGGATGACACGCCCAACACCATCCACTCTTTTTGGCCTATAAGCCTCCGTCGTCGACGAACGAGACGTTCGGCAGAAATGAATGGAGGCGCTCGAACAGGGGGTGTTCGAGCGCCTCCGCCTCACGCGATATAGGGGGGGGGGAATCGCGGGGCAATGACAGCCACAGCAGAGAGCGAACTGTCTGCGCATCAGCATACGACACTCGTTGCGTTTTCAATAGTCCGATCGCACACTCGGGCGTGTCGTCACCCCCGGCCCGATCGAAGGTCACCGCGATCACCCGCGCGACGATCTGCTGATTCCGACGCGACACGGCCCCACCCCCGCCATCCGGGGGGATCGACCCCGAAGCCCGCTGGATAGACTGTGGCCGCTCCCGGGCCTCGTCGACGCGGCCGTGGAGTCCAGACGCAACGACGCGAAGGGAAGTTCACGAGTGAGCGACAAGATCGACTATCTGCTGGAAGACATCGAGACGATCACGCCGTCACCGGAGTTCGTGGCCGCCTCGCCCGTCCCGACGGATCTCGACGAGCGCGCGAAGGCCGATCGGCTCGGGTTCTGGGCCGAGCAGGCCCGAGACCTGCACTGGCACACGCCCTTCACGCAGGTGCTCGACTGGTCCGACGCCCCGATCGCGAAGTGGTTCGACGACGGCGAACTCAATGCGTCGTACAACTGCCTCGACCGCCACGTGCTCGCGGGCAACGGGGATCGCGTCGCGATCCACTGGGAGGGCGAGCCGGGCGACACGCGCACGATCACGTACGCCGAACTGCTCGGCGAGGTGAAGCGGGCGGCGAACCTCTACGAGAGCCTCGGCGTCACCGCCGGCGACGTCGTCGCGATCTACATGCCGATGCTCCCGGAGACGATCGTCGCGATCCTCGCCGCCGCCCGCATCGGTGCCGTGCACTCCGTCATCTTCGGCGGCTTCTCGGCCGACTCCATCCGCCAGCGCGTCGAGGACGCGAACGCGAAGCTCGTCGTGACGACCGACGGGTCGTTCCGCCGCGGCAAGGTGCTCCCGCTCAAGGACACGGTCGACGCGGCCCTCGACGGGGGCGGCGCATCGGTCGAACACGTCCTCGTCGTGCAGCGCGCGAAGAACGACGTCTCGATCACCGAGGGCCGCGACCTGTGGTGGCACGACGAGATCGCCCAGGTGAGCGACGAGCACGTCGCGAAGGCGTTCCCCGCCGAGCAGCCGCTGTTCATCCTCTACACCTCCGGCACGACGGGGAAGCCGAAGGGCCTCCTCCACACGACGGGCGGCTACCTCACCCAGGCGTCGTTCACCCACCGGACCCTGTTCGACCTCCAGCCCGAGACCGACGTGTACTGGTGCACGGCCGACGTCGGTTGGGTGACGGGCCACAGCTATCTCGTCTACGGCCCGCTCGCGAACGGCGCGACGCAACTCATGTACGAGGGCGCGCACGACTTCCCCGACCTCGGCCGCTGGTTCGAGCTCATCCAGAAGTACGGCGTGACGATCCTCTACACGGCTCCCACCGCGATCCGCTCGTACATGAAGACGGGCCGGAAGATCCCGGAGGCGTACGACCTCACCTCGATCCGGCTGCTCGGCTCGGTGGGCGAGCCGATCAACCCCGAGGCGTGGGAGTGGTACCGCGAGGTCATCGGCGGCAACCGCGTGCCCGTCGTCGACACGTGGTGGCAGACGGAGACGGGCGCGGTCATGATCTCCGCGATCCCGTCGCAGACCTCCCTCAAGCCGGGTGCCGCGCAGAAGCCCGTCCCGGGCATCGTCGTCTCGGTCGTCGACGAGCAGGGCAACCGCGTCGATCCGGGCGAGATGGGCCTGCTGACGATCACCGAGCCCTGGCCCGCGATGGCCCGCGGCATCTACGGCGACCGCGAGCGCTACGTCGAGACGTACTGGTCGCAGTTCCCCGGCCGGTACTTCGCGGGTGACGGTGCCGGCGTCGACAAGGACGGCGACCTGTGGCTGCTCGGCCGTGTCGACGACGTCATGAACGTCTCGGGCCACCGGCTCTCGACGATGGAGATCGAGTCCTCCCTCGTCGACCACCCGTTCGTCGCGGAGGCCGCCGTGGTCGGCGCGACCGACGAGACGACCGGCCAGGCCGTCGTCGCGTTCGTCGTGCTGAAGCAGAGCCAGGCGGACAAGATCGCGGCGACCGACCCCGTATCTGACCTGCGCAGCCACGTCGCGAAGGACATCGGCTCGTTCGCTCGTCCGCGCGAGGTGCACATCGTCGACGAGCTGCCGAAGACCCGCTCGGGCAAGATCATGCGCCGCCTGCTGCGCGACGTGGCCGACGGCAAGGCCGTGGGCGACACGACGACACTGACCGACTCGGCCGTCATGTCCGCCATCTCGTCGGGCATGGCACAGGGATCCGCCGACGACTGACCCGCCGGCCGCAGATGCGTGTGGGCCGCACCGGTCGGGGCGGCCCACACGCATCTGCAGGGAATCGGATCAACCGAGACCGCCGGTGATTCCGACGACGAACAGCCCGACGCCCCCGGCCCCCGTCGCGACCGCCGCGAGGACGGTCCCGATGTTCGCCGCACGCGACACGATCTCGTGCTCGCTCGGCTCATCCGGGTTGTACACGACGGGCATCGTGCTCCCCGGCCTCGGCGCCCGGACGAGCACGAGGCTCGTCCGCAAGTGGCGGTTCCCGTCCGCGTCCTCGAAGCGGTAGACCACGGTCGTCCTCGTACCGTCGCTGTCGGATCGCTCTCGCAGTCGCCGGACGGTCGCGACGGCACGAGGCCAGTGCCTACGACGCCGCGCGACCGTCCCGAGCCGCATCAACAGCAGGACACAGGCGAGGCAGAGGACGGCGCCCAGCAGGAACGGGCCCGCGCCCGCCACGGATCCGGCCTAGCCTCGTGGACCGTCCTCGACGGCGACGACGATCTCCAGCTCGACGGGCGAGTCGAGCGGCAGCACCGCGACGCCGACGGCGCTGCGCACGTGCACGCCCGCCTCGCCGAACGCCTCGCCGAGCAGTTCGCTCGCGCCGTTCGCGACGGCCGGCTGCCCCGTGAAATCGGGAGCGGAGGCCACGAAGACGGTCACCTTGACGACGCGCGTGACGCGGTCGAGATCACCGACCACGGACTTCACCGCGGCGAGCGCGTTGAGGGTCGCGATCGCGGCGTACTCGGTCGCCGCGTCGTCCGAGACCTCGGCGCCGACCTTGCCGGTCTCCGGGAGCGCACCCTCGATGAACGGGAGCTGCCCCGAGGTGTAGACGAGTCCCGCGTGCTCGACCGCGGGGATGTAGGCCGCGACGGGTGCCGCGACGGGCGGGAGTCCGAGACCGAGCTGCCCGAGGCGCTCCTCGACCGCGCTCATGCGTCGGCCCCCTCGGCGGCGATCGGACGCTTGAGGTACGCGACCGAACCGCCCTCGGCGTTCACCGTCACCTGCACGAGCTCCCACCCCTGCGTGCCGAGATTCCCGAGGATCACCCCGGGCGTGTGAAGCGGCAAGGGGGTGATGTAGTACTCCCAGGTTTGCACGTTCTCCTCCGACTCGGGCTCGCACCCGCATAGGGCGGGCGGCTCGATCCGGGACGGCGGTCCGACGGCGAGGCCCGCGGTGACTTACCGTAGAGTCTATGGCTGCAGATTCGACCGCGATCGCCCGGGGTTCCCGCGTGAGCGGGATCCTCGGATGGGTGGGGTCCGGCGGGATCGCCGCACTCCTCGTCGGGGTCCTCATCACCCCGCTCCTCTCGATCGGCGGGCTCAACACGAGCAACACCGTCGCCCTGTTCGAGACGCTCCCCGACCACCTCGAGATCGGGCCCCTGCAGCAGAAGACCGAGCTCTACGCCATGAAGGGCGGCGAGCAGGTCAAGTTCGCGGAGTTCTACGCCCAGAACCGCGAAGAGGTCGCGCTCGACCAGATCTCGCCGTACCTGCAGGACG
This sequence comes from Pseudoclavibacter chungangensis, assembly GCF_013410545.1. Taxonomy (NCBI): domain Bacteria; kingdom Bacillati; phylum Actinomycetota; class Actinomycetes; order Micrococcales; family Microbacteriaceae; genus Pseudoclavibacter; species Pseudoclavibacter chungangensis. Next base: position 2,878,462 of record NZ_JACCFV010000001.1, read on the forward strand.
CGGCCGTCGCGACGGAGGACCCACGCTTCCGCGACCACGGTGGCGTCGACGTCATCTCGACCGCGCGCGCCGTGGCCGGGGTCCTCCTCGGCTCGTCGAGCGCCGGCGCGTCGACGATCACGATGCAGTACGTCCGCAACGTCCTCATCCAGAACGCCCTTTCACTCCCCGACGAGACGGAACGGGACGAGGCGTACCGCGCCGCCGTCGAGACCTCGGCCGGACGCAAGCTGCAGGAGATGCGACTCGCGATCGGCGTCGAGAAGCAGTACTCGAAGGACGAGATCCTGCAGGGCTACCTCAACATCGCCCTCTTCGGCGACACGGTCTACGGGGTCGAATCCGCCGCGTACCGCTACTTCGGTAAGTCGGCGGCCGATGTGACGCTCGCCGAGGCCGCGAGCCTCATCGCGATGGTGCAGGAGCCGAACGCGTACCGGCTCGACATCGAGGACAACATCCCCGGCAACCAGGAACGCCGCGACTACGTCCTCATGCGCATGCTCGACGAGGGCAAGATCACGCAGGAGGAGCACGACGAGGCCGTCGCGACCCCCGTCACCCCGAACATCCAGGCGAACACGCACGGCTGCCAGAACGCGACCGACGACGCACAGTACTTCTGCGACTACGTGCGTCGCGTCCTGCTCAACGATCAGGCGTTCGGCTCCACGTTCGAGGAACGGCAGTTCAGTTTCGAGACGAAGGGGTACCAGATCTTCACGACCCTCGACCTCGACCTCCAGGCGTCGGCGCGCGCGACGATGGCGAGCGCCGTGCCGTCGTCGATGGAGGGCGTCGACATCGGCGCGGCCGCCTCGATGGTCGAGAACGGCACGGGGAAGATCCTCGCGATGGTGCAGAACACGACCTTCGACGAGACCGAGGCGGCGGCGGCGACGCCCGGCGCGACCTCGATCAACTACAACACCGACTACGAGTACGGCGGCTCGACGGGCTTCCAGGTCGGATCGACGTACAAGATCTTCACGCTCGCGGAGTGGATCGCGGAGGGACACTCACTGTACGAGAGCGTCCCCGCCCAGAACCGCTCGTTCAACCAGGCGAACTTCCGGGACACGTGCGGCCCCGACAACGGCGGCCCGTGGGCGCCGACGAACGACGGCGGCGCGCGGTTCGGCAGCGTCTCCGCCCTCACCGCGACGACGGGCTCCATCAACACGGCGTACGTCGCGATGGCCGAGCAGCTCGACCAGTGCCGCATCCGCGACACCGCGATCGCGCTCGGCGCACACCGCGCGGACCACCAGATGAACCTGTCGCTCCCCTCGGCCGTCCTCGGGACGAACGAGATCGCGCCGCTCGCCATGGCACAGTCCATCTCGGGCCTCGCGGCCGGCGGCTCGTCGTGCTCGCCGATCGCGATCGACCGCATCGAGCTGCGCGACGGGACCCCCGTGACCGCACCGCCGTCGAACTGCATCCAGGCGGTGACGCCGGAGGTCGCGGCGACCGTCAACGAGGCGCTCGAAGCCACCGCGTCCGGCGGGACCGCGGCACCGTCGAACCCGGGCATCGTGCCGATGACCGGAAAGACCGGGACGACGGACGACGCGATCCACACGTGGATCGTCGGCGCGACGAGCAAGGTGGGCCTCGCGGTCTGGGTCGGCAACGCCTCGGGCCAGGCCTCGATGTACAACCTCGATCTCCCGCTCGCCTCCGGTTCGCAGACGCGGCACGTGATCTTCAAGGACATCATGTCGGTCGCCATGCAGAAGTACGGCGGCGACGCCTTCCCGACCGTGCCCGAGAGCACGACGGAGGAGGAGGCCGCGACTTCGGCGACGATCCCCGACCTCACGGGGCGCACGACGGACGAGGCGAGGACCCTGCTCGAGAGCCTCGGCTACTCCGTCGCGATCGGCTCCCCCGTCGTGTCGGCCCAGCGGACGGGGACGGTCGACCACACGATCCCGTCACCGAACACGCGCGTCAACACGAAGACGACCGTCGTGATCTCCCCCTCGGTCGGCGACTCGCTCGACGGGGCGGTGATCATGCCGGATGTCTCGGGCATGAGCTTCGACGATGCGCTCGGGAATCTGGCTGCCTCCGGTCTGACCGGCGGGACGCGATACGAGATGCAGGAGGCCAATTCCCAGGTGCCCGCGGGAACCGTCATCCGCTCGAATCCCGTGCCCGGGACACCGGTCGATCCATCGATCCCCGTGGAGCTGTTCGTCTCGACGGGGTGAGTTCGCCGTCGGCGTCCGGCCCCGGCCGTGGTCATTCAGGAACGGTGCTCGGTCCGCCCTCGAAGTGACTTACTCTAGAAGACATGTCTGCACCGAACACCACGCCAGCAACCGGCAGTGTGCTGGCGAACCTGCTCGGCGTCCTCGGCATGAGCGGCATCGCCGGCGTGCTCGTCGCCGCGATGGTCACGCCGCTCATCGCGGTGCTCGGCGTCACCGCCAACAGCTCCATCAAGCTCTTCGAGGACCTGCCCAGCTATCTCGAGATCGGCGCGCTCCAGCAGAAGACGGAGCTGTACGCCAATCAGGGTGGCCAGCCCGTCAAGTTCGCGGAGTTCTACGCGCAGAACCGCGAGTCGGTCTCGTACGACCAGATCTCGCCGAACCTCGTCAACGCGGCCGTCGCGACGGAGGACCCCCGCTTCTACGAGCACGGTGGCGTCGACGTCATCTCGGCCGCACGCGCCATGCTCATGTCGGTCATGAGCGACAGCGGCGCGGGTGCGTCGACGATCACGATGCAGTACGTCCGCAACGTCCGCGTGCAGACCGCGGAGAACATCCCCGACCCGACCGAGCGGGAGATCGCCTACGAACAGGCGACCGAGGTCAACACGGGACGCAAGCTGCAGGAGATGCGGCTCGCGATCGGCGTCGACAAGGAGTACTCGAAGGAGGAGATCCTCCAGGGATACCTGAACATCGCCCTCTTCGGTGGCACGATCTACGGCGTCGAGTCCGCCGCGCAGTACTACTTCGGCAAGTCGGCCGCGGACGTGACGCTTCCCGAGGCGGCGAGTCTCATCGCGATGGTGCAGGAGCCGAACGCGTACCGGCTCGACATCGAGGAGAACATCCCCAACAACCAGGTCCGTCGTGACTACGTCCTCATGCGCATGCTCGACGAGGGCAAGATCACGCAGGAGGAGCACGACGAGGCGGTCGCCACGCCCGTCACCCCGAACATCACGCCGTCCAATCACGGCTGTCAGAACGCGGGCGGGAACGCCCAGTACTTCTGCGACTACGTGCGCAACGTCGTGCTCAACAACGCCGCCTTCGGTGAGACGCAGCAGGAGCGATCGTTCAATCTGCAGACCAAGGGCTACCAGATCTACACGACCCTCGACCTCGACCTGCAGGACTCGGCGCAGGCCACGATGAACGCGAACGTCCCGGCCACGTCGGACGCGCTCCAGCTCGGCTCCGGCGCCACGATGGTGGAGGCCGGAACGGGCAAGATCAAGGCGATGGTGCAGAACACCACGTTCAACGAGACCGATCAGACCGCGCCCGGTGAGACGTCGGTGAACTACAACACCGACTACGACTACGGCGGTTCCACGGGGTTCCAGGTGGGATCGACCTACAAGATCTTCACGCTCGCGGAATGGCTCGCGACGGGCCACTCGCTCAACTCGGCGGTCAACGGCGCGAACCGCGCGTTCAACCTGATCGACTTCAAGGACTCCTGCAACGGCTCGGACGGTGGCACGTGGTCGCCCGGCAACGACGGCGGCCAGAAGGTCGGGAACATCACGGCCCTCCAGGCCACGGTCCAGTCGGTCAACACGGCCTACGTCGCAATGGCCCAGCAGCTCGATCAGTGCCGGATCCGCGACACCGCGATGGCGCTCGGTGCGCACCGCGCGGACGGGCAGATGAACGAGTCGAACCCGGCCGCCATCCTCGGCACGAACCAGATCGCGCCGCTCAGCATGGCGACCGCGGTCGCGGGTCTCGCGAACAACGGCATCTCCTGCTCACCCATCGCGATCGAGAGCATCACGCTCTCGGACGAGGCGAAGACCGCGGTCGACGTGCCGCCGTCGACGTGCCAGCAGGCCGTCTCCTCCGACACCGCGGCGGGCGTCAACTCGGCCATGCAGGCCGTCGTGAGCGGCGGCACGGCGTCGGCGTCGAACACGGGCACGGGCATCCCCATGACCGGCAAGACGGGATCCACCGACGACTACATCCAGACCTGGATGGTCGGCGCCACGACGAAGGTCGGCCTCGCGGTCTGGGTCGGCAACGTCGAGGGCAACGTCTCGCTCATGAGCCTCGGCATGAACACCATCCGACACACGCTGTTCCGCAACATCATGACGACGGCCATGGGCATGTACGGCGGTGACGCGTTCACGCCGCCCGGTGCGAGCGCGACGAAGCCCGACATGGCGACGATCCCGGATCTCGCAGGGCAGACGACGGAGCAGGCGCAGGCCACGCTCGAGGGCCTCGGGTTCTCGGTCGCGATCGGCAATCCGGTCTCGTCGGCACACCCGGCGGGGACGGTCGCGAGCACGCTGCCGTCGGCGAACACCTCGGTGCAGACCGGCACGACCGTGACCATCAACCCGTCGTCGGGTGTCCCGGAGGCGAACAACATCGCGATGCCCGATCTCGCGGGCATGACGAGCGCCGAGGCGCAGAGTGCGCTCTCGGCCGCCGGATTCTCCTCCGGAACGATCCTCGAGCACCCCGAGGCGAGCTCCACGGTGCCTGCGGGGCAGATCATCAGGTCGGATCCACCCGCGGGCTCGCAGGTCTCCTCGAGCAGCGACGTGCGCATCTATGTCTCGACCGGCTGACCGGCACGTGCACACCGGACGGCCCGCGACACGCTCGCGGGCCGTCCGTGTGGTGCGCGCGAGTGGGCTCGGGCTCGCGGCGGTCGCCGCGACCGGGCTGGCGACCCTCCTCTATGGGGTCTTCGTCGAGCGACTCCGATTCCGGCTCCGACGCGTCGAGGCCCCCGTCCTGCCGTCGGGTTCGGTACCCATCCGCATCCTGCATCTGAGCGATTTCCACCTCGCGCCGTGGCAGACGATCAAGCAGGACTTCGTTCGCGAGCTCGCGACACTCGAGCCCGACCTGATCGTCGACACGGGCGACAACCTCGGCCACTCCGACGTGCTCCCCGCGCTCCGGGACATGCTCGAGCCGTTCCGCGGCGTACCGGGCGTCTTCGTGTACGGCTCGAACGACTACTACGGCCCCGTGCTGAAGAACCCGTTCACGTACTTCGCTCGGACCCGCAAGGTGAAGGTCCGTGCACCGAAACTCGACATCACGGGGCTCGAGGCACTGCTCACGGAGGAGATGGGCTGGCACTCGTTGAACAACGACGCCACGACGATCGAGGTGTCGGGACGTCCCATCCACTTCGTCGGGGTCGACGATCCGCACATCAAATACGATCGGCCGGCCGAGGCACGCGCCGCGTTCGAGAACCTCCACCGTGCCCCTGGCGAGACCGTCGTCGCGCTCGCACACGCGCCGTACCAGCGCGTCCTCACCGAGCTCACGGAGCTCGGTGCCGACGCGATCTTCGCCGGGCACACGCACGGCGGTCAGGTGTGTGTGCCGCTGTACGGCGCCCTCGTCACGAACTGCGACATCCCACGCCGTCAGGTGTCAGGAGCGAGCTCGTGGCGATCCGCGACACGACGCGCGTTCCTGCACGTCTCGCGGGGTCTCGGGACGTCCATCTACGCACCGATCCGCTTCGCCTGCCCTCCCGAGGCGACACTCGTTACCCTCACGCCACGCTGATTCGCGAGCGCCCTCCCGTTCGGCTACACTGATCGAGTTCGCGCCCGCGCGGACACCGGGGTGTGGCGCAGTTTGGTAGCGCGCCTCGTTCGGGACGAGGAGGTCGTGGGTTCAAATCCCGCTACCCCGACCGGTTGTCATGTCGGCCCGCTGACGTGACGACGACACGGCCCTCCGATCATCTGATCGGAGGGCCGTGTCGATTCCACCCGGCCCGCGTGCGACGCGCGCGGGGGCGGTGAGATCGTGGGCTGATCAATGGCGAAATCCTCGGAACGAGGAGCGCGGCGCAACCGACCGAGGGGGTGTGCGTTCGGTTCCCTCGTCTCGGCGGCCATGATCTCCACACTCGCCACGCTGTACACCGTGGGGCTCCTCGTCGTGGACGCGATCAACGTCCTCGGCGGTGAGCCGCTCGCCGATGTCGTCGCGCGCGACGGTCTCATGCCGATCGTCCTCCACTTCGGCATCACGCTCGCCTCGGTCGGGCCGACGTTCAGGGCGCTCAGCGCACGGCGCCGCGAGCCCGATCAGCCCGGATACGCACTGGCCGCGCTCGCGCTCATCGGTGGATCGCTCGTCCTGCTCGTGATCGCGGCGGCTGCCGGGCTCGTCCTCCGCTCGATCGTGTGAGCGGGTGGGAGTCGCCCACGCGGCGGCTCCTCGATCCGACGCCGCCCGTCGCAAAGTACTCACCGAGCCGCGACATCCGTCAGGACGCGATGCCGCGCGTCCCCGGGGCACGTGCGTCACCAGGACCCGCGCGGCCCGCTTCCGTCGTCGGAGCGGGAATACGCCCGGCGCCCCGGCCGGTTGCACCCCGTATGAGCGAACCCATCAGGATCGACATCTGGAGCGACATCGCGTGCCCGTGGTGCTACATCGGCAAGCGGCATCTCGAGCAGGCCCTCGAGCGCACGGCCGACGACGAGAACGCCGGCCCCGTGGACATCGTGTTCCACTCCTACGAGCTCTCACCCGACACCCCCGTCGACTTCCGGGGTGACGAAGTCGACTTCCTCGTCGCCCACAAGGGACTCCCCCGCGAGCGCGCGGCGCAGATGCTGGAACACGTCGCGGACGCGGCAGCGGCCGCAGGACTCGAGTACCGCTTCGATCTGCTCCGTCACGCGAACACCGTCCGAGCCCACGAACTCCTGCACCTCGCGCGCACGGAAGGCGTCCAGCTCGAGCTGGAGGAGCGCCTCATGCGCGCCTACTTCACGGAGGGGCGCGACCTCGGCGACCTCGAGGTGCTCCTCGAACTCGGCGCCGATGTCGGCATCGACCGCGCCCTCGCACGCGAGGCGCTCGAATCGAACCGCTATCTCGACGACGTGCGGGCCGACGAGGCCCAGGCCCGATCGATCGGCGTCACGGGCGTCCCGTTCTTCGTGTTCGACCGCGCGTACGCGTTCGCCGGTGCCCAGCCCGTCGACACGTTCGTCGAGGTCCTGCGGCGGTTGCGCAGCGGTACGGTCGAGACGCAGCCGACGCACTGACGACCCGACCGCTGCGGCCCGACCGGTCGTGCCGGTCGGGCCGCCCGCCGATCGGGTCTCAGCGGTCCCAGGCGTCGCTCGCGAGTCGACCGCCCGATGCGGCCAGGTAGTCGGCACCGCACAGCGCCTCGTACGTCACGTCGCCCTCATCGATCGCGATCTGGCCGCCGTCGAAGACGTACTCGCCGTCCACGAGTCGCGCGTTGAAGATCGCCTTGCGACCGCACCGGCAGATGGTCTTGAGCTCCTCGAGCGAATGGGCGATCTGCAGGAGGCGCGCGCTGCCGGGGAACGCGACGGTGCGGAAGTCGGTGCGGATGCCGTAGGCCATGACGGGCACCTCGTCGAGGACGGCGAGCCGCAGCAGGTCGTCCACCTGGTGCTCCGTGAGGAACTGAGCCTCGTCGACGAGCACGCACGCGACCGTGCGGCCGTCGCCGGGGCCCGGGCGCATCGCGTCGCGTAGCAGGTCCCGCACGCCGTCGTCGGGCGCGATGAGGACGTCCGCACGCCTCGTCATCCCGAGTCGCGACGCGATGTCCGCGTCGGCCTTCGTGTCGAGCGCGGGCTTCGCGAGGAGTACGCGCTGCTCACGCTCCTCGTAGTTGAACGCGGCCTGCAGCAGCGCCGTCGACTTGCCGGAGTTCATGGCGCCGTAGCGGAAGTAGAGCTTGGCCAAGGCGGCGTCCTCCGGGTCTCGGGTCTCGCGCATCCGCCTCACGCGGGCCGGACGACCCGTCGATCGTAGCCCGGACGGCCCGACCCCCGGACGCCGAGCGTCGGTGCGCCGCCCGCCGCACGCCCCATGGGGCGGTGGGCGGCACGTCCGACGGGTCCGTCAGTCGACCATGCCGCGACGCAGCAGACGCCCCTGCGGCGTGCGCCCGTCGACGAGCTGTCCGCGCAGGTAGGTGCGACGGACGACGCCCGCGAGCGCGCGGCCCGCGTACGGCGTGATCGGGTTCTTGTGGTGCAGCTTCGTCACGTCGACGAGGTACGCGTCGTCGGCCGCGAACACCGAGAAGTCGGCGTCGAAGCCGAGCGAGATGCGTCCCTTGCGCGTCAGCCCGGCGAAGCGCGCGGGCCGGTCGCTCATCCACGACACGACGGTCTCGAGGTCGATGCCGCGGTGACGCGCCTCGGTCCAGATGAGCGAGAGGCCGAGCTGGAGGGAGGACACCCCACCCCAGGCGACCGCGAAGTCGCCGTTGTCAAGGTCCTTCAGGTCGAGCGTCGAAGGCGAGTGGTCCGAGACGATGAAGTCGATCGTGCCGTCCTCGAGCCCCTGCCAGAGGAGCTCGCGGTTGCCGGCCTCGCGGATCGGCGGGCAGCACTTGTACTGCGTGCCGCCCACGGGGATCTCCTCGGCCGTGAGTGTGAGGTAGTGCGGGCACGTCTCGACCGTGAGGTGCACGCCGTCGCGCTTCGCGCTGCGGATCATCGCGAGCGCGTCGGACGAGGACAGGTGCAGCACGTGCGCGCGCGCCCCCGTCCAGCGGGCCCGCTCGATCACCTCGGCGATCGCGATGTTCTCCGCACCACGGGGTCGCGATGCGAGGAACTTGCCGTAGTCGTCGCCCTCGGGCGACGGGGCACGGTCGATCGCGCGCGAGTCCTCGGCGTGCACGAGCATGACGGAGTCGAACGACGCGAGCTCGCGCATGTCCGTCTCCATCTCGTCGGCGTCGAGCGGCGGGAACTCGTCGACGCCCGAGTGCAGCAGGAAGCACTTGAACCCGAACACGCCGTCGTCGTGCAGGGCGCGCAGTTCGCCCGTGTTGCCGGGCACCGCACCGCCCCAGAAACCGATGTCGACGTGGGCCTGGTCGCACGCGACGTCGCGCTTCACCTCGAGTGCGGCGACGTCGATCGTCGGCGGGATGCTGTTGAGCGGCATGTCGACGATCGTCGTCACGCCACCGGCCGCGGCGGCGCGCGTCGCGGACGCGAAGCCCTCCCACTCCGTGCGGCCGGGTTCGTTGACGTGCACGTGCGTGTCGACGAGGCCGGGGATGAGCGTCTCGTCGTCGGCGAGCTCGACGATCTCGTCACCCTCCAGCCCGTTGCCGAGCGGTTGGAGTGCGACGACGACACCGTCGCGCACCCCGACCTCGCGCGGACGGATGCCGGAGGTGGTGAGGACCCGTGCACCGCGGATCACGAGGTCGTAGCGCTCCGAGCCGTCGACGGCACGCACGTCGCCGTCGACGTCCGTCCGCGCGGCGTCCCGGTCGGGAGCCGGTGCACCGTTCTCGGTGTTCTCGTTGGTCACGGTCGTTCCTTCCGGTTGTGTTGGTCGCGGCGGACGCCGGATCGTTCCGATCCGGCTCCGTCGCCCGGGATCAGACCCCGGCGCGGTCCTCGCGCACGGTGTCGTCGGCCGCGGCGTTCGCCGATTCGGCCTGGAAGTGTTCGGCCGCGATGTCGCGACCGATCGAGCGGAGGAGCGTCGCGGCCTCGCGGATGCTCGTCTCGGCGTCCGGGGCGCGGTCGCTCGTGGCGTAGCAGGCCGCGAAGCCCGCGTCGCGCCACTGCGACTCATCGAGGAGCGAGCGGCCGCACACGGCGACCGTCGGGACGCCGTGCACGTTCGCGACGGCGACGACGCCCATCGGGGTCTTGCCGCCGAGGCTCTGCTCGTCGAACGAGCCCTCACCCGTGATCGCGAGGTCCGCGCCGCGCATGCGGTCGTCGAGGTCGGTGAAGCCGACGACGACCTCGACACCCGGGCGTCGTTCGGCACCGAGCGCGGCGAGCGCACCGTAGCCGACCCCGCCCGCGGCACCGGCACCGGGGTGCACCCGCGCCGAGGTCCCGTCGCCGCCCACGGCTGCGTCGAGCGCGTCGGCGAACGCCGCGAGTCCGGCGTCGAGCGCGGCGACGTCGTCGGCCGACGCGCCCTTCTGGGGTCCGAAGACCGCGGCCGCGCCGGCGTCGCCGAGCAGCACGTGATCGACGTCGCTCGCGAGCACGACGGTCGCGTCGGCCAGGCGCGGGTCGAGCCCCTCGAGACCGACGGTCGCGACGTCGACGAGTGCACCGCCGCCGTCCGCGACCTCGTTCCCCTCGGCGTCGAGGAGCGTCGCCCCGAGCGCCGCGAGCATCCCCGCGCCGCCGTCCGTCGATGCGCTACCGCCGATCGCGAGGACGAGTTCCCGCGCGCCCGCGTCGAGCGCCGCGCGCACGAGCTCGCCCGTGCCGCGCGAGCTCGCACGCAGTGCATCGCGCTCCTCGCGCGGGAGGAGTTCGAGCCCGGACGCCGCGGCCATCTCGATGACCGCGACGCCGTCGCGCAGTGCCCACACCGCCTCGACGGGCGCCCCGAGCGGGCCCGACACGGTCGTCGTGCGCCGCTCGAAGCCACCACCGAGCGCGGCATCGACCGTGCCCTCGCCGCCGTCGGCGACGGGCACGACGTCGATACCGAGCGTCGGCAACGACTCGCGGAGCCCCTCCCCGACCGCCTGCGCGACCTCGGTCGCGGTCAGCGACCCCTTGAACTTGTCGGGTGCGATGACGATGCGCACGGTGCTCCCCTCGTCGGGCGGTGTGTCGTCACGCGCCTGCTGGTGCGGTGACGGGCGTCATCGGGATCGTAGCGGTCGGAGCGTCGTCGGGTCCGGACGCGAGGTCCTCGAACTCGTTGATCGCGTCGATCCCCGCGCCGCCCATCGAGATGTTCGTGACGCGTTCGAGGATGACCTCGACGACGACCGGCACCTGGTGCTCGGCCATGAGCGCCTTCGCCTCCGCGAACGCCCCGGCGAGATCGCCCGCCTCACGCACGCGGATCGCCTTGCAGCCGAGCCCCTCGGCGACCTTGACGTGGTCGACGCCGTAGCCCTCGGTCTCGGGGCTGTTGACGTTGTCGAAGCCGAGCTGCACGTGGAAGTCCATCTCGAAGCCGCGCTGGGCCTGTCGGATGAGGCCGAGGTACGAGTTGTTGACGAGCACGTGCACGTAGGGCAGCTTGAACTGCGCACCGACGGCGAGCTCCTCGATGAGGAACTGGAAGTCGTAGTCGCCCGAGAGCGCGACGACGGGCGCCGTGGGGTCGGCGACGACGACGCCGAGTGCGGCCGGCATCGTCCAGCCGAGGGGGCCGGCCTGGCCGGCGTTGATCCAGTGGCGCGGCTTGTAGACGTGCAGGAGCTGCGCGCCCGCGATCTGCGACAGGCCGATCGTCGTGACGTAGCGGGTGTCCTCGCCGAACGCGCGGTTCATCTCCTGGTACACGCGCTGCGGCTTGATCGGCACGTTGTCGAAGTTCGTCTTGCGCTGCAGGGCGCCCTTGCGCTCCTGCGTCTCGGCGACCCAGTCGCTGCGATCCGCGAGGGATCCGGCGGCGGCGCGCTCGCGGGCGAGTTCGAGCAGGCCGCGGACCGCGGCACCCGCGTCGGACACGATGCCGAGATCGGGCGTGAAGACGCGGCCGATCTGGGTCGGCTCGATGTCGATGTGCACGAAGCGGCGACCGCGCGTGTACACGTCGAGCGCACCCGTGTGGCGGTTCGCCCAGCGGTTGCCGATCCCGATGACGGCGTCCGAGGCGAGCAGGTTCTCGTTGCCGTAGCGGTGCGAGGTCTGCAGCCCCACCATGCCGGCGTGCAGCGGGTGGTCGTCGGGGATGATGCCCCAGCCCATGAGCGTGGGCACGACGGGCAGGTTGAGCGTCTCGGCCAGGCGCTGGAAGTCCTCCGCGGCGTCGGCGTTGATGATGCCGCCGCCCGCGACGAGCACGGGCTTCTCGGCGCTCTGGATGAGGTCGAGCACCGCCTCGAGCTGCTCACGGGTCGCCTCGGGACGGGCGACGGGGAGGGGCTCGTAGAGGTCGATGTCGAACTCGATCTCGGTCTGCTGCACGTCGATCGGGAGGTCGATGAGCACGGGGCCCGGGCGGCCCGAGCGCATGAGCCGGAACGCCTCCTGGAACACGCCGGGCACCTGCCCCGCCTCGAGCACGGTCTTCGCCATCTTCGTGACGGGCGCGGCGATCGAGGCGATGTCGACCGCCTGGAAGTCCTCCTTGTCGAGCTTCGCGACGGGTGCCTGGCCCGTGATGCAGAGGATCGGGATCGAGTCGGCCGATGCCGAGTACAGGCCCGTGATCATGTCGGTGCCGGCCGGACCGGAGGTGCCGATGCAGATGCCGATGTTCCCCGCGGCGGCACGCGTGTACCCCTCGGCCATGTGCGAGGCGGCCTCGACGTGGCGGGCGAGGACGTGGCGGATGCCGCCGTGGGCGCGCATCGCGGAGTAGAACGGGTTGATCGCGGCGCCCGGCAGGCCGAACGCCTGCGTCGCGCCCTCCTTCTCGAGGATGAGCACGGCGGCGTCGACGGCTCGCATGGTGGTCGTGGTCATGGTGGTCTCCCTGTGGGTACGGCGGGTGCGGGGCGCCATCGCCCCGCACCCGCTCGATCGATCTGGTTGGCCTAGGCGTCGCTGCCGCGGCCGGAGAGCTCCTCGACGAGAAGCAGGAGCGCCGAGTGGTCGAGCGATCCGTAGCCCTTCTGGCGGGCGGCGCCCATGATCTGGGCGGTGAGTGCGCCGAGCGGGATGACGACGCCGGCCTCGCGGGCGGCGCTCGTGACGATGCCCAGGTCCTTGTGGTGGAGGTCGATGCGGAATCCGGGCTCGAACTCGTGCTTCACCATCGACGCGGCCTTGCGGTCGAGGATGCGGTTGCCGGCGAGGCCGCCCGCGAGCACCTCGATCGCGGCAGTGGTGTCGACGCCGTACGCCTCGAGAAACACGAGCGACTCGGCGACGAGCTGGATGGTACCGGCCACGATGAGCTGGTTCGCCGCCTTGACGGTCTGGCCGGACCCTGCCGGTCCGACGCGCACGATCGTCTTGCCGACGGCCTCGAGAACGGGGCGGACCTGCTCGACGACGTCCTCGTCGCCGCCGATCATGATCGAGAGCGCGCCCTCGATCGCGCCGGCCTCGCCGCCCGAGACGGGCGCGTCGAGCGCCCGCAGGCCGGCGGCGTTCGCGGCCTCGGCGAGCCGGACCGACACGTCGGGCCGGATCGTCGAGAAGTCGACCCACACGGCGCCGTCGCGGGCGTTCGCGAACACGCCGTCCTCCCCCGAGACGACGGCCTCGACGTCGGGCGAGTCGGGCACCATCGTGAAGACGAGGTCCGCCTCGGCGACGGCCTGCGCGACGGAGTCGGCGCCGCGGCCACCCGCCTCCACGAAGCGGTCGACGGCGGGGCGGCTGCGGTTGAAGCCGATGACGTCGTGGCCCGCCTGGACGAGGTTCTTCGCCATGGGCAGGCCCATGATGCCGAGGCCGATGAATGCGATGCTGGTCATGATTGCCTTCCGGGTTCGTTGGTCGTGCGGTCGGGCCTCAGCGCCCGCTGCCGCTCTCGTCGAGCCACGCGAACGGCGTGGCGCTCGTGGCCTTGTACTCGAGGCCGATCTGGCCGGTGTAGCCGAGCTCGCGGCTGCGCTCGAGCCACTCGGCGAGCGGCAGGTCGCCCGTGCCGGGCTCGCCTCGGCCGGGGGCGTCGGCGATCTGGATGTGACCGAAGTCCGGCGCGTGCGCCTCGATGACGGCGGCCACGTCGTCGCCGTTGACGGACAGGTGGTAGAAATCGGCGAGGAGCTTGACCGTCCCCGGGCCGCCGGCGGACTCGACGCGTGCGATGACGTCGAGCGCGTCACGGGCCGTGAGGATCGGGAACCCCTCGGCACCCGAGACGGGCTCGAGCAGGACGGTACCGCCGATGCGGTCGACCGCCGCCGCCGCGAGCGCGAGGTTCTCGGCGCCGAGTGCGTCCTGCTCCTCGGCCGGGACCCCGTCGACGCGGCGGCCGTAGAGCGCGTTGAACGCGCGGGTGCCGAGGCGCTCGCCGATGCCCGTGACGACGTCGAGGTTGTCGCGGAACTCCTGCGAGCGCGCTGGGTCGGAGAGCACACCACGGTCGCCCGCGGGCATGTCGCCCGCGAAGAAGTTGAGGCCCGTGAGCTGCACTCCCGCATCCTCGATGGCGGCGACGAACGCGTCGATCTCGTCCTGAGCGGGCGTCGGGCTCGCGAACGGCCACCAGAACTCGACGGCGTCGAAGCCTGCGGCCTTCGCCGCGGCGGGCCGCTCGAGCAGCGGCAGATCCGTGAGGAGGATCGAGCAGTTCACCGTGTACGTCATCGGACCGGCCCTTCATTTTCACTATGTGGAAGAAAAGTTCTGATGTACGAAATGGTAGCTCCGCCGTGCGCCGGGTGTCAACCGCCGGACGCCCTGCCCCGAGTTTCCCCGACGCGCCCGCTCACCCGCCGGACACCCCTTGCGCCGCCGAGCGGGCGCGGATTATGTTGAGGCCCGTTTCACGAGCTCGGCACCTTCCGTCGGCTCCCCTCGCGCGCCACCGCTCCACGGCGCGATGCGCCATCCGCACCATCGCGTGTCGCACGCAACCGGGCACGCAATTCGATCGACGGTGATCGTCTCGGCGCCACGGCGTCATCCCAGACCGAACGACCCCTGCGAGGTTCCCGTGTCCATCGACGACCGCGACGTCCCGCCGCCCCCGTTCTCACCCGCCCCGGGGCAGCCCGCCGACGCGAGCGATCCGCGCGCGGTCGCCCCAGACCTCGCCCACGATGCGACGACACCACCCACGCCGAGCGGCACGAGCGCCCGGCTCTACAACCGCGATCTCGCCCCCTCGAAGCGCGAGGGCCGCACGTGGAGTGCGTACAGCATCTTCACCCTCTGGGCGAACGACGTGCACAGCCTCGGCAACTACGCGTTCGCGATCGGTCTGTTCGCCCTCGGGCTCGGCGGCTGGCAGGTACTGACCGCGCTCGGCGCGGGAGCGGTGCTGCTCTTCGCCCTCCTCACGCTCTCGGGCTTCATCGGCGAGAAGGTCGGCGTCCCGTTCCCCGTCATGAGCCGTATCTCGTTCGGCGTGCACGGTGCGCAGATCCCCGCGCTCATCCGCGGCATCGTCGCGATCGCGTGGTTCGGGATCCAGACCTACCTCGCCTCCATCGTGCTGAACGTACTCCTCGTCGCGGTGTTCCCCGGCGTCGCCGGGCTCGACGAGATCGAGTTCCTCGGACTGTCCGTGCTCGGCTGGATCACGTTCGTCGCGCTCTGGATCGTGCAGGTCCTGATCGTGAGCTACGGCATGGAGATGATCCGACGCTACGAGGCGTTCGCGGGCCCGATCATCCTCGTGACGTTCGTCGCACTCGCGGTGTGGATGCTCTGGCGCGCCGACTTCGACATCGCGTGGTCGACGCCGGACAGCCTCACGGGCTGGCCGATGTGGTCGAAGATCCTCGGCGGCGGCATGCTGTGGGTGTCGATCTACGCGACCTTCCTGCTCAACTTCTCGGACTTCACGCGCGGCGCGAAGTCACGCGCGTCGATCGTGCAGGGCAACCTGTGGGGCATCCCGATCAACATGCTGCTGTTCGGGGCCGTCGTCGTGATCCTCGCGGGTGCGCAGTTCAAGATCGACGGCACGATCATCGAATCGCCCGCCGACATCGTCGCCGCGATCCCGAACACCCTGCTGCTCGCGCTCGCCTCGCTCGCGCTCGTCGTCCTGACGATCGCGGTCAATCTCATGGCGAACTTCGTCGCCCCGACGTACGCGCTCATGAACCTCTTCCCGAAGCGGCTCGACTTCCGCCGCGCCGCGATCGTCTCGGCCGTCATCGGTCTCGTGATCCTGCCGTGGAACCTCTACGACTCGCCAGTCGTCATCAACTACTTCCTCGGCGGGCTCGGCGCGCTCCTCGGCCCGCTGTTCGGCATCATCATGGCCGACTACTGGCTCGTCCGCCGCGCCCGCATCAACGTGCCGGACCTGTACTCCGAGGCCGCCTCGGGCGACTACCACTACCGGGACGGCGTCAACCCGCGCGCGGTCGTCGCCCTCACGGTCTCGGGCGTCGTCGCGCTCCTGTGCGTGTTCGTGCCCGTGCTGCACCCGCTCACCGACTTCGCGTGGCTCATCGGGGCTGGGCTCGGCGCGGTCATCACGCTCCTCATCGCGAACCACAAGCACCCGTTCACCGACCGGGACGGCGAGACGATCGCGATCGCGGTCGTGCACTGACGTGTGGTCACCCCACGCGCCGAGCCACCCCATGCCACCCACCGATCGCGTCACCACCGGAGGAACCCGATGAAGATCCTCGTCGCCAACGTCAACACGACCGCATCGATGACCCGCTCGATCGTCGAGCAGGCCGAACGCGCGGCATCGCCAGGGACCGAGATCGTGGGCATCACGCCCGCGTTCGGCGCGGAGTCGTGCGAGGGCAACTTCGAGAGCTATCTCGCCGCCGTCGCGGTCATGGACGCCGTCACGCGCTACGAGGGGCCGTTCGACGCGGTCGTGCAGGCCGGCTACGGCGAGCACGGCCGTGAGGGACTGCAGGAGCTGCTCGACGTGCCCGTCGTGGACATCACCGAGGCGGCCGCGTCGACCGCGATGTACCTCGGGCACCGCTACTCGGTCGTGACGACACTCGACCGCACCGTGCCGCTCATCGAGGACCGCCTGTTGCTCGCGGGACTCCGGGCGCGCTGCGCCTCGGTGCGCTCGTCGGGGCTCGGGGTGCTCGAGCTCGAGGAGGATCCGGCCCGCGCGGTCGAGGCGATCGTCGAGGAGGCGGCGATCGCCGTGCGCGAGGACCACGCGGAGGTGATCGTGCTCGGCTGCGGCGGCATGGCCGATCTCGAGGCGGCGATCACGGCTCGGCTCGGGGTACCGGTCGTCGACGGGGTCGCGGCCGCGGTCACGGTGGCCGAGTCGCTCGTCCGCCTCGGCCTGTCGACCTCGAAGGTGCGCACCTACGCGCCGCCGCGGCGCAAGCGCGTCACCGGCTGGCCGATCACGTCGTGACCGGACGGGTGACCGACGACGAACGGGCCCGCGCGTCGTGCGCGGGCCCGTCACGGAACCACCCGGACGGACGAGCCGTCAGAGCGTGATCTGGCGGTTCACGTCCTTGTAGAGCAGGTAGCGGAAGCGGCCAGGGCCACCCGCGTAGCAGGCCTGCGGGCAGAACGCGCGCAGCGAGAAGTAGTCGCCGGGCTGCAGCTCGACCCAGTCGTCGTTGAGCCGGTACACCGCGTTCCCCTCCAGGACGTAGATGCCGTGCTCCATGACGTGCGTCTCGAGGAACGGGATCTTCGCGCCCGGCTCGAACGTGACGACCGTGACGTGCATGTCGTAGGCGAGATCGGTCGGGTCGATGGGCCTGGACGTCGACCACTTCCCGTCGGTCCCCGCCATCGGGATCGGTTCGAGGTCGTGGTCGTTGCCGACGATGGCGGCGGGCGTGAGGCCCGCCACGAACTCGTGGCGCTTGCGGAACCAGTGGAACTGCCCCGCCTCGGCGCCCGTGTTGTGCAGCGACCACGTCGCGGCGGGCGGCACGAACGCGAAACCGCCGGCCGTGAGCACGTGCGTCTCGCCGTCGAGGACGAGCGTGAACTCACCGCTCAGGACGAACAGGAAGCCCTCGACCTCCGGCTGCGGTTCCGGCGCGTCGGAGCCGCCGCCGGGCTGCACCTCGAGCACGAGCTGCGCGAAGGTCGTCGCGCCCGACGCGATGGGGCGGTTGAGGATCCAGGCACGCGTGCCGGTCCACTCGGGCAGGAAACTCGCGACGATGTCGCGCATGACGCTGTGCGGGATGACCGTGTACGCCTCGGTCACGATCGCCGCGGATCCGAGCGAGTCGGTCTGCGGCGGCAGGGTCGGGTCGATGGTCGCGTAGGTGTAGTCGGGTGCCGTCATCGTCGGGCCTTCCTCGGTCGTGTCGTGGGAATCGGTGCGTACCCCGAGCGGGACGGGGAACGGTTCGACGGGCGTGGGGCGATCGGGCCCTTGGGTGGCGCACCGTCCGAGGCGTGCGGCTCGGTCGGGTGCGGTGGGTGCGCGTGCTGGTGCGGGTGCACGTGCGCCCACGGGCGCCCGGACGGTGGTCCGGACGCCCGCGGGCCGAGTGCTGCGCGAGGGTCCGTCAGGGCTCCCGACGCGGGTGGGCGAGGGCGACGAGCGCGGACTCGTCGATGCCGACGAGCTCGTGCAGTTCGGCCGACGTGACGGCGCCCGACTGGACGCCGCGCACGAGGAACCCCGCGAGGGCCCGCGCGGTCGCGGGCTCGTCGAGGAATCCGTCGGTGTTGTGCTCGACGTAGTTCCGCAGCCGGGTGGCGGTCTGCCCGAGCCCGTCGCGGAAGAACGCGTAGCTCGCCGCGAACCGGCTCGGCAGGTGCCCCGGGTGGAGGTCCCAGCCCTGGTAGTAGGCGCGTTCGAGCGATCGCCGGACAAGTCGCCCGTGCAGCTGCCAGGCCGCGCGGACGCGCTCGTGGTCCCCCGTCGGGACGACGTTCGTCGATCCGTCGCTCAGCCGGACACCGGTGCCCGCGACGGCCACCTGCATGACGGCCTTCGCGTGATCGGCGGCGGGGTGCTCCATCGACTGGTACGCGGCGGCGACCCCGAGCGAGGCGGAGTAGTCGTACGTGCCGTAGTGGAGGCCGGTGATGCGCCGGTCGCCGTGATGGAGGAGCGTCGCGACGGGCGCGGTGCCGTCGGCGGCGACGATGAGCTGCGGCGTCTCGACCTGCACCTCGAAACCGAGCCGGCGGGCGGGGAGCCCGAGGCGCTGTTCGAGCTGTTCGAGGAGCGTCACCATCGTGCGCACCTGATCGACGGTCGTGACCTTCGGCAGGGTCAGGACGAGCCCCTCGGGGAGCGCGCCGTGCGCGGCGAGCGCCGTGACGAACAGGTCGAGCGAGCGGATCCCGCGGCGCCGCGTGGGCGCCTCGAAGCACTTGAAACGGATGCCCGTGAACGGCGGCGCGGTGCCGGCCGCGTGGTCCGCGGCGAGCGCGTCGGCCGCCGCGACGACGGCGGCGTCCTCCGCCTCGTCGCCGCGGTCGCCGAAACCGTCCTCGACATCGATCCGGAGGTCCTCGATCGGTTCGCGCGCGAGCTTCTCGAGCACCCGCTCGGCGACGACCGCCCGGTCGGCCTCGGCGACGCCGAGGTCGGCGACGAGGCGTTCGACGCCGCCCGCCGCGTCGAGCGCGGCACGCGCCTGCGCGCCCCACTCCCCCGCGAGCCCCGGCCGATACCGGTCGGCCGGGACATACACGGTGTGGATCGGCTGGCGCGTGCCCGCGTCGCCCGGGTACTGCTCGTCGAGCAGCCGGTCCGTCGCGGCGAGCGCGGCGTCGGCGTGCGCGTAGTCGGCCTCGTCGAGCGTCGACGCGGGCGCCGGGCCGGCGAGGCCCGCACTCATCGCTTCGAGACCTCGGCGTACGCGCCGGTCGTGAGGAAGTCGGCGTAGTCGTCGGACAGCACGTTGTCGCGCACGAGCGCCGCGGCCGGCACGTAGTTGCGCTCGAACAGCTCGGGGTCGACCTCGCCCTTGAGTCGCTCGAGCTCCTCGTCGAGGACCTTCGCGACGAGCTCACGCGTGACGATGTCGCCCGAGTCGTCGAGCGTCACGCCGTTGTGGATCTGCTGCCACACCTGCGAGCGCGAGATCTCGGCCGTCGCGGCGTCCTCCATGAGGTTGTGGATCGCGACCGCGCCGTTCCCGCCGAGCCAGACGGCCGTGTAGGCGATCGCGACGTAGAGGTTGAGGCGCAGGCCCTCGAGCGTCGCGGTGCCGCCCGCCGACTGCACGTCGAGCAGGTCGGCCGGGCCGACGGACACGTCGGGGCGGAGCTTGTCGATCTGGTTCGGCTTGCTGCCGAGGACCTCGTCGAAGACCTCCATCGCGATCGGCACGAGGTCGGGGTGCGCGACCCACGAGCCGTCGAAGCCGTCGGTCGCCTCGCGCAGCTTGTCGGCACGCACCTTGGCGATCGCCTGCTCGGTGACCTCGGGCTCGCGGCGGTTCGGGATGAACGCGGCCATACCGCCCATCGCGAACGCGCCGCGCTTGTGGCACGTCTGCACGAGCAGTTCGGTGTACGCACGCATGAACGGCGCCGTCATCTGCACCTGGGCGCGGTCCGGCAGCGAGAACTCGGGGCCCGCGTCGCGGAAGTTCTTGATGATGCTGAACAGGTAGTCCCAGCGACCGGCGTTGAGGCCGGAGGCGTGCGGGCGGAGCTCGTAGAGGATCTCGTCCATCTCGAACGCCGCGGTGATCGTCTCGATGAGGACGGTCGCGCGGACCGTGCCGGGTGCGATGCCGAGGCGCTCCTCGGCGAACGTGAACACGTCGTTCCAGAGCCGCGCCTCGAGGTGGCTCTCCATCTTCGGCAGGTAGTAGAACGGACCCTTGCCCTGCTGCGTGAGGAGCGTCGCGTTGTGGAAGAAGTGCAGACCGAAGTCGACGAGTGCACCCACGGCGTCGTTCCCGTCGATGCGCACGTTCACCTCGGGCAGGTGCCAGCCGCGGGGACGCACGATCGGCACGGCGAGCGGTGCGTCGGTGCGCAGCGCGTACGTCTTGCCGTCGGCCTGCGTGAACGAGAGCGTGTCGCGTGCCGCGTCCGCGAGGTTCACCTGTGAGTCGACGACGTTGAACCACGTCGGCGACGAGGCGTCCTCGAGGTCGGCGAGCCACACCTTCGCGCCCGAGTTGAGGGCGTTGATCGCCATCTTCGCGGGGCTCGCGGGCCCCGTGATCTCGACGCGGCGGTCGATGATCGACGCGGGCTGCTCGGGGACCGTCCAGTCGCCCGAACGGACGTCGGCCGTCTCGGCGAGGAAGTCGATCGTCTTCGCGGCGGCGATCTCGGCGCGGCGCTCGGAGCGGCGCTGCAGGAGACCGGGGACGCGGTCGGCGAAGTGCGTGTGGAGTTCCTCGACGAAGGCGAGCGCCTCCGGCGTGAGGATCTCCCCGGCGCGCGGGGTGGGTGTTGCGTCGGTGAGCTCGATGGTCATGTTCGGTTCCTCTCGGTCAGACGGCGGCAGGGGCGGGCTCGGCGTCGCGCTGGGCGTCGCGCTCGGCGACGGCGACGATCGCGTCAGCGACGTCGCGTGCGACGTCCCGGTCGAAGACGCTCGGGATGATGTAGCTCGGGTTGAGTTCCTCGTCGCTCACGTTCTTGCTGATCGCGTCGGCGGCGGCGACGAGCATCTCGGTCGACACGTCGTTGACGCCCGCGTCGAGCAGGCCGCGGAAGACGCCGGGGAACGCGAGGACGTTGTTGATCTGGTTCGGGTAGTCGCTGCGTCCGGTCGCGACGACCGCCGCGTGGCGGCCCGCGAGCACGGGGTCGATCTCGGGGTCGGGGTTCGCGAGGGCGAAGACGATCGCGCGATCGGCCATCGAGGCGACGGCGTCCTCGGTGAGGACGTCGGGCGCGCTGACGCCGACGAACACGTCGGCCCCCGCGACCGCGTCGACGAGCGATCCCGTGAAGCCTGCCTCGTTCGTGTGCTCCGCGATCCAGCGGCGGTGCTCGTCGCTGTGCTCCTCGCCACGCGAGATGACGCCGGAGCGTCCCGCGGCGACGATGTTGAGGACGCCCGCCTCGAGCAGGAGCTGGATGATCGCGTGGCCGGCGGCGCCGACGCCCGAGATGACGACCGAGATGTCCTCGATCCTCTTGTCGACGACCCGCAGCGCGTTGTTGAGGGCCGCGAGGACGACGATCGCGGTGCCGTGCTGGTCGTCGTGGAAGACGGGGATGTCGAGCTCCTCGCGCAGCCGCGCCTCGACCTCGAAGCAGCGCGGCGCGGCAATGTCCTCGAGGTTCACGCCGCCGTAGACGGGGGCGATGGCCTTGACGATCTTGACGATCTCGTCGGTGTCCTGCGTGTCGATGCAGACGGGCCAGGCGTCGACGTCGGCGAACTGCTTGAAGAGGGCGGCCTTGCCCTCCATGACGGGCAGCGCCGCCGAGGGGCCGATGTTGCCGAGACCGAGCACGGCCGAGCCGTCGGTGACGACGGCGATCGTGTTGCGCTTGACGGTGAGGTTGCGGGCGAGCCGCTCGTCCTCGGCGATCGCCGTGCAGACGCGGGCGACGCCGGGCGTGTAGGCGCGCGAGAGGTCGTCGCGGTTGCGGAGCTCGACCTTGGGCACGACCTCCAGTTTGCCACCCAGGTGGATGAGGAAGGTGCGGTCGCTCACATGTTCGACGACGAGTCCGTCGATCGCGCGGATCGCGTCGGCGACCTCGTCGGCGTGGGCGGGCGAGGAGGTGTTGGCCGTGACGTCGACGACCATGCGGTCGTGGTGCGACTCGACGACGTCGAGGGCCGTCACCTGGGCGCCGGCGGCGCCGACGGCAGCGGCGAGTTCGCTCGTCACCTGGTAGTTCGAGGGGGCCTCGACGCGGACGGTGATCGAATACCCGGGGCTGGGATTGGCCATAGGATCCTCCTTGATCGGTAGGGCCGGCACGCTGACCGTGCGCATCGGAAGTGAACCAACAAATTCCACCTAGTGGATTTTCACTTCTATCTTGTGGAATCATCGTACGGCGGGGCGACGTGTCCCGCAAGAGCACCGATCGCGGGTCCACCGTGGACGGACGAACGCACGACGAGCGTGCACGTCTCCGGCGGGCACGAGATGAGGCACCACCGCGAGCGTGGCGCCGGCCCACGAATCCGGGCCGCCGCGGACGGCGGTGCGCGACGAGCAGGAGGTACCCCATGGCCGAACGCGCAGCAGGTGGCGTGCAGTCCGTCGAACGCGTCTTCGACATCCTCGACCTCATGGCCGATGCGGGTGGCGCCCTCACCCTGTCGGAGCTCGCGAGCCGGACGGAGTTGCCACCGCCGACGATCCACCGTCTCCTGCGCACGCTCGTCGGCAAGGGCTACGTGCGGCAGCTCGCGAACCGGCGCTATTCGCTCGGCCCGCGGCTGATCCGGCTCGGCGACGGCGCGAACAAGCAGCTCGGGCAGATCGCGGGGCCGTACCTCGCGGGGCTCGTCGCGGAGCTGCAGGAGTCGGCGAACATGGCCGTCCTCGAAGGCGACATGGTGCTCTACGTGGCGCAGACGCCGTCACCGCACTCGATGCGGATGTTCACCGAGATCGGACGGCGCGCGCACACGCACGACACGGGCGTCGGGAAGGCGATGCTCGCGCAGCTCGACGAGAGCACGGTGCGGGGCATCGTCGGGCGGGCCGGTATGCCGCCGCACACGGAGTTCAGCATCGACACCCCGGAGAAGCTCGTCGAGCACCTCGCGACGATCCGGAAACAGGGGTACTCGATCGACGACAACGAGCAGGAGGTCGGAGTGCGCTGCTTCGCGGTCGCGGTGCCGGATGCGCCGACGCCGACGGCGATCTCGGTGTCGGGGCCCACGACGCGGGTCGACGCGGCGTTCGGCGAGCGCGCGGTGCCGCTGCTGCAGGCGGCGGCGCGGGCGATCGGCGAGGAGATGAACCGGGTCGCCTGACGGGCGCACGGCTCGCGAACAATCGCATCCCGGATGCTCGACCACCGCACCCGCGCGCCCCACTCCCCCGCACCCGGCTCCCCCGAACCCGGCTCCCCCGTACCCGGCTCCCGCGTGCGGGACTCCCGCGCGAGTGGTCCATCGCAGGGAGCTCGACGACGGAGCACGCCGGGCCCCTCACCCGACCGGGCAGCTCACCCGACGGGACCGAGACCGGGCACGACCGTTCGTGCCGCAGAATTCGCACCGGACGGAACGAGGCATCGATTCGCCGCGATCGACCGGACTCGATCGGCCTGCACGCGCGACGGCGGGCCACCTCCCGGCGAGATGTCCGGAGCATGTTCGACCGGGACGCCTACGCTCTCGATATGCGGCATTCGCGTTCGAGGCGTGTGAGGGTTACTGCGACGCGTGCCCTGCTCGCGATCACCATCGTCGGATCGGTGAGCGTCTGGCTCGCGAGCGACCGGGCACATCGTCTGGCGAGTCGTCGTGGGTTCTCGAGCACGGTGCTCGAGACCCGGGAGCCCTATCGGCAGGCGGTCGTGGTCCTCGGCTACCGGAACCGCGGATCGCGCGCGAACCTCGTGAACCGCATCCGGGTCCGCTCGGCGCTGCGCGCGCTCGACGCGGCTGCCGCGGAGCGCGTCCTCGTCTGCTGCGGCGGAGCGGTCGGTGGCCCCGTGCCGGAGGCCGAGCTCCTGGCGGCCTACGCGCGCGAACGCGGTGTGCGGGATCCGATCCGGCTCGATCGAACGAGTCGGACGACGGTCGAGAACGTGCGCAACGCGATCCCGCTCGTCGAGGACACGGACCGCATCGCGTTCGTCTCGGATCCGCTCCACGCCGAACGGGCACGCCTGATCCTGCGTCGACTGCGACCGGATCTCGCGTGGCGACTCGAATCGGGTCGCGAGTACCGCTTCGGATGGCATCCGATCATCACGATCGTGACGGCCCTGCGCGCACCGGAAGCGATGCGCCGAACGGGCGCGATGCTCGGAACGACGCCGCACCGCGACCGCTGACGCCTCCGGCACCTGAATCGGCGCCTGCACCTGTGCTTGTGCCCGCACCAGCGCCAAGCCACCGAGCGCAGAAAAAGCCGGGTTGTTGCTACCGGGCCCGCGGCCCGGTAGCAACAACCCGGCTTTTTCTGCGGCGGACTCACGGACCGGAGTCCGCAGGACCGGGCGCGCACCACGTGGGGGCTGCCGCGCGGAGGGCTCGGCGCGGAGTCTCCTCCACGCCGAGCCCGTCGTCCGGCCGTCGTCACCTCGCGGCTCTCGTCACCTCACGGCTCTCGTCACCTCACGACCGTCGAACGGCCCGGAGCCGAGAGAGCACCCGCCCGAGCGGCGCGATCAGTGCTGCGGATCCGTCTCGGGCCGCCGCGACCCGTTCTCCTCGCCGTCGGCCGATGCTGATCCGGCACCCGTCCCCGCGCCCGAGCCGGTCGTCACGTCCTCGGCGTCGGCTCCCGCGGCACCTGCCGCCTCGGCCTTCGCCCGCGTGCCGCCTGCCGGCGTGTCCGGTGTCACCCGGTCGGCCGAGCTGATGTGCAGCGAGGTCGTCGGTGCCCCGCTCGCGTTGTAGCGGACGATCGGCACCTCCTTGCCATCGGCCGAGAACAGCCGCCCGCCGACGAAGGTGTCGCCGTCCTCGAGCGCCTCGATCTCGTCCTCACGCACCATCCGCGGTGGCGCCGCCACGAACACCGACGAGTTCTTCGACTGACCGAACTTCAGCTCGTTGAAGATCAGGTTCAGCAGCACCGCCATGATCGCCGCCGACGAGATGCCCGAGTGGAAGATGATCTCGAACCAGTCCGGGAACTGGTCGTAGATGTCGCCCTTCACGACCGGCAGCATGCCGAACGCGAGCGAGGTCGCCACGATCACGAGGTTCATGTTGTTCTTGTACTCGATCTTCGCGAGGGTCCTGATACCCGACGCCGCCACGGTCCCGAACAGCACGATCCCCGCGCCACCGAGCACCGGCATCGGGATCGCGCCCGCCACCCTGCCGAGCACCGGCAGCACACCGAGCACCACGAGGATCACGCCACCAGCCGCCACCACGAACCGGCTCTTCACCCCCGTGATCGCAACCAGTCCGACGTTCTGCGCGAACGCGCTCTGCGTGAACGAGTTGAAGAACGGCGACACGATGCTCGCGCCCATGTCGGCCCGCAGACCGTTCGCGATGCGCTTGCGGTCCACCTTCGAGTTCGCGATCTCGCCCACCGCGAGGATGTCGGCCGTCGTCTCCGTCAGGATCACGAGCACCACGATGAACATCGAGATGATCGCCGCGGGGTCGAACGTGGGTGCCCCGAACGCGAGCGGCGTCGGGATCGCGAAGATCGGACCGTCCAGCACCTTCGAGAAGTCCGCCATGCCGAGGGGGATCGCGATCAACGTCCCGAGGAACAGCGCCAACAGGATCGACAGCCGCGAGATCGTCGCGTTCCCGACCTTCGAGAGCACGATCACGATCAGCAGCGTCAGCCCCGCGAGCCCGACGTTCGCGACCGAGCCGTAGCCGTCCGCGGTCGCGTTCCCGCCCATGATCCAGTTCCCCGCGACGGGAATGAGCGAGAGCCCGATCGACGTGATCACGACACCCGTCACGACGGGTGGGAAGAAGCGGATGATCATCGCGAAGAACGGCGTGATCAGGAACCCGATCGCCGATGCGACGAGCACCGCGCCGAAGACGCCCGGCAGCCCCGCGCCCGAGTTGACGATCGCGAGCATCGTCGCGACCGCCGCGAACGACGTGCCCTGCACGAGCGGCAGCTTCGAGCCGAAGAAGGGGATGCCGACGCTCTGCAGGATCGTCGCGAGTCCACCGATGAACAGACACGACGCGATCAGCAGACCGCGCTCGGCGTCCGACACCCCCGCGGCCCCGCCGATGATGATCGGCGGCGCGATGATGCCGCCGTACATCGTGAGGACGTGCTGCAGGCCGTACGCGAACGTGCGCCCCACCGGGAGCCGTTCGTCCTCCGGCTCACCCTTCACGTCGATACTGCCCGGGAACGACCTGTTCTTCTTGCTCATGCATGCCTCCTTGGTGGCGGGCGCCGCCCGACGGGCGACGCGGATCACCGGCACGCGGCACGAGTCGCGTCACCGGAGCCCGCGCACGCGCGGGCGATGAGAAGGGACCGGTCCCGGTCGCCGCCCGACTCCGCTGTCGGACGGCGACCACCGGTCGCTGGAGGTCGTACGGTGCCGCCACGGTGCGGCCTCGCACGATCGAGGATCAGACGAAGGCCGGAACGCCCTGCCAGATCGCCGACGTGTCGCCGAGCCCCTCGCGGCGGAGGGTGCCCTCGATCAGGCCGTACGGGCTGTGCGCCGCGTAGAACACCTCGTTGGGGTTCTCGAGCCCGTACGGCGAGAGGTCGACGACGAAGTGGTGGAGGTTCGGCATCGAGAACTTGATCTCGTCGATCTCCGGGTGGGCCTCGAGCACGGCCTTCCCCATGAGGTACTGCGTCTCCTGCAGCGCCTTCGAGTAGTGGTTCGTGAACGTCTCGAGCAGGATCGTGCGCACCGAGTCGAACACGGCGTTGAAGTCGATGTCCGTCGAGTTGTAGAGCCACCGGGCCGTCACGTTCGTCGCGAGGATGCGGTCCGTCGTCTCGGGCAGGGTCGTGTACCGGTCGACCGGGTAGCCGACGAAGCCGGACTCGGTCGTCTTGAGCACAGCGAGGTCCTCGAGGCCCGAGATGACGTGCGTCGTCGTCTCGTCGACGATCTTCACGACGGCCGTGCGTGTCTCGGCACCCGTGCCACCGCGGAAGAACGCGTGGTCGTGGCCCTCGCCCTGCACGGGGATCCGGTCCCACGTGACCTGGCGGGCGGCCCAGCGGCCCCCGGTGACCCACTCGAAGTCGTCCACGAAGTGCCGGCCGAGCCGGATCAGGAACGCCTCGGGCGAGCCGACGCCGTCCTTCGCGAACGCGAAGACCGTGTTCTTCTGGGTGTCGGTGGGGACGCAGTGCGCGTTGTCCCCTTCGTAGTACACGGCGTCGAAGTCGCCGTGGAGCTGCGAGACGACCGTCAGGTCCTCGATCTCGTGACGGTCGCTGTCGCGCGTGACGCGGACGAGGTGGACCTCGGCCTTGCCGTACTGGTTGTCCCCGAGGACGACGTTGTTCTCGACGGTGACGGCGCTGCTGGTGTCGGCGTTTGTCATGTTTAGCTACCCCTGTAGGTTGAGAAGGCGAACGGGCTGATGAGTAGCGGTACGTGATAGTGCTGCTCGACGTCGGCGATCGTGAAGTCGATCGTGACGACGGGATAGAAGGTGTCCGTCCCCGTGCGGGCGAAGTACTCGGCCACCTCGAAGCGGAGGCGGTAGTCGCCGGCCTCGAGCCGATCGGGCCCGAGGTCCTTGACACGGCCGTCCGCGTCGGTGCGAGCCGACACGATGCGCTCACCGGACGACGTCTCCAACACGATCGCGACGTCGGCGGCCGGTCGGCCGAGTGCGGCGTCGAGGATGTGGGTGGTGACGTGGCTCATGAGCGGAGGATCCCTTCCAGTCGGAGGAGCGCGATCTCGCGAAGTTGCCGGGCAACCTCGCGGGCCTCGTCCTCGTCGGTGTTGCGGAGGCGGCGACGCAGTTCGTCGAGGATCTCCCGACCGGTGCGACCCGCCGCGCGGATGAGGAAGATGCGTCCGAACCGTTCCTCGTATTCGCGGTTGCCCGCGAGGAGTTCCGATTCCAACCCATCGTCGCTCGCATCGACCCCCGCCTGCTCCGCTCGCGACATGCCGGCCTCGGCCGAGCTACCGCTCGCCCGTTCACCGATCCGCGGGTGGTGCCCGAGGGCTCCGTCGACCTCGTCCGGCGTCCAGTCGACCGCCCGGGTTCCGGCGACCGACAGCACCTCCTCCACGTTGGAGTACGGACGGGACGTGACGACGGCTTCAATCCAGCGCGGGATGTCGGCGCACGGGCGGACGTACTCGACCGCCTCGGCCGTCTCGAGCTGGTTGAACGCTGCAAGCGTCATTGCTTACCCTTCATTTGATTTCACATTGCGGAAATACATTTCCGTTATGTAACAGACTGTGAAACACTGGACGATGATCCACGTCAAGCCCTCGCGCATCGCGCGTGTTCGGCGCGAGGGCGCTGACGTGGGCTCGACTGTATCCGGACCCGCATTCGATACGCGCACACGACAACCGAACTTCGAACACGCGAACACTCCGGCGCGGCGGAATCACGCGCCAAGATGTCCGAGAACAGGCACCGGGCACCCCACGTTCGGCACACACCCAGCCACGACCACGACCCAGCACAGACCGATCCGACGCGAGGAACGCGTCCCGAGGAGGCCGACGATGACCACCGACGAGCACGACACCGGCGAGCACGGCACCACCACTGCATGCGACCCGGACGGACGCACCACACCGGGACCCCCTCGAGACCATCGCACCCGCGTCGCCGTCGTCACCGGTGCGGGCAGTGGCATCGGACGCGCAACGGCACTCGAACTCACCCGTCGCGGGTGGCACGTCGCTCTGCTCGGCCGCCGCGAGTCGGCGCTCCGCGCGGTCGCCGAGCAGGCCCGTGACCTCGCGCCGGACGGCGTGGATCACCTCGTCGTCCCGACCGACGTCACCGACCCGGGTGCCGTCGAGCACGCCTTCGCGCTCGTGCGGGAGCGGCACGCGCGGCTCGACCTGCTGTTCAACAACGCGGGCGCCTTCGGCCCGTCCGCACGCGTCGACGAACTCACGCTCGAGGACTGGAGCGCGAACTGGGCCGTGAACGTCACCGGCACGTTCCTGTGCGCCGCCGCCGCGTTCCGCACCATGCGTGCGCAGGATCCGCAGGGCGGCCGCATCCTCAACAACGGCTCGGTCTCGGCCCGACGCCCACGGCCGTCGGCCGTCGCCTACACGACGACGAAGCACGCCGTCACCGGACTCACGCGCTCGATCGCACTCGACGGCCGCCCCTTCGGCATCACGTGCGGTCAGATCGATCTCGGCAACGCCGCGACCGACATGCTCACGGGTGCGGGAACCGGGGCGAGTTCGGACACCGGCGCACTGCAGGCCGACGGCACGCGCCGCCCGGAACCGACCTTCGACGCGCACGAGGCGGCCCGCCTCGTCGTCGACATCGCCGAGCTCCCCGCGAACGTCGCCGTGCACGAACTCGTCGTGACCGCCGCCGGCATGCCCTACGACGGGCGCGGCTGAGCGCGGCCCACCCGCGCACTGCGCACACTCGGCCCGCACCGGCCCGGGCGCGCACGGGTCGACCGGGCACCGGCCCGGACCGAGCCGGGGCGCGGGCGAGGCGGGGTGCTCAGACGCCGAGTGACTCCCGCAGCGCGCGGACGTGCCCGTCGGCGTTCACGCGGTACTCGGCGAGCTCGATCCGCCCGTCCTCGCCGATCGCGAACGTCGAGCGCAGCACGCCCGCGAGCGTGCGGTCACCGATCTGCTTCTCGCCCCACGCGCCGTACGCCTTCGCCGTCACGTGATCGGGGTCCGAGAGGAGCGGGAAGTCGAGCCGGTCCTCGGCCGCGAAGCGCGCGAGCGTCTCGACGTCGTCGCCCGAGATCCCCACGACCGCGTAGCCCGCGCCCTGCAGCGACGCGAGGTTGTCACGGAAGTCGCACGCCTCCGTCGTGCACCCGGGCGTGAACGCGGCGGGGTAGAAGTACACGATCACCCTGCGGCCCGCGAAGTCGGACAGCGACACCGTCGCGCCCGTCGCGTCACGCAGCGCGAAGTCCGGCGCCGGGTCCCCGGCCGAAAGGTGCTCGAAGCGTTCGTCGCTCATGGCGCTCCCATCCGCGATGCGCGCGCGGAGCGCCACCACCCTCGTCGCCCGCACGAGCACGTGACGGTCGGTCACCCGAACCGCACGCGATTCCATCATGCGGACTGACAATTCTGTCTGATGGAAGCATCGTGTGCGGTGATGTCGGGACCCGCAATGCGCCGGGCACGAGCTCACCCGCAGCGCCCGGGCGTCAGCGCTGCGGGTGCAGCCCGAGGCGCTCGTTCGTCGCCGTCAGCACGTGCTCCGCCTCCTCGGCCGAGTCGTTGACACGCTTCCCGAAGTCGGGCATGAGCTCCCCCAGCCGGGCCGACCAGTCGTCGTAGCGCGTGGGGAAGCACCGCTTCAGGACGTCGAGCATGACCGGCACCGCGACCGTCGCTCCGGGCGAGGCGCCGAGCAACCCGGCGATCGTGCCGTCGGCCTTCGAGATGACCTCCGTGCCCATCTGCAGCACGCCACCGCGCTTCGCGTCGCGCTTCATGACCTGCACGCGCTGGCCGGCGGTGATGAGCTCCCAGTCCTTCGACTCGGCCTCGGGGAAGAACTTCGTGAGCTCGGCGAACTTCTTCCGCCGCGGTGCGAGCACCTGACCCACGAGATACGTCACGAGGTCGAAGTTGTCGCGGGCCACCGCGAGCATCGGCAGGATGTTGTGCAGTCGCAGCGACGAGAACAGGTCGAGGTACGAACCGTGCTTCAGGTACTTGGGCGAGAAACCCGCGTAGGGCCCGAACATGAGCCACTTCTTACCGTTCACGACGCGCGTGTCGAGGTGCGGCACCGACATCGGGGGCGCCCCGACCGACGCCTTGCCGTAGACCTTCGCCTGGTGCTTCGCGACGACCTCGGGATTGTCGGTGCGGAGGAACTGGCCCGAGATCGGGAAGCCGCCGTAGCCGCGGATCTCGGGAATCTTGGCCTTCTGGAGGAGCGTCAGCGCGCGGCCACCGGCCCCGACGAACACGAAGCGCGCCCGCGTCACCGACTTACGACCACGGTCCTCGCCCGAGCGCTTGCGGCTCAGGATCTGCCAGACACCGTCGCGCTGCTGGCGCAGGTCGATCACCTCGGTGCCGAGCGTGACCTCGGCACCGTTCCCGCGCAGTCCGTCGACGAGCAGGTTCGTGAGCGCACCGAAGTCGACGTCGGTGCCGATCGGCATGTAGGTCGCCGCGATCTTCTCGTCGACGTCGCGCCCGACGACGAGCGCCGGGGCCCACTCGGCGATGATCGCCGGGTCGTCCGAGAACTGCATGTCCGCGAACGCCGGCTCTGCCTTGAGCAGCTCCCAGCGGCGCTTGAGGAATGCGACGTTGTCGGCACCCTGTACGAACGTCAGGTGCGGCACCGTGTTGATGAAGCGCTCCGGCTCGGGCAGCTCGCCCGCGCCGACGAGCAGCGACCAGAACTCGCGTGACGTGAAGTACTGCTGGTTGATCGTGACGGCCTTCTCGCTCGTCATCGTGCCGTTCTTCTCGGGCGTGTAGTTCAGCTCGCAGTACGCGGCGTGGCCCGTTCCGGCGTTGTTCCAGGGATTCGAACTCTCGAGCGCGAGCTCGTCGAGCCGCTCGATGATCTTGATGCTCCAGTCGGGCTCGAGCTTGCTGATGATGGAGCCGAGCGTGGCGCTCATGATGCCGCCACCGATCAGAACGACGTCGTAGATCCCATGCGCTTTCGTCACCGCACCAGTCTATGCCGCCCGCGCCGTCGTCTCGCTCGCGTCCGCACGCCGCTGTGCACCCGGCGTGCTAGCCTCACGCCCCGCCGCGTCGCCCAGGATTCCGGCGGGGATCCGGCGGGCCGGGCCACGCGACGTCGCGGGGCGCGCCGCACGGACCACGGCGCAGGACGGAGACGCCCGGTGGCATGCAGGATCGGCGAACTCGTGCTCGGCTGTCGCGACCCCGACACCCTCGCGACGTTCTGGTGCGCGGTGCTCGACGTCGTCGAACTCGATCGCGACGAGGACATGATCGAGATCGGCCCGCGCTCGGGATTCGGCGGCGCACAGCCGACGATCATCCTCTCCCGCGGCGACGAGCCGTGGCACGTGCTCGCCGACCCCGAGGGGAACGTGTTCTGCCTGCTGCGCGGGCGGCTCGATCCAGTGTGATCCGGCGCACGGAGCGCCGCGGATCACGTGGGTCAGGCGGGCACCTTCGCGGCCGCGACGACCTCGGCGACCTGCACCGCGTTGAGCGCAGCGCCCTTGCGCAGATTGTCATTCGCGACGAACAGCACGAGCCCGCGCTTGCCGGGCGCCGACGCGTCCTGCCGGATGCGTCCCACGTAGCTCGGGTCGTTGCCGGCCGCGTCGAGCGGGTTCGGCACGTCCGCGAGCTCGACGCCAGGCGCCTGCGAGAGCAGCTCGCGCGCCCGGTCGGGCGTGATGTCGTTCGCGAACTCCGCGTTGATCGAGAGCGAGTGGCCCGTGAACACCGGTACGCGCACGCACGTCCCCGAGACGAGCAACTCGGGCAGGCCGAGGATCTTGCGCGACTCGTTGCGGAGCTTCTGCTCCTCGTCGGTCTCCTCCGAGCCGTCGTCGACGAGGTTGCCCGCGAGCGCGACGACGTTGAACGCGATGTCCTTGACGTACTTCTGCGGCTCCGGCAGCGCGATCGCGTGCCCGTCGTGCACGAGCCCGAGCAGTTCGTCGTGGCCCGCCTCGACGCCGGCGATCGCCTGGCCCGCGAGTTCCTCGGCGCCCGCGAGGCCCGAGCCCGAAACGGCCTGGTAGGTCGAGACGATGAGCCGCTGCAGGCCCGCCTCCGCGTCGAGCACCTTCAGCACGGGCATCGCCGCCATCGTCGTGCAGTTCGGGTTCGCGATGATGCCCTTGCGCGCATCGGCGATCGCCTCCGGGTTCACCTCGCTCACGACGAGCGGCACGTCCGGGTCCATCCGCCATGCGCTCGAGTTGTCGATGACGATCGCACCCGCGTTCGCGAACCGCTCCGCCTGTGCCTTCGAGGTCGCCCCGCCGGCCGAGAACAGCGCGATGTCGAGCCCCGTCGGGTCGGCCGTCGCGGCGTCCTCGACGACGATCTGCTCGCCGCGGAACTCGAGCGTCGTACCCGCCGACCGCGCCGAGGCGAAGAAGCGGATCGATGCGATCGGGAAGTCGCGCTCGACGAGGAGACGGCGCATGACCGCCCCGACCTGACCGGTGGCGCCGACGACGCCGACGTGGAACTGCTGTGCCATTGGTGGCTCCCTGCGGATCGAGTTGCTGAAGTCTACCGACCGGTGCCCGCGTACACGACCGCTTCGTGGTCGGCGTCGAGCCCGAACGCGGAGTGGATGACGCGCGTGGCCTCGGTCACGAGCTCCGCGCGGACCGTGATCGAGATGCGGATCTCGGAGGTCGAGATCATGTCGATGTTGATGCCCGCGTCGCGCAGCGCCTCGAAGAGCCGCGCCGAGACACCGATGTTCGTTCGCATGCCCGAGCCCACGAGCGAGATCTTGCCGATGCCCTCGGTGAAGGTGAGCTGCTCGTAGCCGATCTCGTCCTTCGCCTCCTCGAGCGCGCGCTTGACCTTCTCGGCGCCCGCCTTCGGCAGCGTGAACGAGATGTCGGTGATGCCCGTGCCGCGACCCGACACGTTCTGGACGATCATGTCGATGTTCGCGCCCTGCTCGGCGACGATCGCGAAGATCTGCGCGGCCTTGCCCGGCACGTCCGGCACGCCCGAGACGGTGATCTTCGCCTGGGTGAGGTCGTGGGCGACGCCCGCGATCATCGGTTCTTCCACTTCGAACTCCTCTGCCCGCTCGGGGTTGTAGACGATGGTGCCCGGCAGGTCGGAGAACGACGAGCGGACATGGAGGGTGACGCCCTGGCGGCGCGCGTACTCGACGGCGCGGATGTGGAGCACCTTCGCGCCGTTCGCGGCGAGCTCCAGCATCTCTTCGCTCGTGATGTGATCGAGCTTGTGGGCGAGCGGCACGATGCGCGGATCGGCCGTGAACACGCCGTCGACGTCGCTGTAGATCTCGCACACGTCGGCATCGAGCGCCGCCGCGAGCGCGACGGCCGTCGTGTCGGAGCCGCCGCGGCCGAGGGTCGTGATGTCGCGCGAGTCGCGGTTGAAGCCCTGGAAGCCCGCGACGATCGCGATCGCTCCCTGGTCGAGCGCCTCGCGGACGCGCACGGGCGTGACGTCGACGATGCGTGCATCGCCGTGCTTCGAGTCGGTGATCATGCCTGCCTGGCTACCGGTGTAGCTGCGCGCGTCGAAGCCCAGGTCCTTGATCGCCATCGCGAGCAGCGCCATCGAGACGCGCTCGCCCGTCGTGACGAGCATGTCGAACTCGCGCGCATCGGGCCGCTCGGCGACCGAGTGCGCGAGGTCGATGAGGTCGTCCGTCGTGTCGCCCATCGCGGAGACGGCGACGACGACGTCGTTGCCCGCGCTGCGGGTGTCGACGATGCGCTTCGCCACGCGCTTGATGCTCTCGGCATCGGCGACTGACGAGCCGCCGTATTTCTGGACGATCAGGCTCACGTGATGGACTCTCTCGAAGGTCGTGGGTCGGGAGCCGCCGGCGCGCGGCGGGCACGATCACCCATTCTACGGTGCGGGCCGTTCGCGTGCCGGATCGGTGTGCGCTCAGCCCGCACGCTGCGCGGAGGGACCGTCCGAGGCGGGGTCCGACGCCGCGTCGCCCGCAGTCTCGTCGGTCGGCCCCGTCGTGTCGGTCGGAGCCGTCGCGTCCGTCTCGCCGCTCCGCGCGGTCTCGCCCGTCCGCTCCGTTCCGCCGCTCGAGGTGGGAGACGGGTCACGCGGCCCCTCCGCGACGATCCACCCCGGCTCCTCGGCGGCGCGTTCCGCCCACCCCTCACCGGGTGCGGCGAGCGGGGGCCGGCGGGGCGGCGGTGCCGCGGCGCCCCGCGATGCGCCGAGGGTCTGCCTGCCGGAGAAGGCCCGCCCGAGCGTCACCTCGTCCGCGTACTCGAGGTCGCCACCGACCGGCAGCCCCGACGCGAGGCGGGACACCCGCACCCCGATCGACGACAGGAGCCGCGAGAGATAGCTCGCCGTCGCGTCGCCCTCGAGGTTCGGGTCGGTCGCGATGATGACCTCCTGCACCTCGCCCGAGTCGAGCCGCGACAGGAGCGAGCGGATGTTGAGCTCCTCCGGCCCGATGCCGTCGATCGGGCTGATCGCGCCACCGAGCACGTGATAGCGGCCGTCGAACTCGCGGGTCCGCTCGATCGCCGCGACGTCCTTCGGCTCCTCGACGACGCAGATGACCGTCGGGTCGCGTCGCTGGTCGCGGCACACGACGCACTCGTCGCCGTCCGCGACGTTCCCGCAGATACGGCAGAACCGCACGCGCTCGCGCACGTCGAGCAGGATCTGCGCGAGCCGCGACACGTCGAACGACCGCGTCTGCACGATGTGGAACGCGATGCGCTGCGCGGACTTCGGCCCGACGCCGGGCAGGCGCCCCAGTTCGTCGATGAGGTCCTGAACGATCCCCTCGTACATCTAGACCTCCCTCTCCCGGCCCCGCCCGGCCACGCCGGGGGCACCGACGATGCTGCGCGCCCCGATCCCGTGCACGCCGCGACCCGCCCGCGGTCGCCGGATCATCCGGCGCCCGGTACGTTCATCGGGTCGTCGTCGGGCGCCTCGAACCCCGGCCCCGAGACCGGTGCGGGCGGCGGCAGTTCCTCCTCGCCCACGAATCGCGCGCCGAGCTTCTCGCGAATGACCGACTCGCCGTATCGCTCGATCGGCGGCAGTCCCCCGGGGCGTGGGCCCACCGTGGTCGTCGTCGCGGCGTGCGTCGCCGGTCGGGCCGTTCGCGGTTCGTCTGCGGGGCGCGTCCCGGTCGGCGCCGTCACCGATCCCTGCGGTGCGCGGGATCGCGCGGGCGCGTCGCGGGGCGCCTCGTCCCGTGGGTCCTCGGGCGGCGGTTCGTCGTCGTAGGCGTCGGGTGGCAGCGGCTCGTCCGCCCCCGACGCACGCCCTCCGCCGCCGGACGCGTCGGGGCGTCGAACCGGGATGACGGGATCGTCCTCGACGATCGGCTCCTCCGCAGCCGCCCGCGCCGTCGCCTCGCGGAGCGCGACGACCTCGGGAGCGCGGTTGTAGTCGACGGCCGAGCGCCG
Organism: Pseudoclavibacter chungangensis; assembly: GCF_013410545.1. NCBI lineage: Bacteria > Bacillati > Actinomycetota > Actinomycetes > Micrococcales > Microbacteriaceae > Pseudoclavibacter > Pseudoclavibacter chungangensis. Next base: position 2,915,074 of record NZ_JACCFV010000001.1, read on the forward strand.
CTCGGGACGCGGTGCCGCCGGTTCGGGGTCGGCGTCCTCCGCCGCCTCGCCCCATGCCGAGCCCGGGCCGTCGGCGGGCGGCACGTCGCCACCGGGGATCGCGACGACGTTCCACGTCGTCGTCGATCCCGATCCACCGCTCGCCCTCGACTGTGTGCCCCCGGGCGGGGGCGACGACCGTGTCGGCCCGCGGCCGCCACGATCCTGCGGGCCACTCGCGGAGGGGCCGCGGCCGCCGTCGGCGGCCGGCCCGTGCGGTGCGGCGCCGCCCGTCGGTGCCGGCCCGTCGGGCCCCGGCACGTCGCCGGAACGACCCGCGTCGCCGTCCTCGGGCCGTTGCACGATCTTCGGCTGGAACTTCACGGAGACACCGAGGAGGCTCCGCATCGCCTCGCGGACGAGCTCGCTCGGGGCGGCCGCGTCGCCGTTCGGCGTCTTGAACCGGTCGAGCGCCGCGCGCGAATCGATCTCGAACCGCAGCACGCCGTCGACGAAGTCGCGCGGTTGCGCGGCGTACACCGCCGTCCAGGCGACGATGCCGCCCGCCTGCTTGACGTGTTCGAGCACGCTCGGCCACGCGTCGCGCACCTGGCCGAACGAGACACTCCGCGGATCGACCTCGCCGACCGCACGCGACGCCGACTGCCCGGCGTCCGTCGGTGCACCCGGCTCGCCGTCGCGGTCCCGAACACGGCCCTGCCGATCGTCGGCGGTGCCCCGATTCCCGGGAGCATGGTCGCCGCTCACGTCGTGGTCGCCGGAAGCGGTCCCGCCGGTAGCGTGTTCCGCCTCGGTTCGCGGCGGGCCCTCCGGTGTCGATTCCGACGCCACCGTCGTTCCTGCCTCCGTCCCAGGCTCGGACGCCACGGCCGGTTCGCGGACCGGGGCCGCCTCGGCCGATGCCGGTTCGGACGGGGTCGCCGGTTCGGGCGCTGCCGCGGGCTCGGGCGCTGCCGCGGGCTCGGGCGCTGCCGCGGGCTCGGGTGTCTTCGCGGGCTCCGCGCGGGGTTCCTCGCCCACGCCCACGACGGGTGCGCGGCCCGGTTCCCCCTCCGCCGGGGAGGCCGACGCCCATGCCGAACGTGCCGCATCCGCGACGCCCCGCGCCGCGGCAGCCGTCGCCTCGCGTCCGGCCCCCCGCGTCTCACGCGTGCCGTCATCGGGCGTGCCTGCACCGGGCGTGCCTGCACCGGGCGCACCGACGTCGCCCGTCCCGGCACCGGCGGCTCGAGCGTCATCGGAGCGCGACTCGACGGCTGCCGTCCCTGCCGTGTCCGCCTCCCGCGTGACCGCGGTCGACGCGTCCCGGCCTCCGCGTCGCTCGGTGAGCTCGTCCGACCCCGCCTCGGCCTTCTCGTCACGCACGCCGGCCGCACCGGGCACCTCACGCACGGGAGCCGTCGATGCCGCCGGCACGACCTCGATCGCCGCCGAGTCACCCGCCCAGGCCGCTCGCGACGCGACGAGCACCCGCGCGACCATGAGCTCGAGGTGCAGCCGCGGCGAGGTCACGCCCGACATCTCCGTGAGCGTCGTGTTCACGAGATCCGCCATCGTCGTGAGCGCCGCGGGCGTGAAGCGATCGGACTGCGCCCGCAGCCGCTCGAGCTCCTCGGGCGACAGCCCGCGCAGCACCGCGCCGACGCCGTCACCCGTCGCCTTCGCGAGGATCAGATCGCGCACGCGCTCGAGCAGGTCCTCCACGAAACGTCGCGGGTCCTGCCCGGACTGCACGACGCGGTCGAGCACCCCGTAGGCCGCCCTGGCCTCCTGGCCCGCGAACGACTCGATCGTCTCGTCGAGCAGCTCCGTCGCGGTGAAACCGAGCAGCGCGACCGCTCGCCCGTAGTCGACGTGCTCACCCTCGGACCCGGCGATCACCTGGTCGAGCAGCGACAGGGTGTCGCGCGCCGAGCCGCCACCCGCCCGCACCACGAGCGGCAGTACGCCACCGTCGGCGGTCACGCCCTCGGAGCGGCACAGTTGCTCGACGTAGGCGAGCATGGGCGCAGGCGGGATCAGCCGGAACGGGAAGTGGTGCGTTCGCGAGCGGATCGTCCCGATGACCTTCTCGGGCTCGGTCGTCGCGAACACGAAGCGCACGTGCTCCGGCGGCTCCTCCACGACCTTCAGCAGGGCGTTGAAGCCCGCCGCCGTCACCATGTGCGCCTCGTCGATGATGAAGATCTTGTAGCGGTCGCGACTCGGTGCGAGCACCGCCCGCTCCCGCAGATCACGCGCGTCGTCGACGCCGCCGTGGCTCGCCGCGTCGATCTCGATGACGTCGAGCGAGCCGCCCCCGTCGCGCGCGAGTTCGATGCAGCTGTCGCACGTCCCGCACGGCGTGTCCGTCGGGCCCTGCGCACAGTTCAGGCAGCGGGCCAGGATGCGCGCCGACGAGGTCTTGCCGCAGCCGCGCGGCCCCGAGAAGAGGTAGGCGTGGTTGACCCGGCCCGTTCGCAGTGCCGTCATGAGCGGCTCCGTCACCTGCGACTGCCCAATCATGTCAGCGAAGGAGTCGGGCCGATAACGGCGGTAGAGGGCGGCGACCATCCGTCAATCGTAGCCGGGCCCACCCCCAGGAGACCGCTTCGCCGCCGACGCCGACGGCGCCCGTGGCGAACACCCGCCTGCCACGTCACCGACGCGCGATTTCCCCCTCGCCCGACCGACCGTTCAATCGCACATGAATGTTGGGGCATTCCTGAACGAGCCGTTCCGAAACACGACGCGAACAACTGCACGAATGGACCGAGTCACCCCGCACGCATCGCCGAACGACCCCGAGGCACGACGCCGCCGACGCTCGAAGCGCGTCAACTCGGGCGAGGGCCGTCGAAACGCGAACACCCGCGACGCCGCCCATCGGGATACGGATCGAGTCACTCCGCGGCCCGCCAACGAATGATTCGTGCACGCAATCACGTTGAGGCGGTACCCGCCCCATTCCAGGAAATGATAGAACCGACTCTCAGGGGGTTCGATCGGCGACGTCCGACGACGCCCCGGGAATGTGGTCGCTCAGGCCATCACGCTCGGGACGACGATGGGGACGGCGTCCACGCACGGTGCATGCGCCGTGCGCCCGCCGCGACGGAAGCAGAGACCATTCGCGGCGAGCACCGACACCGGCAGGTCCCGCGTGCGGGACGCCGATCGACCACGGGGAACGAGGGGCCGTGTCCGACTCCCGGCGGACACGGGGAACAGGGGAATTGTCCATGCAGTGGCTCGGTCTGCTTCTCGCGAGCATCGCTCTCGTCGGCCTCGTCGTCGTGATCATCAGGCTCCGATCGATCCGCAGACGATTCCGCAGCGCCGTCGCACTCACCGGGGCCCCACCCTCGCGGTCTCGATCCTGTTCGTCCCGACGCTCGTCCTCGGCGCCCTGACCGATGCCACGTGGGCGCCGTACGTCGCGGGCGCCGCCGTCGTGGCGGGCCTGTTCCTCATCGGCGCCTTCGCGCTCCTGCATCGTCCGGTGGCGTCACCGCAGCAGCCGAAGCGCATCCTCGTCGTCGCGGCCCACCCGGACGACCTCGAGCTCGCGTGCGGCGCGAGCCTCGCGAGATTCGTCGACCTCGGCCATCACGTCGAGGCGCTCGTCATGAGCCGCGGCGCCCGCGGTGGGAGCGAGGTGATCCGCGCGGGCGAGGCCGTCGCGGCCGCGAGCTTCCTCGAGCTGAGCGACATCACGGTCCGCGATTTCACGGACACCCGGATGGCGACCGAGATCGGCGAGATGATCGCCGCGACCGAGGCGATGATCGGCCTCGTGCAGCCCGACGTCATCCTCACGCACTCGAAGCACGACCAGCACCAGGACCACCACGCCGTCCACCTCGCCGTGTTGCGCGCCGCGCGCCGCTGCTCGACGATCCTGTGCTTCGAGAGCCCGTCGGTGACGAGCGAGTTCACCCCGCGCTTCTTCGTCGACGTGGGGGACTACATGGACGTCAAGGCCGCGGCCGTGCGCGCGCACGCGAACCAGGCCGACAAGCCGTACATCGACGACCACAAGCTCGCGGGCAAGGCACTCCACCGCGGCGAGCAGGCCAGGATCGACCACGCCGAGGGCTACGAGGTCGTGCGCGCCCTCTCCCACCAGCTCGGGAGCCTGTGATGCCGCTCCGCGTCCTCGTCACGGGAGCCGGCGGACCAGCCGGTCGCGCGCCACTGAGGCAGTGCGCCGCTCGTGGCGTCGACGCGGCCGGCGTCGACATGGTCGAGGTCCCCGACTCGCCGCTGCCCGTCAGGATCGTGCCGCCGGCCCGGGACGACGACTACCTCGACGCCATGCGCGCCGCCGTCCGTGCCGTCGGCGCGGACGTCGTCGTGCCCACCGTGAGCGAGGAGCTCCCCCGCATCGCCGATGCACGGGACGCGTTCGGTGCCGACGTGTTCGTCGCGGTGTCGCCGCCCGAGGCCGTCCGGCTCGCGGACGACAAGCTCGTCACGGAGCGCCGACTCGCCGACCGCGGCGTCCCCGTGCCGCGCACCGCAACACCCCACGACCTCACGGCGCCGGGTGATGCCGAGCGCCGCGTCGGCCTACCGCTCGTCGTCAAGCCGCGCGTCTCGCGCGGCGCACGAGGCGTGCGCGTCGTCCGCGACGCGTCGGCGCTCGGCCCGCTCGACGAGCACCTCCTCCTCCAGTCGTTCGCACCCGGTACCGAGTACGCGCCGGTCGTCCACGCGCCGCTCGACGGCGGCGCGCCCTTCTTCGTGCGCGTCCTCGACAAGACGGGTCTGAGCGCCGGCGAGGTCGGCAACGCGACCGGCGTCCGTCCCGCGGACGGCCCCGACACGGCCGACGTCGCGCGCGCCGCACTCGACGCGGTCTCGGCGCTCGGGCTCGTCGGCCCCGTCGACGTCGACGTCCGGCGTGACGACACCGGTCGACCGGTCGTCCTCGAGCTCAACGCGCGCTTCGGCGCGAACAGCGAGGCCGTCCCGGGCCTGTTCGACCATCTCCTCGACGACCTGCGCCGCATCCGAGGTCTCGTGCCGTGATCGATTTCCTCGCGGTCGCCCGGGTCATCGGCGAGATCGGATTCTGGCTCGGCATGATCGCGCTCGTGTTCGGTTTCGTGAAGCTCGTGTACCTGCCGCTCGCGGTGGTCTTCGAGATCGTCGAGCGTCGCCACCGCGCCAAGGGCATCCACACGATGGCCGACGAACTCCCCCTCGTCTCGGTCATCGTGCCGGCGTACAACGAGGGCGTCGTCCTCGCGAACTGCGTCAACTCGGTGCTCGCATCGAACTACGACCGCGTCGAGGTCGTCATCGTGGACGACGGCTCGACCGACAACACCCCACAGGTCATGGCCTGGCTCGCGAGCCGCGATGCGCGGGTGCGCGTGTTCCGTCAACGCAACGGCGGCAAGGGCGCCGCCCTCAACCACGGCATCCGCGAGTCGCACGGGCACGTCCTGATGTTCGTCGACGCCGACGGCATCTTCAGCGCGAACACGATCACCGAGATGCTGCGCGGCATGGATCACGAACGCGTCGGCGCGGTGTGCGGTGACGACCGGCCCGTCAACCTCGACCGGCCCCTCACGCAAATGCTCGCCCTGTTCAGTCACGCGGGCTGCAGTCTCGTGCGCCGTGCACTCGACGTCATGCGCGTGCTCCCCATCGTGTCGGGCAACATCGGCGCGTTCCCGCGGAGCGTCATCGAGGAGATCGGCGGCTTCAACGAGGACACGCTCGGCGAGGACCTCGAACTCACGTGGCGCATCTACCGTGCCGGCTACCACGTGCGCTTCCGTCCGCAGGCGATCGTGCACGCCGAGTCACCGTCCACGATGCGCGCACTGTGGCGACAGCGCGTGCGCTGGGCGCGGGGCCTGTTGCAGACGATGCACATCCAGCGCGACATGGTCGGGAATCCGCGCTACGGAGCGTTCGGCCTGTTCCTCGTGTTCAACACGATCAACATGGTCATCATGCCGGTCCTGCTGCTCACCGTCCTCGTGTGCCTGCCGTTCGGCTTCATCTCAGGCGATCCGCCGTTCGAGCCGAGCCTGCTGTCGATCCTCGCGTGGCTCGGCATCTTCGTGTCGGCCGGGACGATCGTGTTCGCCGTCGCGATGAACGGGGCGTGGGCCGACCTTCGGTTCCTCTACACGATTCCCCTCTGGCCCATCCTCACGACGATCATCGCGGGCGTCATGGTCGAGGCGCTCTGGAAACAGGCGACGCGCAGCGAGTCGAACTGGAACAAGCTGGACCGCACGGGGATCGTCACCGATCGTTCGCTCCGGCGTGCCGCGGGGCTCCAGGCATGAGCGGCTCGCGCGGCGCAGACGCGGGTGGCGCGAGCGACGGAGATCCGGGGGACTCCCGGCCCGGCGTCTCCCGGCGCAGCATCCTGCTCGCCGTGCCCGGCGCCGCCGCCCTCGGCCTCCTCGCGGCGTGCGTCCCGTCGACGCCGGCCGTCGCGCCGCGCCGCATGCTCCGGATCGGCTTCGAGGACCTGACACAGGGCGACGAACACCTCGCCGCCCTCGCGGCGCACCTCGACGACGTCGGGGCCACGGACGTGAGCGTCGTGGGCGGACGGGTCGACTGGACGGCGTTCCCGTGGGCGGCGAACACCGATGCGTGGTCGTCGGCCGTCCGTGACGGCGGCGGCGACCTCGTCGCGGACGCACTCGACCTCGTCGGAACCACTTCGGACGGTTCCTCGCGCTCCATCACGATCGTCCTGGACGTGCTCGCGCCGGGCCTTCTCGCCGACCGACCGGAGCTCGCGGGCGTCGGCGTCGACGGGGAACGCTCCGAGGACTTCCCGAGCCTCGCCGTGCTCACGAAGGGTCTCGTCGCGGACGAGCTCGTGGCGCTCGTCGGTGCCGTCGCCGAGCGCTATCGACCCGCCGCCGTGAGCCTCACGGAGCTCTTCCTCGACGACACCACGTACGGCGACGACGATCTCGACGACTTCCGTCGCGTCGCGGGCACGGACGACTGGCCGCGCACGTCCGACGGGGCGATCGACGTCGCCGACGAGCGCGTCGTGTCGTGGCGCTGCGACGCGGTGGCCGGGCTCGTCGGCCGCACGCGCGAGGCGGCCGCGGCCCACGGGGTCGAGCTGTGGATGGAGGTGCGGGCTCCGACCGAGGACGCGGCCGGTGACCGCCGCGACAGCGGGCAGGACTATGCGCTGCTCGAGGGGGCGTGCGACCGGCTCGTCGTGTGGGACTACTTCGGCATCGCCGACGAGGGGAGCCCGACGACGTCGCAGCTCGCCGACGCGTTGGTGGATCGCTCGGGGACACGCGATGTCCTGTCGGTCGGCCTGTGGGACTCGGAGGCCGAGGCGATCTCGCCGGACGCGCTCCGCGACGCGGTCGAGGCGGCCGCCGACGCGGGCGTCGAGACGGTCTGGGTGACGCCCACCTCGCTCATGGACGACGACCACTGGAGCGCGCTCGCGGACGCATGGCGTCACTGACGCGAAGCCACCCGGGTGGCCGAGTGCGGCATGTGCCGTCGACCGTTCACATGTCGTTCAATCGGCGGCCTGGGCGAGGTGGCGATCGAAGAATCGCGCCACCTCCTCACCGGCGAACGCCGGCACGCCCGTGTGGCCGCCCATGTTGGCGTGCAGGGTCTTCTCCGCCGAGGCGAAGGCGTCGAAGAGGGCGAGCGACGCGTCCCGGTCGTTCCCGTCGTCGTCCCACTGCAGCAGGACGTGCAGCGGCATCGTCACGGCGGTCGCCTCCGACATCGTCGCACGTGGGATGTAGCTGCCCGCGAAAAGGCACGCGGCCAGGATTCGCGGTTCGACGACCGCCAGTCGCACACCGATCGCGATGACCCCACCCGAGTACACCGCACGGCCGTCGAGTTCGGGCAGCGCGAAGCACGCGTCGAGTGTCGCCTGCCACTCGGGGACCGCGCGTTCGACGAGTGGGAGGATCAACCGGTCGACGAGCTCCGGGCCGGGGCGTTCCCCTGCCGACAGCACCCGCCGGAGCTCCGCACGGACCGACTCCGCACCGGGGAGCGTGGGGCGTCCCCCGTTTCCCGGCAACTCGATCGCCACCGCGGCGAGGCCGTGCGCCGAGGCACTCCGGGCCCGCCCCTCCAGCGCGGGGCGCATGCGATGCATCCCCAGTCCGCCAGGTTGCCCCAGCATGACGAGCGGGACCGGCGACGTCTCGGACGCGTCGACCGGGGTCCAGAGGATCCCGGGCACGTCACCGAGCAGGAACTCGCGTTCCAGGACGCCGCCGTCGAGCCGACGTCGGGAAACGACGTGCAGGTTCACCTCGATCGGCTCGACAGGGTGGCGTCGTGTCGGTGGGTGCCGCGGTGGCGAACGATCACCTAGGCCTCGACGCCGATCGCCTCGAACGACTGGCGGGCGATCTCGAGCTCCTCGTTCGTCGGGATCACGAGCACCTCGATCTTCGACGAGTCCGTCGAGATGCGTCGCTCCTCGTCCGACCGTTCGGCGTTGCGTTCGGGATCGATCTCGATGCCGAGCCACTCCATGCCCTCGAGCGATTCGGCGCGCACGAGCTGCGAGTTCTCACCGACGCCCGCCGTGAAGATGATCGCGTCGGCGCCGCCGAGCAGCGCGAGGTACGCGCCGATGTAGTGACGCAGGCGGTGGATGTAGATGTCGAGGGCGCCGCGCGCGACCTGGTCGCCGTCCTCGGCGCGGCTCTCGACGTCACGCATGTCGTTCGATCCGGTGAGGCCGAGCAGGCCCGAGCGGCGGTTCAGGAACGTGTCGAGCTCGTCGATGCCGAGCCCCGCCTGACGGCTCAGGTGGAACAGCACGGCGGGGTCGAGGTCGCCCGAGCGGGTGCCCATCACGAGGCCCTCGAGCGGGGTCATGCCCATGCTCGTCTCGATCGATCGTCCGCCCTCGACGGCGCACAGCGAGGCGCCGTTGCCGATGTGGAGGACGAGCAGCTTGAGGTCCTCGATCGGCCGGTGCAGGTACTCGGCCGCGCGCGCCGCGACGTACTTGTGGCTCGTGCCGTGGGCGCCGTACTTGCGCACGCGGTGCTTGCGGGCCGTCTCGGCGTCGATCGCGTAGAGCGACGAGGCATCGCTCAAGCTCGTGTGGAAGGCCGTGTCGAACACGGCGACGTGCGGAACGTCCGCGAACACGGCTCGCGCCACACGGATGCCGGCGAGGTTGGCCGGGTTGTGCAGCGGCGCGAGCGGCACGAGGTCGTCGATGTCGCGCTCGACCTGGTCGTCGATGCGGGTCGGGCCGACGAAGCGACGTCCGCCGTGCACGACGCGGTGGCCGACGACCTTCGGGGAGTGCGCGTTGATGTCGGGGCCGTGGGTGAGGAACGAGCCCATCATGACGGCGAACGCCGCACCGTGGTCGAGGATGGGCTGCTCGCTGCGGAACTTCTCGTCACCGACGCGGTGCGTCGTGACCGCGCGCTCCTCGCCGATGCGCTCGACGAGGCCGGAGGCGAGCATCTGGCCGGTCGATGCGTCGAGCAACTGGTACTTGAGTGACGACGAACCACTGTTGACGACGAGGGCGATGCTCATTCCGGTGCTCCCTGTGCTTGGATCGCCGTGATGGCGACCGTATTGACGATGTCGGCGACGAGTGCGCCGCGCGACAGGTCGTTGATGGGCTTGTTGAGCCCCTGCAGCACGGGGCCGATCGCGACCGCCCCCGCCGAGCGTTGTACCGCCTTGTACGTGTTGTTGCCCGTGTTGAGGTCAGGGAAGATGAACACCGTCGCGCGCCCCGCGACATCGCTGCCGGGGAGCTTCTTGCTCGCGACCGCGAGGTCGGTTGCCGCGTCGTACTGGATCGGGCCCTCGACGAGCAGGTCCGGCCGGCGCGTGCGCACGAGGTCGGTCGCCTCGCGCACCTTGTCGACGTCGGCGCCCGAGCCCGAATCGCCCGTGGAGTACGACAGCATCGCGATGCGCGGTGCGACGCCGAACTGTGCGGCCGTCGCGGCCGAGGAGATCGCGATGTCGGCGAGCTGCTCGGCGTTCGGGTCGGGGTTCACGGCGCAGTCGCCGTAGACGAGGACGCGGTCGGCGAGGGACATGAGGAACACGCTCGACACGATCGACGTACCGGGCTTCGTCTTCACGATCTCGAACGACGGGCGGATCGTGTGCGCGGTCGTGTGCGCGGCACCCGACACCATGCCGTCGGCGAGCCCGAGGTGGACCATCATCGTGCCGAAGTAGCTCACGTCCTGCACGCGCTCGGCGGCCTGCTCGACCGAGACGCCCTTGTGTGCGCGGAGTCGCGCGTACTCCTCGGCGAAGCGGCCAACGAGTTCGGGGTCGTGGGGGCTCAGCACCTGTGCGGCGCCGAGTTCGACGCCGAGCCCGGCGGCACGCGCGCGCACCTCGGACTCGTCGCCGAGGATCGTGAGGTCGGCGACACGGCGGTCGAGGAGCGTGCCGGCGGCGAGCAGGATGCGGTCGTCGTCGCCCTCGGGGAGCACGATGCGCTTGCGGTCCGCACGTGCGCGGTCGAGCAGGCCGTACTCGAACATGGCGGGCGTGACGACGGTCGGCGCGGGCGCGTCGACGAGCTCGAACACGGCCTCGGCGGGCACGCGACCCTCGAAGCTCGCGAGGGCGACGTCGCGCTTGCGGCGCGAGCCGGTCGCGAGGCTGCCGCGGGTCTGGAGGATGCGCTGCGCCGTCTCGAACGTGCCGCCGTCGGTGCGGACGATGGGCAGGCTCGGGCCGATGCCGGCGATGAGCCGCTCGATGACGGGCGAGAACTCGAACGGGCCGTTCACGATGACGCCCGAGAGGAACGGGAACGTGTCGGCCTCCTGCGCAAGCAGGACGGCGAGCAGCGTCTCGGTGCGGTCGGCGGCGACGATGAGCAGGCCGCCCTCGATGAGTCGGTCGAGGACGTTCTCCATCGCCATGCCGGCGATCGTCACGCCGAGCACCTCGCGTCCGAGGAGAGCTTCGTCGCCGGCGACGAGGCGGCCACCGAGCGCGGTGAGCAGCTGCGCGACCGAGGGGGCGGCGAGGAGCGGCTCCTCGGGCAGTACCCACACGGGCACGGGCACGTCGGAGTCCGCGACGAGGGTCGCCTCGACCGCCGAGCGGATCTGGTCGAGTTGCGCCTCGTCGCCGCGGTTGACGACGACGCCGCCGAGCACGGTGTGTGCCTCGCGCAGCTCGCCGACCGTCGAGTCGACGGCGCGTGCGACCTGCTCGGGGGTGCGTGCCGTGAGGTCGTGGGGGTCGCGGCCGGTGACGACGAGGACGACGCGGGCACCGAGGTTCGCTGCGATGCGCGCGTTGTCGCCGAGTTCGGCCGGGTTGCCGACGTCGGTGAAGTCGCTGCCGACGATCACGACCGCGTCGGACGCCTGCTCGACGCGCTTGAACCGTTCGACGATCGTGGGGATCGCCTCGTCCGGGTCGGCGTGGAGCTGCTCGTACGTGATGCCGTACGAGTCGTCGTAGCCGAGGCCCGTGCCGGGGTCCTCGCGGTCGAGGAGGAGTTGGAGCACGGCGTCGCGCTCGTCACCCCCCTGGATGAGTGGGCGGAACACCCCCACCCTCCCGACCCTGCGGCTGAACGCCTCGATGAACCCGAGAGCGACGGCGGACTTCCCCGAGTGTCCCTCGGACGACGTGAGGTAGATGTTCGACGACACATCTCCATCGTAGAGCCGCGAGGGACGGCACGCCCGGGGCGGCGGGTTGCCGAAGGGATCGGGTGGCGGTGCTCGCGGGCCACGATCGGCGGCGACGCACGCGCGGGCAGACCGAGGCCGGCCGGGGGCCGGCTTCCTGACCTGACCGAAGCCCCGCTCGGTCTCCGCTCCTTCCGAGGCGCGGCTCGCCCCGTCCGCCCGCTCGCCCCGGTTCGCCCCGAGTTCGGCCCCGGTTCGCCCCACCTCGCGAGCCGTGGCGGACACGAGGGGCACGCCATTCCGGTGCCGCGTCGTCGGGACCCCGACCGAGCGGCTACACTGGGGGCGGCTCCTCGCGTGGCGCCATCCAGGCCAACTCCCCCAGGGCAGAAATGCAGCAAGGGTAACCGGGCTCTGGCGGGTGCGCGAGGGGTCCTTTTCGTTGCGGCGGACGCGCCGCGTTCGGGGGCGACCCTGGGAGCCGCTATGATCGTTCGAGCCTGTGCACGCACGGGCCTGGAGGATTCGCCTAGTGGCCTATGGCGCACGCTTGGAAAGCGTGTTGGGTGCAAGCCCTCAGGGGTTCGAATCCCCTATCCTCCGCCACGTTCACCGCGTCACCCGCCGCGTTCGCCGGGACCCGCCGCGTCACTCGCCGTGTTCGCCGGGGCCCGCCACGTTCACCGGGACCCGCCGGCTCCACCGGGGCCCGCCCACCGTGTTCACCGGGGCACGTCGCGTTCACCGGGGCACGTCGCGCTCACCGGGGCACGTCGCGTTCACCGGTGCCCGCCGCGTTCTCGGTCGATCACGCCGACACCGTGAGCACTCGACCTGCGCGGTCGCGGTTCCCCACGTCGAGGCGTTTCCACCCCACGGACGAGGCGAGCGGGCGGCGAGGCGAGCGGTCACACGAGTTCGCATGCGGCTTCACTTGGTTGGTGCGGGTCCGCAAGGCCGGAACGGTCCCGCAGTACTATCCCCCCCCCATCGGTTTCTCCTCCCCCGCCGTTTCCTCCTACGGCTCTCTCCCTACAGCTGTCTCCATCTACGGCTGTCTCCTCCTACGGCTGTCTCCCCCTACGGCACAGTGGCTCCTATCCCACCGCCGCCCCGGCAGGTGCCGTGGGATCTTCGCTATCCGGCTCGTGCTCGCACCTACCGTCGCCGAGCTCAGAATGGTGGCGGGTCGTACCCGGCGCCGGCGTCGGGCCCGGTTCGTCGGGGACGGATGCCGCGGTGTCCGGTATGGTGTGGCCCGTTCGGCAGCGTGTCGGTGGAGGCCTGGAGTGCGGGGTCGAACTCGAACTCCGCTTCCATTCTCGTGCGTGGCCGTTCGGTGACCGGTCGAATCGTGGGCGCGATCGAGTGTTCCGAGGTGGCGAGCGCGCGAACCAACCCCGCAGGCTGTGCCGGGCGGGCGTCTCCGCCTAGTGGGTGGTCGCCGCCGTGAGGTGAGTGGGCGTCTCCGCTTGGCGGGTGGCCGCCTCCTGGCGGATGGCCGCCTTCGTCTGGTGGGTGGCCGCGGCCTGGTGCGTGCCCGCCGCCAGGTGGTTGGCCGCCTCCGGCTGGTGGATGGTCGTGTTCGTCGTCGTGGTGGTATGCCCAGGACGGGCGGAACCGTGGCCCGATGGGGCTGGGCCGGTCGGAGTAGCGATCACCGTTCGGTGAGAACCACACCAACCGCCCCGGCTCCCGCTGTTCCACGCGCCAGCGGGTGGCGTGCTTGAACGTGTGGTGTCGGCGGCACAGGTGGGCCATGTTCCCGAGCGAGGACGTGCCGCCGTCGGTGACCGCGATGGTGTGGTCGATATCGCAACGCCGTGCGGGGCGGGTGCAGCCCGGGAAGCGGCAGTGCCCGTCACGGACCCGGAGGAACTCGCGCTGCGCCGTGGTCGGGAAGCGCGTGTCGCTCTCGCGAGCGACGCCCGTGATCGGATCGGTCAGTACGCGCAGGAACGAGGGTGCACGCGAGGCGAGTTCCCGCGCCTGTTCCACCGGCACCGGCACCACCCCGTCGAGCAGCGCGGGATCGTCGCCACCATCGAGGAGCGACAGCACGGGCACCGTGATCGCGACGCGCGCGTTGATGCCGCCAGCCGCGCCGTGCGGCGACCCGCACCCCTCGGCGGGGTCGCTGGTGAGGACGAGTTCGCACAGCAGGTCCGCGCGGATCTGATCATGCGTGCGAGGTTCGTCCGGCCCCGCGAGGGCTTTCGCCTGCTCGGTGAGGCGGTCGAGCATCGCCGCGCCGAGGAGGGTCGGGACGAGTGCTTCGAGCCGGCTCATGCCGTCGTCTTCGTGCACGACCCGCACCCCACGCTGCTCGCGAGCGACCTTGTGCCGCTCGTCGAGACTCTCCCGCATCAGCGTCTGCGCTGCCCGCCGCGCGAGAGCCCGCAACCTGGCGGGCGTCTCCCGCGAGGCCCCGTCGACCACGGCCCGCTCGTACGCTTTGCGGGCGTCGTCGTCGGGGAGGCGTCGTCCTTCGGCGAGGATCACGCGCACGTGCGCGAGCGAGAGGTGCCCATCGCGGAGCATTCCTTCCGTGGCGGGGAACGCGTCGCGCAGCATGAGGCTCTCACCGAGTTCCCGCGACACGACCGGCTCGGACCGCGCGGTCGCGAGCGCGAGCTGGGCGGTGCGTTCACGCATCGCCGTCACCACCGCATCATCACTCCCGGGATGCTCCTCCCGAGCGTTGATGAGCGTGGTTTCGTGGATGAACGCGAGCAGCTCCGCGCGGCGCGCTTCGGCCTTCGCGATGAGCTTGTCCTCGGCACGGACCGCGTCGAGCGCCAAATCGAAGGCTTCGTCGTGGGCACCAATGCCGTCGAGGTGTTGCAGGTGCATCATGAACGCAACGTGCGGCGCGAGCGTCTCCTGACCACGCGGCCGAGCAGGCGAGTCACCACCAGCCGACGGGCGCGCGTCACCACCGACCGCCGGACGCGAGGCCGCGTCCGGGGCCGGTGCGGCAGCGGTGCCGCCGGGCTCGTGATCGTTCATACCCACACCCCATCACCACCCTCGGACAACCCGACCCGGACCAGGAACCGGGTCGGAATCGAGAACGGCGACACCGTCGAACCGGGCAGGCGCGACCACGAAAGCCCGCGACAGCGCGCGTCACCACCAGCCGCGAGACGCACGGCGGCGTCCAGTGCCGGTGCGGCAGCGGTGCCGTCGGGCTCGTGATCGTTCATACCCACACCCCACCACCACCCACGGACAACCCGACCCGGACCAGGAACCGGGTCGGAATCGAGAACGGCGACACCGTCGAACCGGGCAGGCGCGACCACGAAAGCCCGCGACAGCGCGCGTCACCACCAGCCGCGAGACGCACGGCGGCGTCCAGTGCCGGGGCGGCGGCGGTGCCGTCGGGCTCGTGATCGTTCATACCCACACTCCATCACCACCCTCGGACAATCCGACCCGGCCCAGGAACCGCGTCGGAATCGAGAACGGCGACACCGTCGAACCGGGCAGGCGCAACCACGAGCGCGAGCGACAGCGCGCGTCACCACCGGCCGCGCGACGCACGGCGGCGTCCAGGGCCGGTGCGGCAGTGCCGTCGGGCTCGTGATCGTTCATACCCACACCCCATCACCACCCTCGGAGGGTCTGCTGACGGTTTGGTTGAGTCCTTGACCGCATGATCCTGGGAGGGGTCGTGCTGGAAGGATGGCGATCATGCCAGTGAAGTTCACGGACGAGTTCAAGCGGGATGCTGTCGCGCTTGTCGAGTCGGGCATCACGCAGAAGACGGTGTGCAAGGACCTCGGGATCTCGAAGTCCGCGTTGCAGGCGTGGGTGCGGGATGCGAAGTTTCAGTCCCATGGGATGACCCCGTCGAGAGATCCTGACGAGCTGCGGCAGATGGCTGCGGCAGTGAAGCGGATCCGGGAGCTCGAGATGGAGAACGAGGTGCTCCGGCGGGCCGCGGCGTATCTGTCGCAGGTGCATATCACGCCCCCGAAATGATCTACCCGCTCGTCCGCGAGATGGCCGCGGCCGGCGCCCCCGTCAGGGTGCCGGCCGCGGTGGCGTGCAGGGTGCTTGGGTTCAGCGAGCAGGCGTACTACCAGTGGCTCAAACACCCGGTCTCGGCCCGGGAAGCAGAGGAGCAGCACCTCATCGAGGTGCTGCGGCAGCTGCACGAGGAGGACCCCGAGGGTGGGTATCGGGTGCTCGCCGATGACCTCGCCGATCTCGGCTACCTGGTCTCGGAACGGCGGGTGTGGCGGCCGTGTCGCCTCGCGGGGATCCGCTCGGCGATCACGACCCGGAAGCGGCGTTACAAGAAGGCGGGACCGCCCGTGCACGACGATCTCGTGCAACGCGACTTCACCGCCGATCGCCCGAACCAGCTGTGGCTGACCGACATCACCGAGCACTGGACCGGCGAGGGCAAGCTCTATCTGTGCGCGATCAAAGACGTGGCGGTGAACGCGCTCGAGATGGCCGTCGCGCATCGCGGCAGCCCGACCGGTGTCATCGTGCATTCGGATCGAGGCAGCCAATTTCGGGCCCGCCGATTCCTGAAGGCTCTCAAGCGCCACAACCTGCGCGGATCGATGGGACGCGTGGGGGCATGCGGAGACAATGCCGCCATGGAGAGCTGGTTCTCGCTGTTGCAGAAGAACGTCCTCGACCGGCACCCCTGGACTACACGACAGGAGCTGCGGCTGGCGATCGTGAGATGGATCGAAGGGGTCTACCACCGCAAGCGCCGTCAGCGTCGCCTCGGGAAACTGACCCCGGTCGAGTTCGAGACCATAATGATGGAAGCCGTCACCCTGGCGGCATAACCCCTGACTCAATCAAACCGTCAGCAGACCCAACGGCAGCACGCTCGACCACGAAGGCGCCCGACGGCACGCATCCGCGTCGGCCCCCGGACGCGCGGTCGCGTCCGGGGCCGGTGCGGCAGTGCCGTCGGGCTCGTGATCGTTCATACCCGCACCCCATCACCGCCCTCGGACAATCCGACCCGGCCCAGGAACCGGGTCGGAATCGAGAACGGTGACACCGTCGAACCGGGCAGGGGCGACCGCGAGAGCCCGCGACAGCGCGCGTCACCACCGGCCGCGAGACGCGCAGCCTCGTCACAGGCCGGTGCGGCAGCGGTGCCGTCGGGCTCGTGATCGTTCATACCCGCACCCCATCACCACCCACGGACAATCCGACCGGGCCCGAGAACGCGAATGACCATGTCGTCGGGGCCTCCACCGAACGTCGACACCCTCGACTGCGAACCGCGCGACGGCGCGACGGCGCGACGGCGCGCATCACCGCCGTCCGCCTGATGCACCCGACCTGCGGGGCCTGGGCGGCGATGTCGTCGGGCTCGTGCTCGTTCGTCGTCTCACTCGAGGTCCCCCACGGACGATCCGATCGGTCGCGGTACACGACCCGAAGCCGGAAGCGACGCCACCGGACCGGAGCGGCCCATCGGAACCGGAACGGCTCGCCACCACTCGCCGGTCTCACTCCCCGCGCACCGCCGCCACGCCATCGCGCACCGCACCAAGCCCCGTGCACCGCACACACACAACCGCGCACCCGCAGTCGCTCAGTCACTCGGTCACTCGGTCACTCGGTCGCGCACCCTCGCACCGACTCCCCCAGCGCACCGCGACACCTGAACCGCCATACACCGGAGATGCCACACGCTGCGACCCACGAACCACCTGACCCGGTTCCGTCGCCGGGCCCCGTCATTCGCTGGTCGGTCCCGATGTGCGACCGGTGCGCGATGCCACACGCCGTCGAGGTCCCGTAGCCTCGTGGCGATGTCGATGCACCATCCGCACATGCCGCCCGCTCCCGTCCCGGATCGCCCGGTCCCGCTGGTGCCGCCAGCATCCGACGGCCGCGATGTGGTGAGGGCGGTGTTCATCACGCTGGGCGTGCTCCTGACACCCCTCGCGCTGCTCCCCGGCGTCGCGGTGCTCGTCTGGGGCCTCATGCTGCAGATGTCGCCGATCCTCCTGCTCCTCCTCGCGGGCGGCGGCGACATCGAGGGCAACACGCCCTACGTCGAGTCCGTTCAGGCGGGCGCCCCCGCAACGTTCGAGCTCGGATGGATCATCCTGCTCGTCGGTCTCGGAATCGCAGCGATCTACTGGGCCGTCGTCTTCGTGACGCTCCTCCGACCCGCGCGTCGCCGTCGGACCGGACCGCGATCCCTTGACCCGAGTCGATAGGCGCCATGCATTCCCCCACACTCACCCACTCGCTGCCACTCGTCCCCCGACGCCCCTGGTGGACGCGCGCGTGGTGGCTCCTCGCGCTGATGCCCGGCGCTCTGACCCTTGCCTGCGGCCTGTTCGTTCTCGCAACCCCCTGGGGCCTGTTCCTCCTCGGCGGCGGCGGCTCGGTCGACGCGTTCTACGAGTTCGCGAACCCGGTGTGGGCGACCGGCCGCACGGTCACCGCGATCGGCGCGATCCTGCTCGCCCCCGGTGTCGCGCTCACCATCACCACGGTCGTCCGGCGGCGACGCGCGGCCCGCGACATCCCGCCGTCCGCGCTCACCCTGCCGCACGCCGGGGCCCCAGCGAACGAGGCGGACGGGTCGAGCGCCACCGCGACCCCGACGAACTGAACGTCTCCCCAGCGCACCGACCGCTCCCCCGACGCACCGACCGCCGCCCCACGCGCTGACCGTCGCCCGCCCCACCGACCGACACACCGACCGACGACGAGACGCACTGACCGCCGCCCCCACGCGCTGACCGTCGCTCAACGCACCGACCGCCGCCCCGACACACAGCCCGGCGACGCGACGAACCGACCGCCGCCCCACAGGCTGTCCGTCGCCCAACGCACCGACCGCCGACCCGATCGGCTCGTCGAACGACGGGTACCGACCGCCCGGCCGTGACCGCGACCGGCCTCGGCCCGCGCGGCGTGCGACACCCCATCGTGGGACCGACCGCCCCAGCGGCCGCGGAACTCGTCGGGACGCCGTCCGCGGACACGTTCGGGACGCGCCCTCGTGTCGCACCGTGCTCGCCACACGAGGCCCACCGAGGCCCCTCGTTCGAGTGGCTCAGCGGTGACCAAAGCGACTGCGTGCGATGAGCACGACGACCGCCCCCAGGACGAACACGAGCGCCGCGACTCCCGCGACGATCGCGAACTCCCCCGCACCCGTCGCCGCGAGTTCGGAACTCGGCTTCGGCGACGCCGACGTCGTCGCGCCGGGCACGGGCTCGACGGTGAAGTTCACCTGGACACTGACGACCTCGCGCGACTCACCGATCGAACGCGACTCGTCGTCGCTCGAGGTCGGCGACGTGCTCGGTGACGCGCTCTCCTCGACCGGGTGGCTCGGGGCCGGCGACGGGTCGTCGGACGGGGCCGTCTCGCCCGGTCCGCCCGCGCGCTCCTGCGAGAGCGTCAGCGTGTAGTCACCGACCGGGAACTGCGCATCGGGCCGGGGCGTTCCGCTCGCGTCCGGCGCGACGATCTCGATGCTCCGAACGAATCCACCGTCGGCGTCGGGAAGCACCTCGTCGACGAGTTCGGCCGGCCCCGAGATGTGCACCGAAACGGGCACGTCGGGCGCCCACCCCGAGGTGGAGAACACGAGTCCCGCATTCGCGGGGATGACCGACGAGTCGAGCGTCACGGTGGGCGCCGCATCGGATTCGGCGGACGCCGCCACGATCTGCGCGGAGTGCTCGCGCGACGCCGCAGAAGCCGGTGCCGCGGCCGCGCCGGAGGCGCCGAGCAGTATCGCTGCGGCTGCGACGACGGCGGCGGTGCGGCCCCGGAGGCCCGCCCACCCGAAAACGGTGGACATGAACCAATTCTCCGCTACTTCGCAGCGGGAAGCCAGGATTCCGGGCGCGCCGTCCCCGGATCGCTCGCCACGACTTTCGTGGGCAGCCGTCGACCGGGAACCGCCGCCCGGCAGCCCGCAGCCCTCAACCGGCACCCGCCGCCGGACAGCCCGCAGCCGCCGCCCGGCAGCCCTCAACCGCCGCCCGACAGTCCACGACCAGCGCCCGTCGGCCCGGCAGCAGACAGCCATCAACCCTCAGCCATCAACCGTCGGCCGTCAGCCGTCAGCCGTCGTCGTCGGTCAGCGGATCGCGACCGCCGCCTCGGGCGTCGCGACACGGAACGTGAACGACTCGATGAGGTACAGGTGCACGGTGTCGGCCGTGTGGGAGTCGTATCCGAGTGACAGGTCGCGGCCCGACTCGAACAGGAAGTCGCCGCCGCGCTGGCTCAGCACGACCGCGCCCTGGACGCCGGGCGCCCACACGATGTCGCCGCCGAGGATGTTCCTGAGATGCGAGAGCATCTGCGAGCCACCCTCGTCGCTGCCGCCCAGCACCTCGCTCCAGGTCGGCGAATCGACGGCGAGCGCGTACGGGCCGTCGATCCCGGCACGCGCGAGCTCGTCCACGGCGCGGGCCACGTAGTGCGCGAGCCGCCGACTGTTGTCGTCACGCGTGATCGTCGCGTTCGTCGACCCCGTTCCGACGCCGCGGAACTCGACCGCGTCCCAGCCCATGAGGACGGCCGCGTTCTCGGCGGTCGCGATGCGCGCGGCCGCCTCGTCCAGGGCGGACAGGTCGGTGTCGACCGCGCCGCGCGCGATGTCGTCGATCTCCTCGCGCGAGAGCGTGAAGTCGGCCCGGAGCTCCGCCATCGGGAGCACGCGACGACGGCGGGCGAACACGCCGTCCTGTGGTGCGTCGATGCGATCACCGACGCGTCCGAGGTTCGTCGACGACGCCTGCCAACCGAGCGGACCGGAGAAGTCGACCACCTTGCGCGCGCCGAGCGCGCGCGACAACCGCGTCTTCGCCTCGTCATCGAGTTGCGCCCACCCCTCGTCCGAGATCGGTGCGAGTTCGCGGTAGAGGGAATCCATCAGCTGTTCCTTTCGGTGGGGGTCGATCGCAGTGCGCCGAGGCCGAGCGAACCGTCGCTCGGCGCGGCAGGGGTGGCGACGGGCTCGTCGCCCGAGACGGGTGGGGAGGATTCCGTTCCGGTAGTGTCCGGCACGGCGTCGTCGTCCGCGAGCGAATCGAGGAACGACGCCGACGGGACGAAGAACACGCTTCCGGTCACCGCGGTCGAGAAGTCGAGGATGCGATCGTGCTTCCCCGGCGGATCACCGATGAACATGCGTTCGAGCATCTGCTCGACGACCCACAGGCGCCGCGAATACGCGATGAAGTAGGTGCCGAACTCCCCCGCCCCGGGGCGCCCGAAGGGCATGTTGTCGCGCAGCACGTCGAGCTCGGTGCCGTCGGCGTCCACGATCGTCGTGAGCGTCTTGTGGGACTTCTGCGCGTCCCCCGTGGCGTCGTCGAGCTCGATGTTGTCGGGCTTCGTGCGCCCGATGATCGCCTCCTGCATCTCGGTCGGGAGGGCCTGCCACTGGTCGAGCGGATGCAGGTACTTCTGCACGACCAGGTAGCTGCCGCCCGCGAACGCCGGATCCTCGGCACCGACGATCGTGGCCTCCGGCAGTTCCGCGCCGACGGGGTTGGCGGTTCCGTCGACGAATCCGAGCAGGTCGCGCGCATCGAAGTAGCGGAACCCGACCGTCTCGTCCTCGACGTGCACCGCGCCGTCGAGCGCGGCGAGGATGATCCGCTCCAGCTCGAACACGTAGTCGGGCCGGTCCGCGCGGATGTGGAAGAACAGATCACCCGGCGTCGAGACGGCCGTGTGCACCTGTCCCTCGACGACCCGGAACGGGTGCAGTTCGGCGGGTGCCGGGCCTCGCACGAGTGCCGGCCAGATCCGGGCGCCGATCCCGACCGTGCACGACACCGAGCGGGTCAGGTCCCGCAGGGCGACGTCCTTCACGAGGTCGCCGATGCCCGCGACGGTGGCGCGGGCCGTGTCGACGGAGGACGCGTCGTCGTGCACGGTGAGCACGAGGAACACGCTCGATCGCGTGAGCGGGTAGTCGACGGCCTGGGGCTCCGTCTGAGGTTGTGATCTGGCCGAGTCACCGAGCGTCATCGAGCCTCCCGTCCATCGGCTCCCGTCGTCCTCCGTGCATCCGCGGCCTCCCGCACTCCTGCTCGCTCGGGGCGATGACCCCGGCAACGGCACCAGCGTAGCCCCGTCGCCTGCGTCGGAACCCGGCGTGTGTCGCACCGCCACCGGATGCGGAGAACGCGACGACGGGTCGCGCTCGGTGAGCGCGACCCGTCTTTCGGTGTCGGGGTCGACTACGCCTTGCGGGCGACCATGCGGCGGCCGATGAGCGCTGCGGCGCCGGCACCCGCGACGAGCAGGCCGAGGCCCGCGATGCCGAAGACGTCGTCGGCACCCGTCTCTGCGAGCTGGCGCGGCGTCGCGGCGGTGCCGGTCGTGCCGACGGCTCCGCCACCGACGGTGAACGTCGCCGACGCGCTCACGAGCTCGTTGTCGCCGCCGTCATTGGAGTTGGGGTCCTCGGTCGGTGTCGACGACGCCGTGGTGGTCGTTTCGGGCGTGGTCGTCTCGGGCGTCGACGTTTCCGTCGTGGGCTCGTCGGTGGCGTCAGGCTGATCCTGCGTCACGGTGAGCGTGTACGAGCCGTTGGGCCACGTTCCCGCGTTGCCGGTCTCGTTGCCGTTCTGGTCGGTCTCGACGATGACGACCTCGCCGGTCGCGGCGCCGTTCTCGTCCGTCTTGGCCTCGAAGGTACCGCCGAGCGGGCCCTCGACGAGGACCACGACGGTCGAGTTCGGGAGCCAGCCGGTAGCCACGTAGACGACGGTGTCGGACGGCGCGTAGTCGGACTTGTCGGTGACGACCGCGGGGGCGGCGGTCGAGGCGGTCGACGTGGCAGGGGTCTCCGACGTCTCGGCGAAGGCCGGGCCGGCCGTGAGTGCGAAGCCGCCGGCGACGACGCCGAAGGCGAGGGCGAGCGCACCGATGTGCTTGGTGCTGCGGAATGCATTGCGGGGGGTCATGGGCACATCGTGCCGGAACACTCATTGCTTGTCCAGCGAACTTTCAGAAACAGAATGAAACACCCCTCGGCCCACGCGGCCGGAGCGCACCGGTGGAACGCGGAACGGGGCCGTGCTCGTTCGAGCACGGCCCCGTTCGGACGCGTGGGTGTTACGCCTTCTTCGCGATGAGGCGACGGCCGATGAGCGCCGCAGCACCCGCACCGGCGACGAGCAGGCCGAGGCCCGCGATGCCGAAGACGTCGTCCGCACCGGTCTCGGCGAGCTGACGCGGGGTCTGGCTCGGAGCCGGCGTGCTCGGCGCCGCGGCGGCGTCACCGACGGTGAACGTCGTCGTCGCGCTCACGAGCTCGTTGCTCGTGCCCTCGTCGCCACCGGGCGTCTCCTCGTCGGGCTGCTCCTGCGTGGCCGTCACGGTGTAGCTGCCCTCGGGCCAGACACCGCTGCCGCCGGTCTCGTTGCCGTCCTGGTCGACCTCGACGACGACGATCTGGTCCGCGATCGTGCCGTCCTCGGCGGGGATCACCTCGAGGGTGCCCGAGAGGGGGCCCTCGACGAGGATCGTAACCTTCTCGCCGGGGAGCCAGCCGGTGCCGGCGTAGAGCACCGTGTCGGTCGGCGCGTAGTTGGCCTTGTCGGTGGAGATCGTCGCCTCGACCGGAGCCTCCGACGTCGTGGGCGTGGAGGCGGCCGGGTCGCTCGAGGTGGGCGTCGAGGCGGCCGGGTCGTCGCTCGAGCTGGGCGTCGAGGCAGCCGGGTCGCTCGAGCTGGGCGTCGAGGCGGCCGGGTCGGTCGGCACGGTCGTGTCGGCGAACGCGGGGGCGGCAGTCAGCGCGAACGCGCCCGAGACGACACCGAAGGCGAGAGCGAGGGCGCCGATGCGGGCGCCGGGACGGAAGCTGTGCTGAGAAGTCATAGTCAACATGCTGAACGAAAGCTGACAAAAAGTCCACCCCGCCCGAAGGCGCGTTCATGCGCATCACTCGGGCGGACCCGAGCTCACCTCATCGGTGGGCACGACGTCATCCTCCAGGATGAGACTCCTGTCGTGATGCGCCGGGCGGGCCGTCCCGAACCGGGATGGCCGGGGCTCAGCACCCGCGACGCCCGGTGAGGGGAGCCCCGGGAACCGGGACCCCCCTCGTGAACATGACGGCGCGTGTCGTCGGCGGGCTCAGCTCACACGTCGCGGCGTCGGCCGAGGAAGCGGGCACCGACGACCACGCCGGCCCCGGCGAGGGCGACGAGCAGTCCGAGACCGGCGATGCCGAAAACATCATCGGCGCCCGTCTGGGCGAGCGAGCCCTTGTCGGTCTTGCCGCCACCGGTCGAGGTACCGCCGTTCGAGCCGGAGCCCGCCGGGGTCGCGTCGATCGTGAAGCCGAATTCGGCGGACTGGATCGGAGCCGGATCCCCCGGGGTGACCTCACGGGACTCGTTCGAGCCGTCCGAGGAACCGTCGTCGGCGGTGCCGTCCTCCGCGGGCGCCTCCCCGTTCGTCCCCTCGTCGCTCCCCGTGGCGCCGTCGGTCTCGGTCGGCGCGGGGTCCTCGGCGGGCGGCGTGGCGACCTCGACCGGGATCGTCTGACCGTCCTTCGTGCGGACCGTCACCGAGTAGGCACCGGTCGGCCAGTCGCCGGAGTAGGTGATGACACCCGCGTACGTTCCGTCGGCACCGGGAACGATCGGTTCGAGCGACGAGAACTCCGCGACCGTGCCGTCGGGGAGGGTGAGCACGAGCTCCACCTCGACGCCGGGCGTGAAGCCCGAGAGCTGGTAGCCGACACCGTTCGCGGCCGCCTCAGCCGCCGAGTAGTTCGTGGAGTCGGCCCACGCGGTCGGAGGACCGAAGTCGACGGAGGGAGCGGGCTCGCTCGGCGGCGTCGTGTCGACGGGTGCCGGGGTGCCCGTCTCGGTCGTCGTGGGCTCGGGCGTGGCCGTCTCGGTCTCCGTCGGGGTCGGCGTGGCCGTCTCGGTCTCCGTCGCCGTCGGGGTCGGCGTGGCCGTCTCGGTCTCGGTCGCCGTCGGCGTGGCCGTCTCGGTCTCCGTCTCCGTGGGCTCCGGCGTCGCGTCCGCGACGTCGAGACTGAACGAGGCCTTGATGTCGTCGGATTCGAAGACGGTGATCGAGTAGGTGCCGGGAACGAGGGCGTCCGCCACGTCGAGATCGGCCGCCACGGAGCCGTCGTCACCGACCGTCACCGACTCGGTCTTCCACGACCAGTTCGTGTCACCCGACGGGTCCTCGACCTGGACGTAGACGACGTTCCCGGGCGTGAACCCCGACGCCTCGACGGGGATGACCTCCGTGTCGGTCGTGACATCGCTCGCCGAGGTCGATGCCGACGCGCCACCCTCGTCGACGGTGGCGGGGGAGGCGAACGACGGGGCTGCCGCGATCGCGACACCACCGGCGACGACACTGAACGCGACCGCGATCGCGGCCGCTCGGGCGCGGGCTGAGGAGAAACGATCAGGAAGCATGCAGGCACGCTAACACGATTTTCACTTGAGTCACAGAAGTAACATCAATTTACTTGTGTTTCGTTTTGGCAACAGACGCCCCTTCTTTCCCTCGCGCACCAGCTGCGGACGCCGCCGCGCGCCCCGGACGCACGAAACGGGGCGCCACCTCCCGGAAAGGGAGGTGGCGCCCCGCGTGGCAGGAGTCGACGGATCGACCCGGACCGGACGAACCTACTTGAGGGTCACCGTGGCGCCGGCGGCCTCGAGGGCCTCCTTGGCCTTCTCGGCCGCTTCCTTGTTGACGCCCTCGAGAACGGGCTTCGGGGCACCGTCGACGAGCGCCTTCGCCTCGCCGAGACCGAGCGAGGTGAGGGTGCGCACCTCCTTGATGACCTGGATCTTCTTGTCGCCGGCCGACTCGAGGATGACGTCGAACTCGTCCTTCTCCTCCTCGGCGGCGGGGGCGTCGCCACCCGCGGCGGGGGCGGCCCCGGCGACCGCGACGGGCGCGGCGGCGGTGACCTCGAAGACCTCTTCGAACTTCTTCACGAACTCGCTGAGCTCGATGAGCGTGAGCTCCTTGAACTGCTCGATGAGCTCGTCAGCGGTGAGCTTTGCCATGGGGATTCTCCTTGTGTGTTGGTTCCGAGCCGCCGAACGCTAGTTCGCGGACTCCTGCTTCTCGCGCAGCGCGTCGACCGTGCGAACGGCCTTCGACGCCGGGGCGGTGAACATGTATGCGGCGCCGTACAGCGAGGCCTTGAACGCGCCGGCGAGCTTGCCGAGCAGCGTTTCGCGGGACTCGAGGTCGGCGAGCTTGTTGACCTCTTCCGGGGTGAGCGGCTTCCCATCGAAGAAACCGCCCTTGACCACCAGGAGAGGGTTGTCCTTGGTGAAGTTGCGCAGCGCCTTGGCCACGGCGACGGCGTCGCCGTGCACGAACGCGATCGCGCTCGGGCCGACGAGTTCGTCGTCGAAGGCCGTGATCCCGGCGTTGTTCGCCGCGATCTTGGTCAGCGTATTCTTCACCACGGCGTACGTGGCGTCCTCACGGATCGAATCGCGCAGCTGCTTGAGCTGCGCGACCGTGAGGCCGCGGTACTCGGTCAGCAGAACGGCGCTCGAGTCACGGAACTTGTCCGTGAGCTCGGCGATCGTCGCCTCCTTGGTCGCCATGGCTCTCCTCATCTCAGTGTGTGCACGCCAGGGGCATCCGCCCCCGGCGCACCGCGGCCGAGCTCGCGCTCGCCCGGAAACGAGAAACGCTCCGGCGCAGACGGCCGGAGCGTTGGAGCGCGACCTCGGAAGGAGGACGCGACGAAGCTACGATCACCTGCGCGGGACGTTCACTCGGAACCTTCGCCCGATGCGCGCACGCGCGCACCAGGAACCAGCGGTCTAGGGCTGCGTCGATGCTACGCCGCCCGCCCCGCGAATGCAAGCGGCCACGACGCGCCGCCCCGTCGGGGCCGGACACCGGACGACGGACCCCGGACGTTCGACGGGCGACTACCGGCGGGCCACCCCGCCACGGTAGCGTCGGACTCCCGTTGGAGCGGGTGTCCACCGCGGACCGCCCGCACGTCGAAAGGATCGCGATGACCGCTGTCGTGTCGCTCACCGCCGCCCCCGTCATCGACCGGACCTACTTCGTCGACACCTTCGACGAGGGCAAGGTGAACCGTGCGACCGACCAGCAGGAGTTCCTGAGCGGGAAGGGCCTGAACGTCTCGCGCACGCTCCGCCTCGGCGGCGTCCCGACCTCCGCGGTCCTCCCCATCGGACGCGACGACGAGCACCTCCTCTTCCGCACGCCGCACCCCCACATCCTGCGCATCCTGCGCATCCCGGGACGCATGCGCGTCAACACCGCCATCCTCGAGCCCGGTGGCCGCACGACGAACGTGAACCAGAACCCCGTTCCGATCCCCGAGGCGGACTGGCAGGAGACGATCGACATGACTGTCCGCGAGATCGAAGCGCTCGGTGCCGACTGGCTCGTCGTGTCGGGCGCGGTCCCCAAGGTGGCCGAGACGGGCGAGGCACTCGACTTCACGCGACTTTTCCGCGAGGCCCGACGCCTCGGCACCCGCATCGCGCTCGACTCGTCGGGCACCTCGCTCGACGTCCTCGTCCGCAGCGGCTACATCAACCTCGTGAAGCCGAACGCCGACGAGCTCGCGACCATGGTCGGTCGGCACCTGACGACGTTCGGCGAGGTGCTCGACGCGGCCAGGCACCTCATCGACGAGTGCGGTCTCGAGGTCGCTCTCGTCTCGCTCGGCGGCGACGGTGCACTCGCGATCACGCGCGACGTCGCCTGGCACGGTTACGCGGTCGCACCACGCATCGTCAACACGACGGGCGCCGGCGACGCGACGCTCGCGGGCTTTGTCGGCAACTCGATCCAGGGTGCCGGCCGGACCGGCGGGCGAGCGGACTTCGGCCAACTCCCGCAGTTGCTCGTCAAGCGCGGCCTCGCCGCGGCGGTCGAGTACGGCGCGCTCGCCGTCTCGGTGCCGACGACGATCATCGACTCGTTCGACGAACTCCCCGAGGCCGTCATCGAGACCCCGGACCCCGAGCGTCTCCTGTCGGAGCCGACGAAGTTCCTGACGCCCCGTCCCTGACGACACGCCACCCGGCACCGCCGCGGTGGCGTGGAACGCGTTGCGCCACGGCCTGTCCGACGGGCGGCGTCCGTGGGCTGCGCCACAATGGTCGGGTGGTCGCCTTCCTTCCCTCGTCGGACGCGCTCGCCGGCGTCGCGCCGGTCGGGCACGTCGATCGTCGCGACCCCGAGCTGTTCCGCCCCGCCGCGCTCACCGCGTTCGCCCGGCCCGAGACGAGCCCGCACCCCGGTCCCGTCGCGCCCGCCGCACCGAGCGTCTGGAACCCGGCCGCGTGCGTCACCGACGTGGCCCCACCACCGCACCTGCGTCGCGTGCTCGCCGATTCCAACGACCGGGCGGCCTGGCTGCGGGCGCGGACGATCGGCGTCACGGCGAGTGACGCGGCTCGGCTCGCCACGCCGAACTCGGTCAAGCAGGTCGCTCGCGACAAGCTCGCCGGCTCGGGATTCAGTGGCAACGCCTACACGGAGTTCGGTCGGCAGCGCGAGCCCGAGATCGCGGCCTGGGTGCTCGAACGGCACGGGATCGAGGCGTGCGGGCTTCTCTTCCACGCGGAGCGGTCCAACCTGCACCTCGCGACGCCCGACGGTCTGCACTGCGACGAGGACGGGCACGTGCTGCTCGCCGAGATCAAGACGACCAACAAGCCGTGGTCGCGCATCCCGCGTCACTACCTGCGCCAGGTGTGGTGGCAGCAGTACGTGCTCGGCGCCGAGCGCACGCTGTTCGTGTGGGAGCGTCACGAGAACTTCGTCGTGAAGGACGCCGAGCCCCGCTGCGTCTGGATCGATCGCGACGAGCACGAGATCGGGCGCCTCGTCACGCTCGCCGATCAGGTGCTCGAGCTCATGTCGATGTACGAGTGACTCGCGCGCCGACGCTCGCGACGAGCCCCGCCACCGACCGACACGCGGGACGCGTCGCGCGACGTCACGGCGCGACACGGCGCTCGCCCGCACGCGAGTCTTGGGATACGCTGGACGGCGTTCGGCGCCAATTCGGGCGCCGTGTCGGAACCTCTGTTCGAGTCCTCGGTTCCGTCTCGCACGACCGCCGCTCCACGCCGTTCCAGGCGTCGAGCGCACCCCGACTTCTGCGCCGGTCGGCGAAACCAGTCGACCGGCATCCCGGCAGCTTCGCCGGGCCGTGCCGGGCACCCGTCCGGGACGGATCTTCACCCCGACGCACGACGTCGGGAGCTTGACTGAGGGAGACCCATGACCACCGGAATCGTGAAGTGGTTCAACGCCGAAAAGGGATACGGCTTCATCGCCCCCGAGGACGGCTCGGACGACGTGTTCGCGCACTTCCGCGCGATCGCCGGCAACGGCTACCGCTCGCTCGAGGAGAACCAGCGCGTCGAGTTCGACATCGCCCAGGGCCCCAAGGGCCTGCAGGCGGAGAACATCACCGTCATCTCCTAGCGATTCGCTAGAACCACTTCGGCCCCGCACGGCAACGTGCGGGGCCGAAGCCGTTTCGTCGCACCCTCGGCCGACCGTGCACTCCGGCGCGGAACAGCGTGGCGCGGAACAATGGGGTCATGACCGATCCGTCGACGCTCCCTCCCCTGCCCGAGACCATGCGTGCCGCCGTCGTGACCTCCGCAGGCGGTCCCGAGGTGATCGAGTTGCAGGACCTCGCGCTTCCTGCGCAGATCAACTCCGACACGCTCGTGCGCGTGCACGCCGCGGGGGTCAATCCGATCGACTGGAAGACGCGGGAGGGTCGCGGCGCCGCGCTGCCGGCGTACCCCTGGGTGCTCGGCGGCGAGTTCTCGGGAACCGTCGTGCGGGCCTCGTACGAACTCGCCCCCTTCCAACCGGGCGACGAGGTCTTCGGGATGCTGCTCGTCCCCCGCTACCTCGGAGCGGACGCCGAGTACGTGTCCTGCCCGTTCATGAGCCTCGCGCGCAAGCCCGCGTCGCTCACGCATCTCGAGGCTGGTGCCGTGCCGCTCGCCGCACTCACGGCGTGGGCCGGCATCGTCGAGGCGGGACGCGTCCACACGGGTCAGCGCGTTCTCGTCCACGCCGGGGCGGGAGGCGTCGGTCACTTCGCCGTCCAGCTCGCACACCACTACGGCGCCCACGTCGTCGCGACCGCATCGGCCCGCAACCACGACTGGGTGCGCGAACTCGGCGCGGACCAGGTGATCGACTACACCGCCGACCGCTTCGAGGAAGCGATCGACGCACCCGTCGATCTCGTGCTCGATCTCATCGGCGACGTGCAGGCCGAGACCGGGACGCGCTCGCTCGATCCACGCGTGCTGCGCGACGGCGGTACCTACATCTGCGTCCCGACGGGCGCCTTCCCCGGCATGCACGCGGCGATCGCCGCGCAGGACCGCGATCTCGTGGGATCGACGCTCAAGCTCTCCCCCGACGGACGAGCGCTCGAGACGATCGCGATCCTCATCGATCAGGGCGATCTGCGCGTGCACGTCGATCGCGTGTTCCCGCTCGCCGCCACGGCCGAGGCACAGGTGCTCGTCGCGGACGGCCACGTCCGCGGCAAGGTCGTCCTCGACCTCGACGCGTGACGAACGGCGTGGGCCCACCCGATGACGGGTGGGCCCACGCCGTTGCGACCCTCAGCGCACGGGGGCGCGCCGGACGAGCAGCACCCAGGCCGCCGCACCCACGAGTGCGAGCAGCGCGAGCAGCGACATCCAGAGGCCCCACTGGGCGTCGACGACCCACGCGGCGACCTCGGGCCAGCTCCCGGCCAACGTCACGGCGCTGCTCCCGATGACGACGGCGAGCACCCCGACGCCGATCACGAGCCACAGCACGAGCTGCCCGAAACGCTTCACGACGGTCGCCGAGGCCGCGCCGAGGAAGAGGAACGCACAGAGGAGCAGGAACGTCTGGACGAGCGTCCGCCACGGCGAGTCCATCCCCACCCACACGACGTCGAACATCCGCACGTGCAGCCCGTAGCCGTTCGTCGCGACCTCGAGCCAGTTGAGCAGCGTGATCACGATCGCGTACAGGGCGGCCGTCGCGAGGAAGACGACGCTCGTCCCGACGAGGAACTCGCGTCGCGTGAGGCCCAGGCCGAGCGAGAGCGGGAAGTACTGCGTCATGGCGCCCACGCCGACACCGATGAGGGGGCCCAGGATCGCCCACACGGCGCCGTTCCAACGCATTCCCTCGTTCATGGCGGCGAGGTCCTCGGCATCGTTCGTACTGATCGCGGCGATGAGGCCGACGATGAGGATGACGGCGAACGCGATCCCGCCGATCGCGAACGGGAACAGATACGTGCCGAACGGATTGCGCGTGTGCAGGCGGACGACGGCGCGGATTCTCATCGCCGGGCTCCCTTCGTGGTGGCCTCGCGAGCGGACTCGAGGTCGGTTGTGAGGTGGACGATGAGCGATTGGAGCGAGACGCGCCCCAGCTCGAGGCCGGCGGACTCCGCCTCGGCCCGCGAGGCGGGATCGAGCGGACCGAGGAGGGTCGCGCTCGCGAGACTCCCGAGTCGCTGCGTGTGGAGCAGCTCGCGGCCGACCGCGAACGCTTCGACGGCGTCGGAGCGCCCCGACACCTCGAAGGCGCGCTGTCCGAGCTCGTCGGCGTCGGCGTCGACGATGACTCGCCCCTCGTCGATGACGACGACGTGTTCGAGGAGGGCGGCGACCTCGTCGATCAGGTGCGTCGAGAGCAGCACCGTGCGCGGGTGCTCACCGAAGTCGGCCAACAGGTGGTCGTAGAAGCGCTGCCGGGCGACGGCGTCGAGGCCCAGGTACGGCTCGTCGAAGAAGGTCAGCTCCGCCCTGGAGGCCAATCCGACGATGATGCCGATCGCACTGAGCTGACCGCGCGAGAGCTTGCGGATGTTGCGGTCGAGGGGCAGTCGGAAGTCGTCGACGAGGCGCTCCTCGAACGCCGCGTCCCAGCTCGCGTGCAGTTCGCGCGCGACGGCGAGGACGTCCTTCGCCCGGTAGCCGTCGGGGTACTTCCGGCTCTCCTGGATGAAGCAGGTGCGCGAGAGGACCGCGGCGTCCTCGAACGGGTCGGCGCCGAAGACACGGGCGTCGCCGCCCGTCCGAACCAGCTGACCCGTGAGCACCTGCATGAGCGTGGTCTTGCCCGCGCCGTTGCGGCCGAGCAGTCCGTGGATGCGGTTCGCGTCGAGGCGCAGGTCGACGCCGTCGAGCGCGTGGACACCGCCGCGGTAGTGCTTCGTGAGGCCGACGGCCTCGATGACGGTGGTCATTTCGACTCCCTTTCGATGAGTGCGGTGAGCGCGGCGCGATCGATGCCGAGCTTCTGGGCCTCGCGCAGCATGGGGGCGACGAATTCGCTCGCGAACGTCTCGGTGCGGTCCACGACGAGCCGTTCGCGCGCGCCGTCGCTCACGAACATGCCGATCCCCCGTCGCTTGTGGAGGACCCCGCGGTCGACGAGGAGGTTGAGCCCCTTGCCCGCCGTCGCCGGATTGACGCGCAGGAACTGTGCGAGTTCGTTCGTCGAGGGCACGCCGTCGCCCTCCGGGTAGGTGCCGTCGAGCACCCCGTTCTCGATCTGCTCGGCGATCTGCACGAACAGCGGTTTCGTCTCGTCGAGCATCGCTCCCCCGTCGTGACTCTCGGGTCGTCGACCGCCGGGCAGGATGCTCGTCACGGTCGATCGACCTCAGTGGTTCATTACCTGACTAATGAACCATGTAACCCGTCGATTGTCAACAACGAACCGACGGGGCCGTCCGGTCGCCCCGGACGGCCCCGCCGTCATCGATCACGCCGGGGTGACCCCCGACGCGGACGCGTTCACACCGGCGACGCGTACCTGACCTGCACGGTGGAGCCCGTCCAGCCGAGTTCGGCCCGCCACGGTGAGAGGTCGTCGATACTGCCGTTCCCCGCGTTCACGAGCACGACGACACCGTCGCTCGCCGCGACGAAGCCGTCGAAGTACGCCCTCGCCGTGGACGTCACCGACACGAGCCCGATCCCGTCGAGCAGCCGCACCGCACCGTCCTGCTGCACCTCGTAGAACACGATGTAGTCGAACCACGCGTCACCGCCGGTGTTGCACTGCTCGACGACCGCGACGTCGTCGATACCGTCACCCGTGACGTCCACGAACGCGGTCGACTGCTGCACCGAGAGTCCGTCGCCACCCGGGAGCCGCCAGGCGAGCCACGCCTGTCCGCCGCTCCCGCCAGCCACACCGTCCGAGAACCGCCCCGGCGCCATCCCGCACAACCGCGGCGCCTGCGCCTCGAGCAGGTTCGCCCAGACGGTCTCGGCGCTCGGCTGGACGACGCGCGTCGGCGTCGGCGAGGCCGTCGGCGACGACGACGCGACGCCCGTCGCGCCGGGGTCGGCGTTCGCGTCGGTGCCGACGTCCGACGACTCGGCGACACTCGCGGGATCGTCGCCGGGTCCACCCGTCGCGAGCCACCAGATCCCACCGACCGCGGCGAGCAGGAGACACGCGATGACGACGGCCACGACGACGAGCACGGGACTCCGCCGTGGCGGGACGCCGCCCTGGACGGCCGGATAGTGCATGGGCCCGGGCTGGAGCGGGACGGTGCCGGCCGCCGCCGAGCCGAGACCGGTCGCGCCACGTCCGCGTGGCGGCACCGGACCGGTGACGTAGGACGGCGCAGCCCCGTAGGCGGTGGCACCCGGCCCCACCGGCGGCGGAACGGGGGCACCGTGATCGGACCAGCCGGGAGCCGCGAAGGCGTCGTCGACCGACGACGGCTGCGTGCCGGCCGCCCCGGGAGCCCAGCCCGACGTGGGCCCCGCGACGGGCCCCGACACCCGCGCGTCCGTGCCCGACTTCTCGAGGCGGACACCGCCGGACGCGGCGGCCGGATCGGTCTTCACGAGCCGGACCGTGTCGGCGCCCTCGGGCGTTCCGGAGCCGACACCCGTCGCGTCGGCCGCCACGATTCCCGTCTCCGGAGGCTGGGCGTCGTCGATCGGCTCGTCGGGCTCGGTCACGGGGTCCTCCTGGGGGCGGGAAGTCGTCGGCATCCGGATCCTACTGTGCGCGGGCACCGCACGACGAAGGCCCCGCTCGAACGAGCGGGGCCTTCGTGTGGTCCGTGTGCGCTACAGGACGCTCACGTCGAGCGGGATGCCCGGGCCGAAGGTCGTCGAGACGACGGCCTTCTGCACGTAGCGGCCCTTCGACGACGACGGCTTGAGACGGAGGACCTCGTCGAGCGCGGCGCGCAGGTTGTCCTGCAGCTGATCCTGCGTGAAGCCGGCCTTGCCGACGATGAAGTGCACGTTCGCGTGCTTGTCGACGCGGAACTCGATCTTGCCGCCCTTGATGTCGGTCACGGCCTTCGCCGGGTCCGTCGTGACGGTACCGGTCTTCGGGTTCGGCATGAGGCCACGGGGACCGAGGACCTTTCCGAGTCGACCGACCTTGCCCATCATGTCGGGCGTCGCGACGGCCGAGTCGAACGCGGTCCAACCGTCGGCGACGCGCGCGATGAGCTCGTCGCTGCCGACCTCGTCGGCGCCGGCCGCGATCGCGGCCTCGGCGTTCGCGCCCGTCGCGAAGACGATGACGCGAGCGGTCTTGCCCGTGCCGTGCGGGAGGTTGACCGTGCCGCGGACCATCTGATCGGCCTTGCGGGGGTCGACGCCGAGGCGCAGTGCGACCTCGACGGTGCTGTTGAACTTCGACGACCCGGTCTCCCGAGCCAGCGCGACGGCCTCGTCGATCGAGTAGGCCTTGCCCTCCTCGATCTTCTCGGCCGCGGCGCGGTATGCCTTGGACTTCGCCATGTTGATTCTCCTTCGAGAGAGTGCGGTTACGAGCCTGGCCGGCTCTCCCGCGAATGCAGGTGTGTGGTGTGCGGACCGGGGACTAGCCCTCGACCGTGATGCCCATCGAACGGGCGGTGCCGGCGATGATCTTCGCGGCCTGCTCGACGTCGTTCGCGTTGAGGTCCGACTTCTTCTGCTCGGCGATCTCGCGCACCTGCGCCTGCGTGAGCTTGCCGACCTTGTCGGTGTGGGGCGTCGAGGACCCCTTCTTCACGCCCGCCGCCTTCTTGATGAGCTCGGCGGCCGGGGGCGTCTTGAGGACGAACGTGAACGAACGGTCCTCGTAGACGGTGATCTCGACGGGGATGACGTTGCCGCGCTGCGACTCCGTCGCGGCGTTGTACGCCTTGCAGAACTCCATGATGTTCACGCCGTGCTGACCGAGCGCGGGGCCGATCGGCGGCGCCGGGTTGGCGGCACCGGCCTGGATCTGGAGCTTGATGAGGCCCGAGACCTTCTTCTTGGGAGCCATGTGTCTTCCTTCTCTGTGTTCGAACCGCGGGCGCACCCGCAGGCTCTCCCGGTTGCCCGGCCGTTCCGGACCCCGGTGGTTTCGTCGGCGTCGGGGATACTCCCCCGTGCGCTACAGCTTGGTGACCTGGTCGAACGAGAGTTCGACCGGCGTCTCGCGCTCGAAGAGCGAGACGAGGACCGTGAGCTTGCCGCTCTCCGGCTTGATCTCGTTGATCGTGCCCGTGAGGCCCGCGAACGAGCCCTCCTTGATCGTGATCGTCTCGCCGACCTCGAAGTCGACCTCGGCGATCGGAGCGCGCTTCGCGCCACCCGTCTCGGCACCGCCGGCGGCCTTGGCTGCGGGTGCCTGCGCGACGTCGACGAGGCTCTTCAGCATCTCGAACGCCTCGTTGAACCGGAGGGGCGTGGGGTTGTGGGCGTTGCCGACGAAGCCCGTGACCCCCGGCGTGTGGCGCACGACGGCCCAGCTGTCCTCGTTGAGCATCATGCGCACGAGCACGTAGCCGGGGATGCGCACGCGCGTCACCATCTTGCGCTGCCCGTTCTTGATCTCGACGAAGTCCTCCATGGGCACCTCCACCTGGTAGATGAAGTCGCTCATGTTCATGGACTCGGTGCGCTGGTGCAGGTTCTGCTTCACGCGCCGCTCGAAGCCGGCGTAGGTGTGGATGACGTACCACTTGCCGGGCTTGAGGCGCAGCTCGCGCTTGAACGCCTCGTACGGGTCGGCCTCGGGGTCGTCCGCCTCGGCCTCGGCCTCCTCGTCGGCGGTCGCGGCGGCCGATGCGGCCGCCTCCTCGCTCGTGTCGACGTCGAGGACGTCCGTCACGATCGCGTCGGCCTCGGGGTCGGCGACCTCCGGGTCGTCGGCCTCGGTGCGGTCCTCGTCCGACTCCTCGTCGGGCTCGTCCTCGCCGTCGACGATCTGCGAGTCGTCGAGCACTCGCTCCAGCTCGAGGTCGGTCTCGTCAACGTCGACGCCGCCCTCCTGGGCCTCGGCGACCTCGGAGTCCTGCTCGAGGGCGGTCTCGAACAGCCCGTTCGGGTCGTTCACGTTCGGGTCGGACACGATTCCTCTTCTCACTTCTCGATTGCGCTGGGGACGGTGGTGGCCCCCGGCGTCACGGGGCGGGCGTCTCCGCCGGGGTCGGCGCCGGGGTTCCGCCGAAGATGCTGCCGAAGTCGGGCCAGGTCACCTCGGTACCCGTTCCGAACACCCACGAGGCGCCCCAGCCGAACAGCAGGTCGAGCGCGGTGACGAGCACCATCATGAACACGACGAACACGAGGACGACGCCCGTGAAGCTGAACAGCTCGCGCCGCGTCGGCGTGACCACCTTGCGGAGTTCGGAACCGACCTCCTTGAAGAATCGGCCGATCGCGCGGAACGGCCCACTCTTCGCGGGAGCCTTGTCTGCCGCGTCCCGCTTCGTGGAGGCGACAGCCTTCTTCTCGCTCGACGCTTCGGACCTGGATGGCGACACGCGGGTTCCCTTCGGCAGCTTGGCGTGACCGGTGTGCACGCCGTGTTTCGACCGGTCGGGCACCTGACCCACGCGGCGCTGCGGCGCAACACCGATTCGCAGGGCGGACAGGACTCGAACCTGCAACCTGCGGTTTTGGAGACCGCTGCTCTACCAATTGAGCCACCGCCCTGTGCACGAAACCTGAGTGCACGCACTCACACACGCTCGTCGCCGCGGCTCGCGATCCGGGGATTACGGGCGCGCTTCAACATTGCGCATTCGGCAACTGGACCAGTGTACGGGATCGATCGCGGTGAAGTCCAGCCGGGCGCCGTCCACGGTCGCGCGACCGCCGGGCGCCGGTATCGACGCGCCGGAACGACACCATGCCGCGAGGCCGCGGAAACTATGCTCGGGGCATGGGTTCCTTCTCCTCTCCCCTGTCACCGCGCATCTCCGCCATCGCCGAATCCGCGACGCTCAAGGTCGATGCCAAGGCCAAGGCGCTCAAGGCCGAAGGCCGGCCCGTCATCAGCTACGCCGCGGGCGAGCCCGACTTCCCGACGCCCCAGCACGTCGTGGACGCCGCGATTGCCGCCGCCGCGGACCCGAAGAACCACCGCTACACGCCCGCGGCGGGCCTCGCCGAGCTGCGCGATGCGATCACGAGCAAGACCGCGCGCGACTCGGGCCTCGACGTGCCCGCCGCGCGCATCCTCGTGACGAACGGCGGCAAGCAGGCCGTCTACCAGTCGATCCTCACGGTCATCGGTGACGGCGACGAGCTCATCCTCCCGACGCCCGCCTGGACCACCTACCCCGAGGTCGTCAAGCTCGCCGGCGGCGTCACCGTCCCGGTCTTCGCGGGAGCCGACCAGGGCTACAAGGTGACCGTCGACCAGCTCGAGGCCGCCCGCACGCCTCGCTCGCGCGCGCTCCTGTTCTGCTCCCCCTCGAACCCGACCGGTGCCGTGTACACCCCCGAGGAAACGCGCGCGATCGGTGAGTGGGCCGAGGCGCACGGGCTCTGGGTGATCTCGGACGAGATCTACCAGAACCTCACCTACGACGGCGTCAAGGCGACCTCGATCGTCGAAGCGGTCCCGACCCTCCACGACCAGACCATTCTCGTCAACGGCGTCGCGAAGTCCTTCGCCATGACGGGCTGGCGCGTCGGCTGGATGGTCGGCCCCGAGCGCGCGATCAAGGCCGCCACGAACCTCCAGACGCACCTGACCGGCAACGTCAACAACATCGCGCAGCGGGCGGCCCTCGCAGCGCTCACGGGCCCGACGGAGCCCGTCGAGGAGATGCGGCAGGCGTTCGAGCGCCGCCGCGGCCTCATCGTCGAACAGCTCTCGGCGGTACCCGGTTTCGAGGTGCCGACACCCGAGGGTGCCTTCTACGTGTACGCCGACGTCCGCGCACTCCTCGGCCGCGAGTTCGGCGGTCGCCGGATCGAGACCTCGCTCGAACTCGCGGATTACGTCCTCGACGCGGCCGAGGTCGCCGTCGTCCCCGGTGAAGCGTTCGGCCCGTCCGGCTACGTGCGCATGAGCTACGCGCTCGGTGACGACGAACTCGTCGAGGGCGTGCAGCGCCTGCAGCGCCTGTTCGCCTGATCGCACCCGTACGCGAACGGCCCTCGGTCTCCCGGGGGCCGTTCGCGTTCGGGTGCGGTCATGCGCGACCGCCCCGCAGCGGGATCACGGCACGGAGAAACTCACCTCGCGGAGTTTCTGCATGATGCGCGACTCGGGGTCGTTTAGATCGGACGTGCGGGCGATCACGATGATCTGGATGCGAATACCGGCGCTCGGCATGATCCGCGAGATGACGAGGGCCTGCTGGTTCGACGAGTGTTCGAACGTGACACGCTGCGCGAGGAACTCGAGCGTGTAGCCGCTGCCCGAGATGTTGAACGGCATCGGCTCACCCGAGAGCTTTCCGCCCGTGAACATCGCGTCGGCGCCGTTGAGGCTCGCGCGCGTCAGGTCCTCGTCCCGGTACGTGCTCGGCAGTTGCGGGAGCGCGAGGACCGAGAGATAGGCGTCGCTCTTCGTGTCCTCGAGGACGACGGCCTCCGGCTGCCGATCCTGCGTCGACTGCATCCAGTCGCCCGCGACCGGCCGCACGATGGTCATGCCCTCCGGGAACGACACGTCCACCGAGATCGGGACGACGGCGCCCGGTGACGGGACGGTCGGATCGGCGGTCGCGAGCGTGCTCGTCGGCGGGATGGACGGGTCACCGGCCGTCGACGTCGGGGCGACCTCCGCGACGGGTGCATCCGATCCGCCGGACGAGACGAGGACGCCGACGACGAGTGCGAGCACCACGACGAGGACCGTCCCCGTGAGCGCCCACACGAGCCAGGGCCGCGAGCGCCGTCGCTCGGACGGGTCCTGCCCGGGATCCCGACGCTTCGGCGACGGACCCGACGGCGCACTCCCCGGCGTCCCGTAGCGCGGCGGCGGCACACCGGGCCCGCCCCCGGGCGGGCCGCCGATCGGTGTGCGATCCGTCGACGGTCGGTGTCCCCGAGCGGACGGTCCGGGCTGTGGCACGCCGTAGTGATCGGAGGGTGGCGTCGTCATGACACCGAGCGTACTTGGCGACACCCCGGCGCTCCGGAATCGCCAACCGGTGGGGACCCGGCATCCCCCGATCGTCGGATGCCGGGTCCGCCGGATCCCGGTGCCACGGCAGCGGTGCGCGACGATTCACTGGTGGCATGAATCACACGAGCGATCCCGTGGTCGAGGTCGTCGACCTGCGGAAGTCCTATGGCGCGAAACACGCGCTCGACGGCCTCGACTTCGACATCCGCACGGGCGAGATCTTCGCACTGCTCGGACCGAACGGTGCCGGGAAGAGCACGACGATCGAGATCCTCGAGGGATTCCGCACGCCGACGTCCGGTCACGTGCGCGTGCTCGGGGCGTCCCCGTGGAACGCCGATGCCGCTTGGCGGGCGCGCGTCGGCGTCGTCGGGCAGTCGACCGCGGACATCGACCGGTTCTCCGCGCGCGAACTGCTGCGCCACTTCGCCGGGTTCTACCCGGATCCACGCGATCCGGACGAGGTGCTCGAAGCGGTCGGGCTGGCGCCCCACGCCGGTGCGAGGGTCCGCACCCTCTCGGGTGGCCAGAAACGCCGCGTCGACGTCGCCCTCGGCATCATCGGTCGACCCGAGCTGCTCTTCCTCGACGAGCCCACGACGGGTTTCGACCCGGAGGCGCGACGTCGGTTCTGGACGCTCGTCGAATCACTGCGCACCGACGGGACCACGATCCTGCTCACGACGCACTACCTCGACGAGGCCGAGCACCTCGCCGATCGCGTCGGGGTGATCGCCGGCGGACGACTCGTCGAGATCGGGACGCTGCGCGAACTCGGCGGTCCCGAGGCCCGGACACCCGTCGTCTCGTGGCGCGACGCCGACGGGCACCACCGATCCGAACGCACGCACACGCCCGCTGCGCTCGTGAGTGAGCTCGCCGCCGCGCTCGGCGGTGAGCCACCCGAGCTGTCCGTGCACCGACCCACGCTCGAGGACATCTACCTCGACCTGCTCGAGGCACACGCGGCGACCGCGGGATCCTCGGCGACGGTCGACGAGCACGGCGGACGACCGACGACGAACGCGGGGACGGCGACGCGATGAACATCCTCCGCAACGGCGTCTCACGCATCGGCTACGAGCTGCGCTCGTACTTCCGAGCACCCGACCAGGTGTTCTTCACCTTCCTGTTCCCCATCCTCATGTTCGGCCTGTTCGCGTCGATCTTCGCGGGGGACGAACTCGGCCCCGGCCCGGACGGGACGACCGTCAGCATGTCCCGGTACTACCTGACGGGCATGCTCGCGATGGCCATCCTGCTCACGGGCACCCAGAACCTCGCGATCGATATCGCGATCGAGAAGCACGAGGGCGGTCTCAAGCGCCTCGGCGCGACGCCGCTCAGCCCGGTCTCGTTCTTCATCGGGAAGTTCGGTGTCACCGTCATCACGTGCGCGGTGCAGATGGTGCTCCTCATCGTCTTCGCGCGCCTCGCCTTCGACGTGGAGCTGCCGAGCGACCCCGAGCGGTGGCTCACGTTCGCGTGGGTCTCGCTCCTCGGACTCGCGTGCTTCTCGGCGCTCGGCACCGCGCTCTCGGCCGTGCCCCGTTCCGGCCGCAGCGCGACCGCGATCGTCATCCCGGTCGTCCTGCTGCCGCAGTTCTTCTCGGGCATCTTCATCTCGTTCTCGATGCTTCCCGAGTGGCTGCAGAACGTCTCGAGCGCGCTGCCCCTCGCGTGGCTCGCCCGTGGGATGCGCTCCGTGTTCATGCCCGAATGGTTCGAGGCGTCCGAACCCGGTGGCGAATGGCGGCTCCCCGTCGCCGCGCTCGTCATCGGGATCTGGTTCGTCGCGGGCCTCCTCGTCTCGTGGTTCACGTTCCGCTGGACACGGGGACGATCATGAGCTCCGGCAGGCGAATCCGGGCGGGTTTGCGAGACTCGACGGCATGACGCACGAACCGCACGGTGCCACGTCGCTCGAACGGCGGCTCTGGCTGCTCGCGTTCGGCGTCGTCCCGCTCCTGATCGCGACGACCCTCGTCCTCATGGCCGGGACGGAGCGTCTCAGACCGGACGGCGGGTGGGGACCAGCCAGGCTCCTGTTCGGTGCGGCGTGCATCGCCGTCGTCGCCGTCGTCTGGTTCGTCGTCGGCGAGCGAGCGTTCGATCACCGCCGCACGGGCATCGTCTGCTTCGTCATCGTCTCGACCTCGCTCATCGTCGGTATGGCCGTCGTACCGCTGCTCGGCATCACGCAGGCGCTCCTGTTCCCCTACCTGTGGTACACACTCGACGACACCCGCCGCAGCATCCTCGGGAGCGCGATCGTGTGTCTGCTCATGGCCTTCGCCCTCGCCGCGCAGGACTGGCCCGGCTCGTTCCTGTTCCAGCTCCTGATCGAGATCGTGAGCTTCACCATCAGTCTCGTCCTCGGGCTCACGATCACGCGAAGCTACGAGACCTCGGCGCGACACGAACACCTCATCGAGCAGCTCCGGTCGACGCGCGCCGACCTCGCCGAGCTCTCGCGGGTCGCGGGGGCGACGGCCGAGCGCGAACGACTCTCGCGCGAACTGCACGACACGCTCGCACAGTCCCTCGCGGGCCTGTCGATGCTCGCCGAGAAGTCCGCCCGCGAACTCCGGCGCACGAGCGGCCTCCTCGGGCCCGGTCGCCCGGACGTCCGCGACGCGATCGACGCGGAGGCGGCCCGCGTGGAGCGGATCACCGACCTGTCCCGCGATTCGCTCGCCGAGATCCGCGCCATCATCGCCGAATCGGCCCCCGTGACCGACCACCTCGCGACCTTCGAGGCGGCACTCGACCGTCTCGTCGACCGGTTCCGTCTCGAAACCGGCATCGAGTCACGCGTGGTCGTCGACCTCGGCGACCAGGGCCTCTCGCGCGAGACGGAGGTCGTCCTCCTGCGGTGCGTCCAGGAGGGCCTCGCGAACGTCCGTCGCCACTCCGGCGCCTCCGCCGCGCGACTCCACGTGAGCACGGTCGCCGGCCACGCGGTCCTTCGCCTCGAGGACGACGGTCGCGGATTCGATCCCGCGACGGCACCGACGACGGGTTTCGGACTCCCGGGCCTCCGCGAGCGCGCGCGAACGGTCGGCGGTTCGGTCGACATCGTGAGCGCCCCCGGAACGGGCACGCGGGTCGTCGTGCGGCTCCCGCTCGAGGAGCTGGGCGACGAGCCCGGACCGAGCGCCGTTCCACCACCCATCACGTTCCACCACCCATCGACGGACGGGAAATGACATGAACACCGGCACGATCCGCGTCGTCGTCGTCGACGACCACCCCGTCGTCAGGCAGGGCATCATCGGCGTCCTCGCGGACGAGCCCGACTTCGACGTCGTCGGCGAGGCGGCCGACGGCAGCGCGGCCGAGTCCGTCACCCGTGCGACGCGACCCGACGTGGTCCTCATGGACCTCCGCATGCCCGGTGTCGGTGGTGCCGCGGCGACGCGGCACATCGTGGAGGCGCTTCCCGCGACGCGCGTCCTCGTGCTCACGAGCTACGAGTCCGACGACGAGATCCTGAGCGCGATCGAGGCGGGCGCGTCGGGGTACCTGCTCAAGGCGGCACCCGCGGAGGAGATCTTCGAGGCGATCCGACGCGTGCATGCGGGCGAGGTCGCGCTCGCCCCGCGTGTCGCGGCGCGTCTCGTGCAGCAGACCCGCGACGCCGGGCGGCGGGCCGACGCCGACGGCGGGGGGATCCGCCTGAGCCCCCGCGAGACCGAGGTGCTGCGGCTCGTCGCCGAGGGCAGGTCGAACGCGGTGATCGGGCGCACGCTCTTCATCGGCGAGGCGACCGTCAAGACACACCTCGCGCACGTGTTCGAGAAACTCGGTGTCCGCGATCGCACGCGCGCCGTGA
Organism: Pseudoclavibacter chungangensis; assembly: GCF_013410545.1. Taxonomy (NCBI): domain Bacteria; kingdom Bacillati; phylum Actinomycetota; class Actinomycetes; order Micrococcales; family Microbacteriaceae; genus Pseudoclavibacter; species Pseudoclavibacter chungangensis. The sequence continues at coordinate 2,957,944 of NZ_JACCFV010000001.1, forward strand.
CGCGCGCGATGGAACTCGGCCTCATCTGAGCCGGTCGTCCTCCCGCCACCCTCGGCACCGCGCCGAACCGGGCGGCGGGCCTACAGCTCCGCGTCGACGAACACCGGCTCCGGTTGGAGCACCACCCCGTACTCGGCGAGGACGCGCGCCTGCACGAAGCGCGCGAGCTCCGTCACCTCCACCGCCGTCGCACCGCCCCGGTTCGTGATGGCGAGCGTGTGCTTGGACGAGATCGCCGCTCGGGAGCCGGGCAGCGAGAACCCCTTGCGCACGCCGGCGTGCTCGATGAGCCACGCGGCGGAGAGCTTCACGAGCGGCGTGCCGTCGGGCGCGGCGGCCTGCCGGAAGCGTGGTGCGTCCGCGGGAAGTCCCGAGGCGAACGATTGCGAGACGACGGGGTTCATGAAGAACGAGCCCGCCGAGCACGAGTCCGCATCCGTCGGATCGAGCACCATGCCCTTCGAGGCACGCAGGGCGACGACGGCGTCCCGCACCTCGGCGATCGGCCGCCGCTCCCCGAGTTCGGCGCCGAGCGCGCCCGCGAGCTGTGCGTAGGCGATCGGGGCGCCGAGCCCGTCACCCGGGGCCTGCAGCTCGATCTCAACGCGGAGGACGACACCCGTCCGTTCGCCGCGCTTCAGCACCGAGCTGCGGTAGCCGAGCCCGAGGTCCGCCGCATCGATCCACACGACCTCGTCGAGATCGGCGTCGTAGAACTCGACGCGCCGGAGCACGCTCGAGACCTCCTGGCCGTATGCGCCGATGTTCTGCACGGGCGCGGCCCCGACACTTCCGGGGATACCGGCGAGGGCCTCGATCCCCGCGAAGCCGCGGGCGACCGCGAGGTCGACGAGTGCGCCCCAGCGCTCCCCCGCGTCGACGCGGAGCCCGACCCGACCCTCGGCGACGTCGTCGAGGAGTTCGACGCCGCGCGTGACGACGTGCAGCACGGAATTCGTGACGGGCTCGTCACCGACGATCGTGTTCGATCCGCCCGCGAGCAGCACGACCGCCGTCGACGGGTCGAACGGATCGACCTCCGCGAACAGTTCCCGGGCCGTCCCGACGAGTTCGTCGCGGGTCGGTGGCTCGAACAGCCGCTCGGCGGGACCGCCCACGCGCATCGTCGTGAGGTCGGCGAGCCGAACCGTCATCCGGCGGCCTCCGCGACGTCGGCGTCGCCACGGAAGTCCGCGAGCACCTGGGCCTTGCCGAGCACGGTCTGCCCCTCGAACACGACCGTGAGGTCGATCCGGCCGATGCCGTCCGCACCGGCCGTCCTGCCGATCTTCGCCTCGATCGTGACCGTCGCACCGGCGACGGGATCGACGACGACGGGCCGCGTGAACCGCACACCGTACTCCCGGACGCGACCCGGGTCACCGAGGGCGTCGACGACGGGCTGCACCGCGACGCCCATCGTGAGCATGCCGTGAGCGAGGACGCCGGGCAGCCCGACCTCGGCCGCGACGTCGTCGCGGTAGTGGATCGGGTTGAAGTCCCCCGAGGCCCCCGCGTAGCGGACGAGTCGATCGCGCGTGAGCGTGACCGTGCGCTCGGCGACGAGGTCGCCGAGCTCGGCGTCGAGCAGGCTGGGGCGGGTCGGCGTGGTCATGATCTCCTCCGGTCCGGTCACGCGACGTCCCCGCGGACGACGAGCGTCGCGGTCGCCGTCACGACGTGGGCACCGTCGGCGTCGGTGATCTCCGTCGCCGCCGTGATCATGCCGTTGCCGCCGAGCGACTTGACGCTTCGCACCTCGAGCGCGGCGCGCAACTCGTCGCCCGCGACGATGGGGCGCGAGTACGTGAACTTCTCGTCGCCGTGCACGATGTGCGACAGCTCGATGCCCGTCTCCGGATCGGCCAGCAAGAGCTGGAGCCCCGCGTCCTGCAGCACCGCGGGGAACGTCGACGGTGCGACGAGGTCGGGGTAGCCTGCCGCACGCGCCGCCTCGACGTCGAGGTGCGTCGGGTTGTCGGCGAGCACGGCCCGGGCGAACGCACGAACGTGCTCCCGCCCCACGAGGTACGGCTCCGGCAGCTCGAACCGGCGTCCGGCGAGATCTGGGTTCACGGTCACCGGGACAGTCTACGAGCCGCGGGGCACGTGCCGCACGGTTGCGGCCCGCCCGCCCGACCGACGCGACGGCGCCCCGAGTTCCGGGGGCACGGGCCCGTGCATCCGGGACGGTCGCGCCGCCCGCACGGGGAGAGGTCCCCACCCCTCTTCCCGCGGGTCCCGAACGCGAGCAGAATGCCGTTCCACCGACCGCGACCGGTCGGGAGAGGGCGAGGGCCACCATGAGCGAACCGAACGACCGAGCGGACCGGACCACCGCAGCCGCCGCGCCGAAGAAGCTGCGCACGCGACACGTGACGATGATCACACTCGGGGGGATCATCGGCGCGAGCCTGTTCGTGGGTTCCGGCAACGTCGTGCGCGCGGTCGGGCCCGCCGCGGTGCTCTCGTACCTCATCGGCGGCTTGCTCGTGTATCTCGCGATGCGCATGCTCGGCGAGATGGCCGCGTCCCGACCCGCGGTCGGCTCCTTCATGGAGTACGCCAGGCAGGGGCTCGGCAACTGGGCGGCCTACTTCGTCGGCTGGCTGTACTGGTACTTCTGGGTCGGCGTGATCGCCTTCGAGGCCGTCGTGAGCGGCACGATCCTGAGCGGCTGGATGCCGGGCGTGCCCGAGTGGGTGTTCTCGCTCATCATGATGTTCGTCTTCACTGCGACGAACCTCGTGTCGCTGCGCTCGTTCGGCGAGGTCGAGTTCTGGCTCGCGAGCGTGAAGGTCGCGGCCATCGCCGTGTTCCTCGTCGTCGGCGTCCTGTTCGCCCTCGGCCTCTGGCCGCACGCGACCTTCTCGCTGCCGAACCTCTGGGTGCACGGTGGCTTCGCGCCGAACGGGCTGTGGCCCGTCGTGTCCGGCGTCGCGATCGTCATCTTCTCGTACTTCGGGACGGAGATCGCGGTCATGGCGGCATCCGAGTCGGAGAACCCGGCGAAGGGTGTCCGGCAGACGACGAGCACCGTCATCTGGCGCATCCTGCTCTTCTTCGTCGGTTCGATCCTGCTCGTCGTGACGATCGTGCCCTGGAACGAGTTGCCCGACCCGAGCGACATCGCACCGTTCGCGTACATCTTCGGGCTCTTCGGGCTGCCCGGCGCCGAGCTCGTGATGAGCGCCGTCATCCTCACCGCCGTCTGCTCGGTGCTCAACTCGGGGCTCTACTCGGCCGCCCGCATGTTCGCCGCGCTCGCCGATCAGGGGCTCGCACCGAGCGTGGTCGCGAAGCGGTCGCGCTCGGGCGTCCCGTACGTCGCCGTCCTCGCCTCGACCCTCGGCGGCTACGCCGCCGTCATCGTCAACTTCGTGGCACCCGAGTCGGGGATCTTCGACTTCATCATGAACTCAGCCGGCCTCGTCGCCCTGTTCGTGTACGTGCTCATCGCGATCACACAGATGCGTCTGCGCTCCCGTATGACGCCCGAGGAGCGCGACGCGCTGCCACTGCGCATGTGGCTCCACCCCTGGCTCGGCGTGCTCGTGATCGTCGCGATCGTCGGCATCGTCGTCGTCATGCTCGTGACGGCGGACTCGACCCGGGCGCAGGTGTGGACGAGCCTCGTCTCGGTGGCACTGCTCGCGGTGTTCTGGCCGCTCGTGCGCCGGACTCTCGCGAGGCGTCGCGCGCTCGGGCAACCGACGCCGACGACCGCGGTCCGCTCGGTGCACGATCCCGGGCTCGACGAGGCCGAGCACGGGACGCACCAGTAGGAGGCGCAGCCTCGCGCCGACCGACGGTCAGACCGCGCGACGCTCGCGGCGTTCGTCGAGGGAGACGGGCTCCGCGAGCCGCGCGCTCGCCTTCGAGACCCGGCCCGTGACCGAGCCCTCGTCGGTCGGGCCGACGATCGCCGCCCGGCCCGCGAAGATCGCGCGCTGCGTCAGGTCGAGCGTGCGGAGGTCGATGTGCGTGACGGTGTCGTCGGGCACCTCGGTCCAGCCGTCGAGGTCGATGCCCGTCGACGAGAAGACGGTCGTCCCGTCCGCGTGTCGCCGCATCGAGAGCCGGTAGTAGTCGTCGGTGTGGTCGTCGGGGAGGTCCGCCGGGTCGATCCCGAGGTCGGCGAACGTCTGCTCGGTCACGTGCGTCGTCGAGGAGGCCCGCACCGCGATGAGGTCGTCGGGACCGATGATCACGGCGTTGAGGCTCGCATCCGGGAACTCGCGGCGAAGCGTGCGCACCGTCTCGAACACCGCGGGGCGCAGCGAGCCGAGGCGAGCCGCGTTCTGCCGGACGAGTGCGAAGTACAGCTCGCTGTCGGTGTCGCCCTCGACCGTCGCCGCGAACGCCGGTTCGAGCAGGGCGCGGATGCGGTCGACGGGGATGATCGTGCCGTTGTGCGCGAACGCGATGCCGTCGGCGAGGAAGGGGTGGGTGTTGCGCTGCGAGCGCTTGAACGTGCCCGTCGCGAGGCGGAGGTGCGCGAGTCGCGCGATCGCGGGCGACTCCTCGAGCACCGCGGTCAGCAGCGGATCGGTGCGGCCGGGCGTCGACAACCGCAGCGACTCGACCTCGCGTTCGCCCTCGGGTGCCTCGCCGACCCACGCCGTGCCCCAGCCGTCGCGATGGACGCGCGACATGTGCTGGAACGTTCCGGTGTTCATCTCGCCGATCACCCGGGAGATGGTCGTCTCGTGCGGGGCTGCGTAGGCGAGCAGACGGCACATGCGTGGACTCCTTCCGGTACGGCTGGTTCGAACGGGCCATCTCATCATGCCCCGAGGCGTCGGTGCGTGCGAGTTCGTGACCGAGCGTGACGGCGCGTCGCGCGTCAGCCGCCCGCGACGGCCGTGAAGGCACGTCGGATCGCGTCCGCCTTCAGCTCGACCTCGTCGAACTCCGCGTCGGGGTCGCTGTCGAGCACGACGGCGCCACCCGCCCCGATCGACCATCGCCCGCCCGCTCGCACCGCGGTGCGGATGACGATGCTCTGCTCGAGGCGCCCGTCGGCACCGACGATGCCGAGCGCGCCTGCGTAGAAGCCGCGCGGTGCGCCCTCGAGCGTTTCGAGGATGCGGACGGTGCGCTCCTTCGGTGCGCCCGTCATCGATCCGCCGGGGTGCAGGGCGCGCAGCACGTCACACGGCGAGTGGCCACGCTCGAGGGTGCCCCGGACGGTCGACACGAGCTGGTGGACGCTCGGGTACGTCTCGACGTGCATGAGGGCGGGCACCGTCACGGAGCCGGGCACGCACACCCGGCCGAGGTCGTTGCGGAGGAGGTCGACGATCATGAGGTTCTCCGCGAACGCCTTGGGATCGCTCGCGAGTGTCGCCGCCGCGCGGGCGTCCGCCGCGGGGTCGGTGCAGCGCGCGGCCGTCCCCTTGATCGGCTTCGTCTCGAGGGCGTCGCCGACGAGGCGGACGAACCGTTCCGGTGACGCGCTGACGATCGCGATCGGATCGCCGTCGTCGTCGAACTCGAGGAGTGCCGCGAACGGTGCGGCCTGCGTGCGGCGGAGTTCGCGGAACAGCTCGAGCGCGTCGGGGTCGACGGCCGCGTCGACGTCGAAGCGATTGGTGAGGCACAGCTCGTAGGAGTCGCCCGCCTCGAGCGCCAGGCGGCACGCGGCGATGCGCTCGAGATACGCCGCCCGGTCGTGTCGCCAGCGGCCTGCGACGGGCGACGTGCGACGCGGACGCGTGGCCGCCACCCGATCGGTGCCGTCGGCGTGCGCCGCGCCCGCCGTCGCCGACCGCGCGCCGAGCGCGGTCCGTGACCCGGCGATGCGTCCCGCCTCCTCGCGGCAGGTCGCTTCGGCGAGCGCGGCGTCCGCGTCGTGCACGACGAGCGTGACCAGGCGTCGGGCGGGCTCGACGACGACGTAGCGCACGGGCCGCACGAACACGGCCTCGGGCTGTGTCCCCCGCGCGGGGTCGAGCCCCATCGCCCGGACGCCGGCCTCGTAGCCCAGTGCCCCGATGTAGCCGCCGCGGAACGGGAGTTCGACGGGCTCCTCCCCCGCCGAGGGGGACGACACGGCGACGTGATCGTGCGGCGTCCCACGCGGCTCGGCGTCCGGCGATCGCGAACCCACGGGCGGATCGGACACCTCGGCGGGCACCGCACCCACGTCGCACCGCCCGAGTCGGTGTTCGAGGTCGGTCAGGGGATCCGCGCACCCCTCCTCGCGCCGACGGACCTCGACCTCCCTGTCGGTGCCGGTCGGTGTGTACGTATCGATCGAGACACGGTCGGGCCGGTACCGGAGCACGTGTGCCTCGCCGCGCTCCAGGAGGTCGACGGCGTCGCCGAGCACGGTCCAACGCGGTGTGCGGCCGTCCGCGTCCGGCACGTCGAACCGGAACGACCCCGCGCCGCGGTGGAGCACGTGCGATTCGATGAACGCCACGGTGCGATCCGGGTCGGCGTGCCACGAGATCGCGTACGAACCGGCCTCGGCCGCGACACGGGGAGCACCCGGCACGAGCCGCGTCGCCCCGGTGTTCCCGCCCACCCCTGCCGACGATGTCCGCACACCACCGGGATCGAGCGACGAACGCGCCGACCCCGCGGCGTCCTCGACGATGCGGAGGAAGTTCTGCAGCAGGAGCGGCCCGTGCTCGCTCGCGATCGACTCGGGGTGGAACTGTACGCCGAACCACGGGTGTCCCGGCACGTCGAAGCCCTGCACGACGTCGTCCTCGCTCACGGCCGTGACACGGATCGGCCCGATGCGCTCGCCCGGGACGGCGACCGTTCCGCCCCCGGGCCTCATCGCGAGGGAGTGATAGCGGGTCGCGAGCGTGCCCTGCGGGATACCGGCGAAGATCGCGTCGGCCGTGTGACGGACGGGGCTGCGCCAGCCGTGCCGCGGACGCGGCGCGGCCTCGACGACGAACCCGAGACGGCGCGCGAGCCCCTGGTGCCCGAGGCACACGCCGAGGATCGGCAGCTCACCCCGCTCCATCGCGGCCGCGAGCACCGCGTCGGCACCCGCGAAGTCCGCCGGCTTCGCCGGGTGTCCGGGGCCCGGTGACACGACGAGCGCGACCGCGGCACCGGAGCGGACGAGTGCGACGGCCTCGTCGGCGTCGCTCGAGGAGACGACGCGCACCTCGTGTGCGGTGTGCGCGCGGAGGGCCTGGACGAGGTTGTAGGTGTACGAGTCGTGGTTGTCGAGGACGAGGATCACAGCGGTTGCCGCTGTGCCTCGAGCGTCGCCTGCCAGCGCGCCGCCCGCGCCTCGTCCACGGGCCGCTCCTCACCGTCGACGCTCCGGACGGGCGAGATGCCGTGCAGGGCGTTGACGTACCAGAGCTCGTCGGCGTCCTCGAGCCGGATGCGCACGCGACGGAGGTCCTCGCCTCGGCGACGCAGGAGCCCCGTGAGCACGACGACCGTGACGCTCGGCAGCAGCCGTTCGCTCGCCGGGCGGACGAGCTGTCCGTCGCGCCACGCGAGGATCGCGCCGTTCGCGGCCTCCACGATGTTCCCCCGGTCGTCGACGAGCAACGCGTCGTCGTCGCCGAGCTCGACCGCGACCTCGCGCAGCGACGCGAGCGTCTCGAGGTCGGCGCCCTTGACGGTCGGGTGGGTGCGGGTGTCGGGAGCGACGGCGAGGCTCGTCGTCGGCCGGCGCTCCGGGGCGCGGCGCAACTCGTGCTCGATCTTCAGCCGGTCGCCGTCCTCGCCGAGCGCGGCGGTCATGCGCGGGAAGAACTCGCCCTCCGCGGGTGTCGCGGCCGCGACCGACGCCCAGATGTCCTCCCACGGCGGGTCGGCGGGGATCGCCATCCGCGACACGAACACGTCCTCGACCGCGTCCTCGAACCGTGCGGCGTGCGCGCGCATGCCGATCACGGTGCCGTCGTGCACGCGCCACGAGTCGATGACCCGGTCGATCGACCACAGCGAGGAGAGCGCGTCGTCGGGACGCTCGGGCTGCTCGGACGGAGGCATTCATCCATTGTGCCCCCGCTCGCCGGGAAACGGAGGTTCATCCGGCCACCTCGGACGGACACGGCCGACAATGGCCGTATGCCCTCCCTCGCGCTCATCGGTCACGGCGCGGTCGGTGCCGCGCTCCATCGGCACCTCCGACGCGAACTCGACGACGGGCGCGTCGTCTTCCGCGGGGCGCTCGTGCGGCACCCCGACGCGCATCCCGAGTTGCCGGCCAAGGAGCGTCTCGACCTCGACGGGCTCCTCGCGGCCGACCTCGTCGTCGAGTGCGCCGGCGTCGCCGCGTTGCGGCACCTCGGCCCGCTCGTCGTCGCGGGCGGTCCCGATCTGCTCGTCGCGAGCGTCGGCGCGTTCGCCGACCCCGACACGGCCGCGGCGCTCGAGGCGGGTCCGGGACGCGTGCGGGCATCCTCGGGTGCGATCGGCGGGCTCGACCTGCTGCGCGCCGCCGCACAGGCCGGCGGCATCGACCGCGCGACGATCACGACCACCAAGCTCGCGTCGTCGCTCGTGCAGCCGTGGATGGACGACGAGGAGCGTGAACGGTTGCGGACGCTGCGCACGCCCGAACCCCTCTTCGAGGGCACACCCGGCGAGGCGATCGACCGCTTCCCGGGCAACGTGAACGTCGCCGTCGCGGTCGGCCTCGCGTGCCGCGGCCTCGGCCCGATCGCGGCGGGGCTCGGACGCGTCCGCGTGCGGATCGTCGCCGATCCCGACACGGACGCGTCGACCCACCGCATCGAGGCCGAGGGCGCATCGGGCCGCTATCGCTTCGAGATCGCGAACCGCCCCGACCCCACGAACCCCCGCTCGAGCGCGCTCACGGCGCAGGCGCTCGCGGCCGAGGTGCGCGAGTGGCTCGCGGCCCGGCCGACCTGACGCGAACGGCGGGCCGGACGACGGAGCGGGGCCCGCCGACTCCGGCGCGCCCCGCTCCGTGACCGCGAGCGATCAGTCGTCGTCGCGGCGACGCCGCGGCGGACCGTCACGACGTTCGCGACGGTCGTTGCCGCCCGATCGCTTCGGTCCCCGGTCGGGCCGGATGTCGATGAGCTGCCCGGAGATGCGCGTGTTCCGGAGTCGGTCGAGCACCGAGGGGTCGAGGTTCGCGGGCAGTTCCACGACCGAGAAGTTCGGCTTGATGCTGATCGCCCCGAAGTCGTCGCGTCCGAGGCCGCCCTCGTTCGCGAGGGCACCCACGATCTGACGCGGCTCGACACGGTGTCGACGTCCGACCTCGATGCGGTACGGCGAGAAGTCGCTGCGTCCGCGCCGACCGCCGCGCGGCGCGCGCTCGCTGCGTGCACCGTCACGCTCACCCCGGCGCGCACCACCGTGGGCGTCGGCCTCGAGCGAGCGAGCGAGCGGATCGTCGTCGGGGTCGAGGAGCAGCGGCGTGTCGCCCTGCGCGACGACCGCGAGCGCCGCCGCGACGTCGGCCTCCGGCACGTCGTGGTGGCGCACGTAGTGGTCGATGATGTCGCGGAAGCGCTCGATGCGCTCCGACTCCGCGAGCGCCTGCGTGATCGCGTCGTCGAATCGCGCCAGGCGCGTCGTGTTGACGTCCTCCGTGCTCGGCAGCCGCATGAGCTCGGGCTGCTGGCGCGTGGCCTTCTCGATGTGCCGCAGCAGGTAGCGCTCGCGCGGCGTGATGAAGCTGATGGCGTCGCCCGTGCGCCCCGCACGTCCCGTGCGACCGATGCGGTGCACGTACGACTCGGTGTCCGTGGGGATGTCGAAGTTGACGACGTGGCTGATGCGCTCGACGTCGAGTCCGCGCGCCGCGACGTCCGTCGCGACGAGGATGTCGAGCTTGCCCTCGCGCAACTGGTTGACGGTGCGTTCGCGCTGCACCTGCGGCACGTCGCCGTTGATCGCCGCGGCCGAGTAGCCGCGGGCACGCAGCTTCTCGGCGAGCGTCTCCGTCTCGTTCTTCGTCCGGACGAACACGATCATGCCCTCGAAGTTCTCGACCTCGAGGATGCGCGTGAGCGCGTCGACCTTCTGCGCGTACGACACCACGAGGTAGCGCTGCGTGATGTTCGTGTTCGTCGCGGTCTTCGACTTGACCGTGATCTCCTCCGGGTCGCGCAGGTACTGCTGCGCGATGCGACGGATCGCGGGCGGCATGGTCGCCGAGAACAGGGCGACCTGCTTGTCGCTCGGTGTCTGCGCGAGGATCTGCTCGACGTCCTCGGCGAAGCCCATCTTGAGCATCTCGTCCGCCTCGTCGAGCACGAGGTACTTGAGCTCGGACAGGTCGAGCGTGCCCTTCGAGAGGTGGTCCATGATGCGGCCGGGCGTTCCGACGACGACGTGCACGCCGCGGCGCAGGGCGGACAGCTGGACGCCGTAGCCCTGCCCGCCGTAGACGGGTAGCACGTGGACGCCGCGCATGCGGGCGGCGTACGACTCGAACGCCTCGCACACCTGGAGCGCGAGTTCGCGCGTGGGGGCGAGCACGAGCGCCTGCGGGGTCTTCTGCGAGACGTCGAGCCGTTCGAGGACGGGGAGCGCGAACGCGGCCGTCTTGCCCGTTCCGGTCTGTGCCATGCCGACGACGTCGTGGCCGGCGAGGAGGGGTGGGATCGTCGCGGCCTGGATGAGCGACGGCTGCTCGTAGCCGAGATCGCGGATCGCCGCGAGCACGGGGCCGGTCAGGCCGAGCTCGTCGAATCCGGGGACGTCGGGCGTGTCGTCTGCGGCGTCGCTCGCCGTGGCGTCTGGAGGGGTCACCTCCCCAAGGTAGTGCCCCGGGCCGTCCGGCGCACGGCGACGGCCCGGCGCGGCCCGGGAGTCGGCCGGGAGAATCCGGCGCACGGCCCGGCACCGGCGGTCCGCGCGGGGCGCGCCGGTCATCCCGCGCGAAGCGCTCAGGCGCGACGTGTTGGATGACGGGCGACCCGTTCGCTCCCCGGCCCCACAGGAGGCAACGTGACCCCGGAGTCCCCCGACCCGACACGGACCGACGGGTCCGCACCGCTCCTCGCCGAGGACCTCCTGCTCGTCCTCGTCGACCCGCGGAGCGGCGCGATCGCCTCCGAGGGCACACTGTTCTATCTGCTCGGCGGTGCCGTGCTCACCGAACTCGCGCTCGACGGCCACGTCACGACCGAGGAACGCGACGCGCTGCGCGGCCCCCTCGTGACGGCGGCCCCCGACGTACCGCCGCCGGGCGATCCGCTCCTCGTGCAGATCCTCGCCGAGCACCTCGCGAAACCGTCCGGCGCGCAGACGTTCGTCGCCGCCGCCGGCCCGGTGCTCCGGAGGACGCTCCTCGACCGGCTCGTCGCTCGCGGGGACGTCGAGCGGGAACAGCGCCGCGTGCTCGGGCTCATCCCGTCGACGACCCTCGTCGTCCAGTCACCCGGCAGACGGGACGACCTCGTCTCGCAGATCCGTGCGGCACTCGTGGACGGCGCCACGCCCAACGTCCGGACGACGGCACTGATCGCCCTGCTCTCGGGGAGCGGCACGCTCGTCTCGCTGCACCGGGAGGTGCCGTGGACGAGCCCCGTCATCGCCCGGGCCGCCGAACTGGCGCGCGGCGACCTCGGAGCACAGGCGGCGGGCGAGGCCGTCTCACGCACGACGAACGCGATCATCACGGCGGTGACGGTCGCGGCGACGCTGCCCGGCCGCTGACGGCGGCCCGCGGAGGACGCGGAGCGGGGTCGACCGCGCCCACCGGACACGCGGACGGTCAGGCTCTTCCCGCGGGCTCCGTCGGTGCGCCCGAGGGCACCACCTCGATGCCCGCCGACGAGTTTCACAACACTGTGATTGAATGGCGTGAGGACGTTTCACGTCCCTCGGCCGTACCCCCGCCGGCCGGCCTCCCCCACTGCACGCCCCGTCGACCCGCCGTTCCCCCGACGGCGACGCCGACGCCCCCGGAAGGATCTTCCCGTGGTCGCAACGACCACGGTGCGCCGTCTCCTGCGCATCGCGGCAGCTGTCGGGATCGGTGGTCTCATCGCGACAGCCGCCGCCCAACCTGCAGCAGCACCCCCGTACACGACCGACGCATCGATCGACTCGCTCCACTTCGTTCAGGAGACCGCCGAGGCCGGGCAGTTCGCCGAACTCGCCGGTACGTGGTCGCTCCCGGACGATCCCGCGACCCCCGCCGGATTCGCCGTCACGCTGCCCGCCGCGCTCCAGGGGAAGACGGACTCGTTCCCGATGCTCGATGACGCGGAACAGCCCATGGGGCAGTCCGTCGTGACGGAGACGACGCTCGAGTGCGACGTCGACCCCGCCTACATCAGCGAGAACCCGCGCAAGCTGCACGGCTCGTTCAACTTCTGGGTCAAGCTCGTCGACGCCGTCTCGGAGCGCACGGAGAAGGTCTTCACGATCGACGACATCGACGTGAGCGTCGCCGTCGTCCCGCCGAACGGCTATTGCCCGACGACGTGCGAGTACACGGGGCAGGAAACGAGGAAGTTCGGTACCTACCTCACGGGGACGTCACCCGAGCGGATCGAGTGGATCATCGATCTGGGCTCCGGCCCCGACGGCATGGTCGACGGCGAGGAGGTGACGATCACCGAGAATCTCGGCGCGAACCAGCAGTTCACCGCCGTCTCGATGGTGCGCTCCGACACGAAGGGCCTCGACCCCTACACGAACACCCAGATCTGGACCGACTGGGACGACTACACGGGCTTCTCCCGCTCGCCCGACTTCTCGACCCTCGAGTTCACCGCCGAAGCGGGCTATGTCTACGGCATCCACTACGTCGCGAACGTCCTCGACGGTGGCGCGGCGACGACCTACTTCAACTCGGCGACCGTGCGGGTCGGCACCGAGGTCACGACGATGGAGAACGTGCCGATCACGCGCCAGGGCGGCGGTGCCACCGGCATCGGCGAGAACGTCGGGCGCTTCGCCATCACGAAGGAGGTGCTCGGCGACGTGACGGGCCTGCCGGCGCAGGACTTCTCGGGATCGTTCACCGTGACGGCACCCGACGGCACGGAGACGCCGGGCACCTTCACCGTGCAGGGCGGCGCGACGTGGACGAGCACCGACTTCCCGCGCGGCTCGACCGTGCACCTCAGCGAGGTCACCCCGACGACCCCGACGAACATCGCGTGGGGGCAGCCGTCGTTCTCGCAGAACGACTTCGCGCTCGTCGGCGGCACGCTCACGAGCGTCACCCTCACGAACGAGGCGACCGTCAGGACCGGCGTCTTCCAGGCCTCGAAGCAGCTCACGGGCACCGACGAGGCGATCGGCCTCGTTCCGGACTCCGCGACGTTCTCGCTCGACTACGCGTCCGACGCGGGCGTCGGGTTCCCCGCAGGTTCCGGCGCACTCACGCTCGACCGCGACGGCACCGTCGCGACGAGCGACCCACTCCCGGTCGGCGCGGTGTTGCGACTCTCGGAGGCCGCTCCGGCGGCGGTCGACGGTGCCGCCTGGGGTGACGCCACGATCACCCCGTCCACCGTGACGATCTCGGAGGGCTCGCCCGCCGCGAGCGTCGTCGTGACGAATGCGGTCCGCGAGACGACGGGCGGCTTCAGCGTCGTCAAGCGCGTCACCGGCGCCGGCGCCGGACACGTCGCCGGTGGGACGCCGTTCACCGTCGCCTACGAGTGGGCGACGCCGGACGGCGCGCGTTCCGACGCGGGCGAACTGAACCTCACGGTCGGGGGCGACCCCGTCTCGGTCGAGGGGCTCCCCGAGGGCGCCGTCGTGCACCTGTCCGAGGTGACGCCGTCACCCGTCGAGGGCATGACGTGGCTCGACCCGGTCTTCTCGACGAACGGCTTCACGATCCAGGGGGGCACGCGCGTCGAGGTCGACCTCGACAACGCGACCGCGCTGACGACGGGCACCTTCGAGGTCCAGAAGGTCGTCGCGGGCTCCGGGGCGGCGCTCGTCGCGGACACGACCCCGTTCACCGTGGACTACTCGTACGAGGCGGGGACCGGCTTCGAGGCCGGCTCCGGGCAGCTCACCGTGCTGGCGGACGGCGAGACCGTGACGAGTGAGCCGCTTCCGTACGGCGCGGTCGTCACGCTGAGCGAGATCGATCCCGCTGCCGTGGAGGGCACCATCTGGACCGGCGCATCGTTCTCGACGCCGTCCTTCACCATCGGTTCGGGCACGACCGTTTCGATCACGCTCATCAACACGATCGAGCTCCGGACGGGCGCGTTCTCGATCGTGAAGGCACTGGCGGGTTCGGGCGCCGACCTCGTGCTTCCGGAGACCGGTTTCACGGTGCATTACGCGTACGAAGCCGGCCCCGGTTTCGACGCGGGGGCCGGCGAGCTGACGGTCCGAGCGGACGGTGAGGTCGTCACGAGCGAACCGCTGCCGTACGGCGCCGTCGTGACGTTCGTCGAGTCGGAACCCGGCGCGATCGACGGAGCGGTGTGGACCGAAGCGGCGTTCAGCGCGTCGACGGTCACGATCGGCGCGGACACCGTCGTCGCCGTGACCCTGACGAACACGATCGAGACCGTGCCGCCGGGCGAGACAACGCCTCCGGGCGGCACCACGCCACCGGGGCTCGCCCAGACCGGCGGTGACGTGAACGGTACCCTCATCGCCATCACCCTGAGCGTCCTGGCGGGCGGCGCGCTCGTCCTGGCGCTCGGCAGGCGCCGCCACGGCGGCCGTTGACCGGCCGTCGAGCGGGCCGGGATCGCCCCGCTCGCAGCGCCCGCAGGTGAAGCGGACGCGAAACGCCCGGCCGGTGTTCCGGTCGGGCGTTTCGCGTGCTCCGGGACGGCCCGCACGCGTCTTCCTGTGCAATTGGACAGTTTGGGAATAGGAATAACATTTTGTCCACATGGGCAGTAGATAGAGAGATACCACCCTCTGACTATCCATTTGGGCAGTTTGAATTGGGTCGAAGAATAGGTATTCTCGTCCCTGGTCGATTCCGGAACGGCATGCCCGATCGACCGAGTCACCACTGTCTCCGCACTGCCGTCCCGTCATGAAAGGACCCCTGTGTCCCAGCTCGACCAACAGGCCCAGCAGCTTCTCTCGATCGAAGGCGCCACGGGTGCCGCTGTCGTCGACATCGCCAGCGGAATGGCGCTCGCCACCGCCGGCACCCCCGGCTTCGACCTGACCGTCGCCGCCGCCGGCAACGCGAACGTCATCCGCGCGAAGCTCAAGACCATGAGCGAGCTCGGCCTCCAGTCGACGCTCGAGGACATCATGATCACGATCGACGGCCAGTACCACCTCATCAACGCGCTCTCGGGCGACGGGAAGAACGGCCTGTTCATCTACCTCGTGCTCGACCAGCGCATCGCGAACCTCGCACTCGCCCGTCACAAGGTGAAGGGCATCGCCGCGTCCATCACCGTCTGACGCGCGCGACGAAACGGCGGGGGCCCACGGGTCCCCGCCGTTTCGCGTCCCACGAACGGTTCGGGCGGTCCGCTCCCACGACGACCGCCGGTGGACGCACGGACCCACCGCGTACGGCACGATGGACCCATGACCGACGTCGTCATCGCCGGGGGCACCGACTCCGTCGGCGTCCGCCTGTTGGGGCACTTCACCGCCCGCGGGCGTTCGGTCGTCTCCCTCGGCGACCACGTCGGCGCGGACGTCCCCTGGGCCGATCGATCCGGAGTACGGCGCGCCATCGACGGGGCACGAATCGTCGTCGCGGTCGGCGGCAGCAGCTACGTCACCCGATTCACCGACCCACAACGCGACGAGATCCTCCGCACTCGCGTCCGGACCACCCGCATGGTTCGTGATGCGATCCGCCAGGCGACGAGACCGCCGTCGCTCTGGATCAACCTGTCGTCCGCGAGGATCTACCCGGCCGTCCTCGATCACCCTCGCACGGAACGTGACGAGATCACGCGGGGGAGTTTCACGGAGGACGTCGCGGCCCATGTCGAACGCACCCTGTTCGAGTACGACGTTCCGCACACCCGCCGCGTGGCGCTCCGGACGGCCGTGCTGATCGGCGACACACCGGCCGCGTCGCTCCTGTTCCGCCTCACGCGGCTCGGTCTCGGGGGAACGCTCCGTGACGGCTGGTGGCCCGCGCACTCGCGCTATCGGAACCTCGAGACGGCCGTCGGGACGATGGCGGCCCGCGCACCGAGCCGGCGCGCCCCGACCCACGGTCGACAGAAGTTCAGCTGGGTGCACGTCGACGACGTCGTCCGGGCGATCGAGTTCGTCGAGAAGGATCCGCAGCTCGTCGGCCCCGTCAACGTGGTCGCTCCGGTCGCGGTCGCCAACGCCGAACTCATGCGGACGCTCCGACGGGTCACGGGCACCCGGATCGGCGTGCCGCTCCCCCGACTCGTGCTCGAACCCGTCATGCGGGCCGTCGACGCGGAGTCGGAACTCGTCCTCCGGAGTCGTTGGGTGGCGCCGAGCCGCCTGCTCGACCGTGGTTTCGAGTTCGCGTATCCGATGATCGAGCCGGCGCTCCGCGACGCCTGGCACCGTCTGCGCTCCTGACGCCCGCCGGGACCACGGCGCGACATCACACCTGCTCGGGAGGGGTCCGACCCGCGACGGAGGGGGTCCGCCGTCGCGGGCCGGGGTCGGTCGATCGCCGTGGCGATCGTGGCGCAGCACCGTGCTCGGTGCCGCGCGGGCTCGTGCTCCACGCGGTCCGCGTGGGCTAGTGGAACAGCAGGGGCAGCTCGACGCCCTCGGGCGGGGCGAGGTCCCCTGTGCGAACCATCTCGTAGTTCAGGCGGAACGCGATCTCGCGTTCCGGATCGCGGGCGACGTCGAGCATCCAGCGCATGGGCTGGTTCGCGAACCGGCCGCTCGGATCGACGACCGAGAACACCGTGTCGTCCCCGTAGTCGAGGACGGCCCAGCGCCAGTCGAGACCTCGCACGTACTGCTCGCCGAGGAGGGCACCGAGCGCGACGACCGCGTCATCGGACACGTCGCGATCGCGCGACACGTGTGCCTCGATCGCATCGACGATGACGGCCGGCTCCGCCTCGAGCGGCACGCCGAGCAACGCGGCGGCGTCGGTGCAGACGTCGGCCACCTCGGCCCGCACGTCCGCGGGCAGCGTCTCGATCGTGGGCATGCGGACAGCCTAGACACGTGGCCGTGCGGTGCCGACGGGGACCGCTCCCCTCCCCACGGGCGGGGCTCACCCGCCCGCGTGTGCGCGGTCCGTGATACGGTCCGCGACCGCCCGAACCGCGGACGGCGCCGGGCCCGCGGTCGTCCGCGGGCCCGGCGCCGTCCGTCGGCGTGCGCTACACGAGTCCGTTCGTCGTCAACCACTCCGACGCGATGTCGGCCGGCGAGCGCTGATCGACCGTGCTCTGGACGTTGAGCGCCACGAGGCCCTCGGGCGTGAGCTTCGCGCTCACGGGATCGATGACGGGTGAGAGCTCGGCGGCTCGGTCCGCGTTCGCGATCGGAACGACCTGCGAGGCGAGGAAGAGCGATTCCGGATCCTTGAGCACGACGAGGTCATCGGTCTGGATGCGCGGATCCGCCGTGTAGACGTTCGCGACGTTCACCGTCCCCGCCACGAGTTCGTCGACCGTCGTGTCACCCGTCGCCGAGAAGGCGACGTCGACACCGTAGGTCTCCTTCAGCCCCGTCGGCCCGTACGGACGTTCCGCGAGCTCCGGCGGCCCGCCGAGCGTGAGCGGCACGCCGACGTTCGCGAGGTCGGCGATCGAGGTCAGGTTGTGCTCGGCCGCGAACGCCGCCGTCACGGTGTACGAGTCCTGGTCGGTCGCGGTCGCCGGCTGCAGTGCCGTGAGCGAGGACGGCAGCGCGGCGGCGAGCGCCGTCGTGACGTCGTCGGGCGTGCGGGCGGTCGTCTCGGGGTCCAGCCACTGCAGCAGGTTTCCCGTGTACTCGGGGAACAGCGTCAGTTCGCCGCTCTCGAGCGACGGCATGTACGCGTCACGCTGCCCGATCGTGAAGCGTCGTTCGACGGTGAATCCCGCGTGCTCGAGCGCCTGCGCGTAGATCTCGGCGATGATCTCGTTCGAGTAGTACTGCTGGGAGCCGATGACGATCGTGTCGCCGTCGGCCGTCGCGCCCTCGGTCTGCTGGGCGAGCGGATCGCTCGTCCCGCAGCCCGTGAGGACGAGTGCCGCCGCGGCGGCCACCGCAGCGAGCACCGTCAGACGCCTCGTCTTCGTCCTGGTCATGGTGTGTCCTTCCGTGGAGGGTCGGCTGGAGGTGTGTGGACCGCATCGGGCGCGGGCCGTGAGTCGGACCGGGCCGCGACGCGTGCGGCGCTCCTGCGCCGTTCCCGCACCGAATCCCCGTCGCCCCGCTCGCGTGCGCCGCGGGGCACGGCGGCCCACTGGACGAGTGCGAGCAGGCCGTCGAGCACGAGCGCGAACGCGGCGACGAGCACGGCACCGCCGAGGATGATGTCGTAGCGATTGAGCGGGAGCCCCTCGAAGATGTACCGCCCGAGGCCACCCACGTTCACGTACGCCGCGAGGGTGACGGTCGCGACGAGCTGGAGCGTCGCCTGCCGGATCCCGCCCACGAGCAGCGGGAGCCCGAGCGGGATCTCGATCTTCCAGAGGATCTGCCGCTCGGTCATGCCGCACGCCCGGCCACCGTCGACGACGTCGTGCCCGACCGACTCCACGCCCGTGATCGCCCCCGCGAGGAGGGACGGGATCGCGAGCAGCACGAACGCGGTGACGGCCGCCTCGGGCTTGTGCAGCACGCCGAAGACGAGCACGAGCACGAGGATGAGGCCGAACGAGGGCAGCGCGCGTGCCGCCCCGGCGACCGCGAGGGCCGCTTCGCGTCCGCGCCCCGTGTGCGCGACGAACCACCCCGTCGGGATCGCGATGATCGAGGCGATCGCGAGCGAGACGGCCGTCAGCCCCAGGTGCTGCAAGGCGGCGAGCGGCACGGCCGCATCGCCCGTGAGTCGATCGGGCGAGAACAGCCACGCGAGCGCCTCCGCGATGACGTTCACGACGCCGCCTCCGCCCTGGTCCGGGCGGCGACCGCGGTCCAGGGCATCGCGAGCCTGCCCGCGAGGCGGAGGGCGAGGTCGATGAGGAGCGCGAGCAGGACGACCGCGACGATCCCGATCGCGATCTCCCCGATGATGCGTCGCTCGTAGCCGTCGGTGAACAGATAGCCGAGGTTGCGCACGCCGATGAGCACGCCGACGGTCGCGAGCGAGATCGTGCTGACGGCGGCCACACGCAGGCCCGCGAGGATGACGGGGAACGCGAGCGGTAGCTCGACGGTCCAGAACCGGCGCGCGTCCCCGAACCCCACGGCCGTCGCGGACAGCCGGACGTCGGCGGGCACCGCGTCGAGGCCGTCGACGACCGAGCGGACGAGCAGCGAGACCGCGTAGACGGTGAGCGCGATCGTGAGGTTGAGCTCGCTCAGGTAGCTGATCCCGAGGAGCGGCGGGAGGAGTGCGAACAGGGCGACCGACGGGATCGTGTAGAGCAGGCTCGTGACGACGAGGACGACCCCCCGGGTCCACGGCAGACGCTGCGCGAGCCAGCCGAGCGGCACGGAGATGACGAGACCGAGCACGATCGGCACGATGCACTGCCGGAGGTGCTCGACGGCGAGTTCACCGACGAGCCCGAGATTCGCGAGGATCCAGGTCACCGACCGGCGCCCGTCCCGTCGAGACGACCGAGCGGACGACCGCGCCCGTCGACCACGAGCGTCCCGTCCGGGGTCTCCTCGAGTCGCAGCTCGCGATCCGCCCGGTCGGCGCCGATGAACGAGGCGACGAAGTCGTTCGCGGGATCCCCCATGATCTCGTCCGGTGTGCCGAGCTGCGCGACGCGGCCGCCGCGTTCGAGGATGACCACGCGGTGTCCGAGCGCGAACGCCTCGTCGACGTCGTGCGTCACGAACACGATCGTCGTCCCGAACCGCTCACGCAGACGGATGACCTCGCGCTGCAGTTCGCGGCGGACGATCGGGTCGACGGCACCGAAGGGTTCGTCCATGAGGAGGATGTTCGGGTTCGGTGCGAGTGCGCGCGCGACGCCCACGCGCTGCTGCTGGCCGCCCGAGAGCTGCGAGGGGTAGCGGTCCGCCATCGAGCGGTCGAGGCCGACGACGTCCATCAGCTCGAGCGCGCGCTCGCGCGCCTCGGCCTTCGACGCGCCGGTCAGCAGCGGCACCGTCGCGATGTTGCGGGCGACCGTGCGGTGCGGGAGCAGGCCCGCGTTCTGCATGACGTAGCCGATGCGGCGACGGAGCTCGACGGGCGCCGACTTCGCGACGTCCTCGTCGTCGATGAGGACGCTGCCCGCCGTCGGATCGACCATCCGATTGACCATGCGCAGCAGGGTCGTCTTGCCGCAGCCGGAGGAACCGAGGAACACCGTCGTCTCGTGCGACGGCAGGATCAGACTGAAGTCGTCGACGGCACGGGTCCCGTCCGGGAACTCCTTCGACACCGAGCGGTACTCGATCACGGTCACGCTCCTTCCGGCCGGCGTGGGCGTTGGGCAGTCTACGGACGGCCCCGCCCGGCGCCGCCGCCCTCGGTCACGGACGGACATCTCCCGTCACGTACCGACATCCTCCCCCGTTGTCGACCCTCGCGGATTCACCGACCGTGGATGCGGGCGTGCGATCATGCCCGCGCTCCGCGCGGACGGCACCCGCCTCACCGTCGGTCGGTACGCCGGAGCGGGGCGGCGTCGCGCCCTCGGCACCCGCGAGCGGGCGCACGCGGGACGGGCCGAGGAGCCGGGTGTGGCCGACGATCTCCGCCGCGTGCTGCACGGCCCAGGCGGCGGCCGCATCGAGCGTCTCGAAGTTGCGGCACCAGGCCTGTCGTCCGTCGACGTCGATCCCGTCGTAGTACAGCGCGTAGCTTCGACGCGCCTCCCCGAGGTATCGCACCCACCCGAGCACCCGCTGCCCCGTGTGGACGCGCCAGACGCCCGTCGAGTGCTTCGTCGCGTTCGGGTGCGTCTGCACGGAGCGTTCGTCGATGCGGCGGAGGATCGACCCTCTGACCTTGACCATGCGGGCAGCGTACGGAGGGGTCCGGACATCGGCCGCCCCGGGCGCCCCCGGGCTCGCGGCCCCCGGCCTTCCCGCCCCGGAACCCCCGGATACCCGGGTCGAGATCGTCGTCGCCGGCGCGCAGGCTGAGGACATGCACACGACCGCGAGCGACCCCGACACGAACGTCCCCGCGACGGACACCGGTGCATCCGATGCCGGAACCGCGCGCTCCGACATGGCGGGCACCACCGGCGCGAGCGCCACGACGGGGCGCTCGAGCGGCTCCCCGCGTCTCGGTCGGATCGCGCTCGTCGTGGCCGTCGTGGCGGCCGCGGGCTCCGTCGCCTGCGCGGCGATCGTCGGCGCGTCCGTCGGCCCGGCCGAGGTCGCGCTCGGCCCGAGGCTCGTCGACCTGCCCGGGGCCCTCTTCTGGACCATCGCGGGCCTGCTCGCGTCGCAGCTGTTCTGGCTCGGGCTCGGGCTGGCGTCGATCGTCATGGGCGTCGTCTCGCTCGTGCGCGGTCACAGCTCGCGTGCCGCGGTCGGGGGCATCGTGCTCGCCGTGGCGTTCCCGTTGCTCTCGCTGTTCGTCCTCGTGTTGCTGATGCTCGCGACGAGCCCGCTCTGAGCCGCGCCGCGACGGGTGCCGGAGCGACGGCTAGGCGACGCCGCGATTCAGCCAGCGGGCGCCCGTGCGGCCGAGGCCGGCGGCGAGCGCGTCGACCGTCGGGCCGAGCGCCGGGTAGGCGGTCACGATCGCGCGGAGCAACTCCTCGTCCTGCCCGGGCGTCCGCCGGACGCCACCGTCGTCCTCGATGATCTCGTCGCGGAGGAGCAGCACGACGAGCTCGTCGACGCCCGGCAGCTCCTGCATGAACTCCCACGGGTCCTCACCGGCGCGGACGCGTCCCTCGACCATCGTGGCCCGCTCGTCCTCGGCCTCGGCGCGCAGCACCTCGAGGCTCGCACGACGGGTGACCTCGTATCTCGTGTCCACCGACGTCCACCCCCTCGTCCTCTCGCGGCCTCCCGAACGCGGAGCGCTGCGCGCACCCGCTCGGGAGGCCGAGTGTAGCGCGCCCGTCGAACCGATCGGGAACGCGCCGCCCGGACGACACGATTCGGCCCCCGCGCACCGTGGTGCGCGGGGGCCGGATCGAAC
This sequence comes from Pseudoclavibacter chungangensis, assembly GCF_013410545.1. Lineage (NCBI taxonomy): Bacteria > Bacillati > Actinomycetota > Actinomycetes > Micrococcales > Microbacteriaceae > Pseudoclavibacter > Pseudoclavibacter chungangensis. The sequence goes on from NZ_JACCFV010000001.1 coordinate 2,980,052, forward strand.
GGGTGGTCGCGGCTGCGATCCCGGGCCCGATCAGCTCAGGTGGATCGCCCCGGTCGTGACGTCCTCCTCGAGCTCCTCGAGCGTGCGGCCGCGCGTCTCGGGCACGAACTTGAGCACGAACAGGAACGCGATGGCGTTGACGATCGCGAACACGACGAACAGGCCCATGCCGATGGCACCGACGATCGAGGGCACGAGCAGCGCGAGGACACCGTTCGCGACCCACAGCACGAAGACGGAGACACCCATGCCGACCCCACGCATGTGTAGCGGGAAGATCTCGGACAGGTACACCCAGGTCGCGATGTTCAGGAACAGCTGGATCGAGCCGATCATGATCACGATGAGGACGAGGAACGCCCACGGACGGATCGGGTTGCCCTCGGGGAAGAGCAGGATCATGCTGACCGCGATGAGCACGTGCGAGACGGCGGTCAGTCCGTAGCCCCACAGGAAGTTCGTGCGGCGGTTGACCCGGTCCATCATGAAGAGCGCGATCGTCCCGCCGATCACCGCGATGACGCCGGGGGCGATGTTCACCCAGCCGATCATGTCCTCGCTGAAGCCCGACTCGGCGAGCATGCGCTGGCCGTAGTACATGATCGCGTTCACACCGGTGAACTGTTGCGCGATGCCGAGTCCGCACGCGATGACGAGGATGAGCAGGAGGTGCTTGTTCGAGAGCACGGCCCGGATCCCGAGCGCGCGGCTGTCGTTACGCTTCTCCTCGACGGCGACCTGCTCGATCTCGCCGAACTCCGCTTCCGCGCGCTCGTTCGAGCGGACGGTCTTCAGCACGCGAAGCGCCTCCTCACCGCGACCCTTCTCGATGAGCCAGCGGGGTGACTCCGGCATCCGCAGCATGCCGATGAAGAGGAAGATCGCGGGGATGGCGCAGATCGAGAACATGATGCGCCACACGCCGTCGTGGTGGCCCCAGAGGGCTGCGATGATCGCGTTCACCACGAACGCGGCGAGCTGACCGATGACGATCGCGAGCTCGTTGCGCCCCGAGAGCGAGCCGCGGATCTCGTACGGTGCGAGCTCCGCGAGGTAGATCGGCACGACCGTCGACGCGCCGCCCACGGCCAGGCCGAGGACGATGCGCCCGAGGACGAGCAGCGAGAAGCCGAGCGTCGTGTGCGTTCCGTGCTCGGGGCCGCCCGGCGACGTGATGACGAGCAGCGTTCCCGCGAAGAACATCACGGAGAGCGCGATGATCGTACGACGACGACCGATCTGGTCAGCGAGACGTCCGCCGATCATGGCGCCGATGGCCGCCGCGAAGATGAGCGAACTGATCACGATCCCGATCTGGATCGTGTCGAATCCCATCTCCGCCTGCAGCGGCCGCTCGGCCCCGTTGGCGACTCCCGTGTCGTACCCGAAGAGCAACCCACCGAAGGTCGCAATGAGTGCGACGACCCCCAGGCGCTTGCGGTGCGGACCGTCAGTGAGTGGGGGAAGCGACGCACCCCCACTCGACGTATGCGCCCCAGCCGGACTTCCGGACATATTCGACTCCTTCGTCTACTTTCGCACTCTTCACCAGTACGTGAAGAGTCGAGCTGATCGTATCAATGTCACGACAATACGACAATAGATCGACAGGGATCCGGGCCGTGCCGTCCGACACCGGTGTCGGGCCGGTGGTCCGCCCCGTATCCGGGCGCGTCGAACGCCGGACGACCACCCGGGAGCCGCCGGCTCACCGCCCAGGTGCTCGAGCCGGAGTTGTGCGGCGGTCCGGCCGAGCTCGCGTGTCCGGTGACTCACGGACACCAGCTCGATGAGCGGGGAGCACGATCTCGATCGCGTCGAATCCGACGACCGACACCTCGTCGGGCACGCGGATGCCGCGCTCACGAAGCGCCTAGAGTCCGTCGAGGGCCGCGAGGTCGTTGTGGGTGAAGACCGCCGTGAAGCGCGAGCCGCTCTCGAGGCGTTCGCGGACCGCGGCTCGGCCGCCCGCGATGGACATGTCGGTCTCGACGAGCTGCGCCCGGTGCCCAGCATCGCCTCGCGATGGCCGTGGTGGGGCGGTGTCAATGCTGTCGGGACGTGCAGGATGTCACGATGCCCGAGGCCGATGCAGTATTCCGTCACGCCGAATCGCTCGTCCGCGAGGACGCAGTCCACGATCCCAGCATCGACCCTCCTCCTCGCGAGCGCCCTCGGCATCGTGCTCGCGAAGCGTTCCGCCGTCCGCTGTAGCCATCGAGGACGACACCGTCGACGCGCAACGACCACAAGCGCCGCATGAGCGCGAGCTCCGTCTCGCCGTCGATCGACCCGACTGTGAGAACGGGCTGGATCGGCGTCTTCGCCGTTCCGTCGACGATCCCGCCGTGGATGTCGGCGAACACCGTGTTGCCGACGTCAGGCAGCATGATGTCGATCGCCTTCGTCCGACGGTAACGGAGTTCCGAGCCCGCTCCGGTGCATGATCGACCGTGAGGCTCTCGAGACCGCTGCGCACGTCGACGGCCGCCTCGATCCGCGTGTCCTTCGCGTGCACGTGCACGATCGCCTCCCCGAACTCGGCGATCGCGACCAACGGATCGGCGCCCATCCGGATCAGGTGATTGTGGTCGACGTAGAGCCGACGATCCCCGATCTCATCACGGGGCGGGAGCGTGGACGGCACGTCGTACACGAGCTGATCCGCGTGCATCTCGACGGCGAGGTGCGCGACGCCGACAGCACGAGCGAACCGCGAGAACGCCGACCAGTACGGGAGCACGACGTCGTTCCACTGGCACTCGGGCATCGCGTTGGTCTCTGGTGGCCACGAGGTCGTGATCCCGTTCGACATCGCGTCACCGTGCGTACCCGCTGGCAGACCGGACATGAGAACGACCCGCTCGACCCCGAGCTCGCCCGCGAGCCGGATCGCGTCGCTCGCGCTCGCGTCCGCATCGTCCTCGCTCGGGTACAGATGGTTACCGCTCGCGTTCATCGCCGAGAACTCGAGGCCCACGTCGGCGGCCTTCGCACGCAGCTCCTCGCCTCGCGTCGACAAGGCCTGCAGACCGGGCACGTCGCAGTGGGGGCGCGGTGAGCAGCTGCCCGCGCCGAACGCGATCGTTTCGGCCCCGACGTGCTGCGCGTGTTCGGGCGCCCGCTCGGGAGTCAGCTCGGGACGGGTTTCCGTGAGGACGCCGATTCGCACGGCGTGACCCTTTCGTTTCCAGCACCGCGCGAATTCGGATCCATGAAAGACCTCGTGCTCGACACCCCGGTCCGGCGCGCGCTCATGCCTAACCACCAGATCGACGACAACGGCGCGAGAGCGCGGAAACGGCAGCGCGACGTGCAGAACCAACTGGGAGGTCGCGCTCGTCGATACCGGCATGGCCGGACTGGCCCACGCGTGCGGCTATCGCAACGCGACGAGGCCCGGCGAGCTCGCCGACCTCATGGTCGAGTCGGCGGTCGTGATGGATGCGTCGGCCACGCCGGCCGAGGACGTCCGACGTCGCTACGGCTTCGCCGAGGCCACGAGCGACCTCGCCCGTGTGCTCGACGGCCCGACGATCGACGTCGTGAGCGTCGCGCTCCCGAACGTCGCACACCGCGAGGTGCTCGATGCGATCATCTGCAGCGGGCAACGCGTCCTCACAGAGAAGCCGCTCGGCCTCGACCACGCCGAGGCCGAGCTGCTCGCGCGTCTCGCGGCCGAGCAGGACGCGGTGCACGCGGTCGGCTTCTCGTACCGGCGCATCCCGGCACTCGCCGAACTCGCTCGCGTCGTCGCGGCAGGCCGGCTCGGCGGGACCCACCACTTCGAGTCGAGCTGTGACGCCGACCACGCGGCCTCCCCCGAGTGCCCCTTCGCGTGGCGCTTCGACCGGGCCACGTCGGGCGGTGTCCCGCTCATCGACCTCGGGGTGCACGCGATCGATGCGATCGACTTCGCGGTCTCGCCCATCAACGAGGTGCTCGGCGCCGACCTCCGGACGCACATCGCCGTCAGGCGTGACCGCGAGGGGCGGGAGCGGGAGGGCACGAACGACGACGTCGCGACGGCGATCCCGCGGACGGCCTCCGCCGCACCGTTCTCCGCGCCCGCCGAGCTGACGCTCGCGTCGAACGACGGGACCGCCGAGAACCGTCGAACGCTTGATCCCGTCTCCCGGGCGTCCGGGCTCTGCTACGAGGCGGCCGCCGCCACGCGCGATCACCGACGGGTCGACCGAGTCGCCGCTCATGCCGCTCGCCGAGAGCATCGAGTCGCTGCGCATCCTGGACGAGGTCGAGCGCCTCGTGCCGCGGCTGCGGCCGTCGCCCGACGATCCACCAACGTGGCACGCATGAAACGCGCGCACGGCCGGATTCCGATCGGGATCCGGCCGTGCGCGCGTCGTCCGCCACGTCGCCATCACCGGTGCGGGGCCTCGTGAACGCGAGAACCCCCGGCGATCCGCCGGGGGTTCCGTCTGTAGCTGGAGCGGGGCTTGAACCCGCGACCTCACGATTATGAGTCGTGCGCTCTCACCAACTGAGCTACCCAGCCGTATCACGCCGCCGGTAGAGCGGTGCGATGGAGCCCCGAGTCAGGATTGAACTGACGACCCCTTCCTTACCATGGAAGTGCTCTACCACTGAGCTATCGGGGCGAGATGCCGTTCGGGCTTGTGGCTCGAAATGGCACCGGTCGAGCATAGCACCTCGCGGGTGCCACGCTCACCACCTACGCCTGCACGGGCGCATCCGGCCGCACGACGGTCGTCTGCGGAACGTTCTTGGCCTTGAGGAAGGCGAACGGGTCGATCTTCACGTCGCCCTGGTGCACCTCGAGGTGCAGGTGGGCACCCGTCGACGAGCCCGTGTTCCCGACCTTGCCGAGCTCGTCACCGACGTTGACGACCTGGCCGACCTGGACGGCGACCGAACCCTCGAGCATGTGACCGTAGACCGACTGGTACGTGACGCCGTCGATGACGTGCTCGACGATGACGTGGACTCCGAGCCCACCGCCGTCGGTCGGGAACACGGCGACGACGCGACCGGCCGCGATCGAACCGATGGGCGTGCCCTCGCCGGGCGTGAAGTCGACGCCCTTGTGGTCGCTCGAGCAGCCCGAGCACGGAGCCGTCCGCGAACCGAAGTAGTCGGAGATGATGACGCCGACCGGGAACGGCCACTGCACCGCCGAGGTGAGGTCGTTCGAGTACGCGTTGGCGTCGGGCCGCTTGATACCCGTCGCCATGTTGAAGGCCGTCGCCGTGCCCATCGTCGCGACGGCGTAGCCCTCGTCGCGGTCGACGCTCTCGTCCGCGAGATCCGCCCCGACCGTGAGGGTCTGACCGTCGATGTTCGCACCGTCGGCGACGCTGTCGCCGATACCGGGCACCTCGCTCACGGCATTGGCGGGGAGCGTGGTGGAGACCGCGACGCTCGCCGCGAATCCGAGCGCGGCGACGCCGGCCGCACCGCGGACGACCGCGCCCCGACGCTTCGCCGGGCTGCCGCGCTTGACACGCACGAACGCGCGGGACGAGCCGCGACCCCGCGCGACCGGCTGCAGGGCGGCCGCGTTGCGTCGGAAGCTCAGTGGGATCTCGATGTCGGCATCGACGTCCGACTCGAGCGGCTCGATGACGGGAGCGATGTGCTCGACACGGCTCGGAACGACCGCGGCCGGAACAGTGCGCCGCGTGGACGAACGCCGTCCGTCGTTCCGCGTGGCGGGGACGAGCGCCACCGCCACGGGCTGGACGTCGTCGGCGACGACCGGTGCACCCGCACCCCGGGCGGCGGACTCGACGACGGACAACTCCGCGGTCGGCGCGTACGACGGCTCGGGCGTGGGCTCCTGGGCGGACCGTGCACGGGTCGAACGCTCACGGGGCGACGACTCGATGTTCACGACGGGCGCCGGGGCCGCGACGAGGGCGGGCTTCCGGTCGGCGTCGGCGGGAGCGGCGGGACGCTCGACGGCGGGTGCGCGCCGGGCCGCTTCGCGCTCGGCGAGCGGGCGGCCGGGCTCGCTCGGCGCCTGGGCGACCGGGCGGGGACCACGGTGCGCGACGAGACGAGCGGGCGCCTCCGAACGGGGAGCCGCGGTCGACGCGACATCGGGCCGCTCGGTCGGACGAGCCTGTGCGACGCCCGGCCGAGGGGTGGCGTCGGGCGCCGTGAAGGGTGCCGAGCCGGACTCCTGCCGGAGCGCGCGGCGCCCCGAGGCGCGCGTCGGCTCGGTGGGCGCGACGGACTCCGACGCGCGACGACGCACACGCGCGGCGGGCGGGTCGACGGGCAGCGTGTCGTGGACCTCGGGCGCGGGTGCCGGACGGTCGGCGTTCTCCGCGGCACGACGCGCTCGACGCGAGAGCCGCGTCACCTCGCCCGTCTCGGTCGACTCGGTCGACACCGGGGCCACCGGAGCGACGGCGGGTGCCTCAGGAGCGATACGTGAGCTGGTCACGGGCGCGGGAGCCGCCTGCGAGGCCGAGGCGGCCTCGACCGCCGCCGCGTTCGGCGTCACGCTCTCGGCCGCGTCACGGCGGGCCCGCCGGGTCGCCACTGCCGGCTCCGAGGACTTCGCAGCACGCTCGGCCTCACGGATCGCTCGTCGTGAAAGCGTGGCGTCTGCGGCCTTCGGCGAGCAGTCAGGCGATGAAGTCACAGGGTGCGGTCCTCGGCGGTCGGGTAACGGACTCGTAAATGGTAACGGTACGATCACGGAAAGATCAAGACGAGTTGGACGATGGCGCAGATTCGACTGTACAAGCCCCCGATTTTCGGGGCATGACTCGGCTGCCGGCTCGTGCGGTTTCGACTGAGCGTCCGCCTAGCCGAGCTCGAGCGCGACCTCGGCCGGCGCGATGCGTTCGAACGCCTCGACGAGCACCTCGGGCCCCGCGATCACGAGCCGACGCGACTCACGCAACCCCTCGCCGCCGGTGACACGGGCACCGGCCTCGCGCGCGATGAGCGCGCCGGCCGCGTGATCCCACGCATTGGTCCCCGCCTCGTAGTAGAGGTCGTATCGACCGGCCGCGACGTTGCACAGATCGAGCGCGGCCGCCCCCATCCGGCGGAGGTCCCGCACGCGCGGGGCGAGCGCGGCCCAGGCGACGGCCTGACGTCCGCGACGATCTGCCTCGTACCCGAATCCGGTTCCGACGAGGGCGAGCGAAAGGTCGGTCTGCGTGCTGCACGCGAGGGGCGCGCCGCCGAGTTCGGCCCCGCCACCCCGAACGGCGGTGAAGCACTCGCCGAGCGCGGGGTTGACCACGACACCAACGAGCGTCGCGTACGCATCCGACGCAGGATCGCCCGCGACGAGTGCGATCGAGACCGCGTACGCCGGGATCCCGTACAGGTAGTTGACGGTGCCGTCGATCGGATCGACGATCCACGTGAAATCCCCCGCGGATTCCGTGGGCGAGGACTCCTCGCCGAAGAATCCGTCGTCGGGCCGGGCTGCGGCGAGGCGCGCACGGACGACGGCCTCCACCTCACGATCGACCTCCGTCACGACATCGACGGGCGACGATTTCGTGTCGGCGACCTCCACGCCGTGCAGACGTCGATCACGCGCGAGCGCGCCGGCCTCGAGCGCGACGTCGACCGCGAGCGCGCGCAGCCGCTCGAGTTCCGACTCGGACACCGCATCGGCGATCCGGCGGGCGTCGGGATCCTCGGACGGGACCGTGCTGGAGGTCGTCATACCCCGAGCGTAGCGATCCAGCGGGTGGGCGCCATGGTGAGGCGAGCGGGAAGCGATCTGTGCATCTGTGGTTTTTTCTTTGTTTATCTTGTTTTACCTGTGTTTGGGGCGTACGCTCGTCACACGACGACCAACGGAGGACGGGATGTACGCAACGGAGCGGCAGGCGCAGATCGAGCGCCTCGTGACAACGGCCGGGCGGGCCTCGGTGGCCGAACTCGCCGAGCGACTGCAGGTCACCACCGAGACGATCCGCCGTGATCTCGATCGGCTCGAGAGCATCGGTGACGTCCGCCGTGTCCACGGCGGTGCCGTGGCCGCGGACCGTGGGAGCACGACGGAGCGCGACCTGTCCGAGCGCTCCGCGCAGGACCTCGATGCGAAGCGCGCGATCGCCGTGGCCGCCGCCGCGATGGTGCCGCCGCGATTCGCGGGCACGCTCCTGCTCGACGCCGGCAGCACGACCGAACTCGTCGCCGAGAAGCTCGCCGCTCGACCCGCCGCCGAGGTCGCGGCACTGACCGTCATCAGCAACTCGGTCCCCGTCATCGCACGACTCGCGGGCAATCCGGCGATCGGGCTCGTCGCCCTCGGCGGTCGGGTCCGTGGCCTCACGGCCGCCGCCGTCGGCCCCACGACGATCGAGCAGCTGCAGGACATGCGCACCGACCTCGCCTTCATCGGTACGAACGGCGTCGCATCGGCCTTCGGCCTGTCGACCCCCGACCCGGACGAGGCCGCCGTGAAGCGGCAGATGGTGCGTTCCTCCCGCCGCACCATCGCCGTCGCGGACGCCAGCAAGTTCGGCGCGGAAGCGCTCACGCGATTCGCGACGCTCGACGAACTCGACGGGCTCGTGACCGACAGCGCCCCGGACGCGTCGCTCGCCGACGCGCTCGAGGGCGCCGGCGTCGAGGTGGTGCTCGCATGATCGTCACCCTGACCGCGAACCCCGCGATCGACCGGACCATCGAACTCACCGGCGCGCTGCGCCGCGGCGACGTGCAGCGTGCCGCGCGGAGCGACGTGCAGGCGGGCGGCAAGGGCGTCAACGTCTCGCGGGCCCTCGCGGCCTCGGGCGTCGAGACGCTCGCCGTCTTCCCCGCTGCGGCCGACGACGCGTTCACGCGCCTCGTCGCGGCCTCGGGGCTCCCGCACCTCGCCGTCCCAGTGACGGGCACGGTGCGAACGAACATCGCGGTCACCGAGCCCGACGGCACGACGACGAAGCTCAACGAGCCCGGGCCGCGCCTCGACGAGGCCGAACTCGACGCGCTCGGCGCCGCCGTCGTCGCGGCCTGCCGAGGGGCCGCCTGGCTCGTGATCGCCGGCTCGCTGCCGGCAGGCCTCCCCGCGAACACCTATACGACCCTCGTGTCGCGCGTCCGCTCGGAACTCGGTGCCGCGGCACCGCGCATCGCCGTCGACAGCTCGGGCGCTCCGCTCCGCCACCTCGTGCACGGCGACGAGCCCATCGACCTCATCAAGCCGAACGCCGAGGAACTCGCCGAACTCGCGGGACACGGCGACCCGGAGGCACTCGAGGCCTCCCCCGAACTCGCGGCCCGCATCGCCACCGAGTCGCTCGGGGCCGCCCGAGCCGCACTCGTCACGCTGGGCGCGACGGGTGCCCTGCTCGTCGAGTCCGGTGGCGCACGGTTCGCCGCATCGCCACGCATCCGGGCCGTTTCCACGGTCGGGGCGGGCGACTCGTCGCTCGCGGGATTCCTGCTCGCGTCCGCCGAGGGGCAGGGCACCGACGGCGCCCTCGCCCAGGCCGTCGCGCAGGGTGCCGCGGCGGCCGCACTCCCGGGCTCGACCCTGCCCGCCCGCGCCGACACCCGGCCCGAGAACATCACGATCACCGACGTGTCCACGCGGACACGCTGACACCGAGGAAGAAAGAGGAGACACCGATGTCCGAACTGATCACCCCCGAGCTCGTCGAGCTCGACCGGGATCTGGGGCCCGATGCGGAGCACGTGATCCGCGCGCTCGCCGCACTCGTGGTGTCACAGGGACGCGCGACCGATGCCGACGAGCTCGCCGCCGATGCCCTCGCCCGCGAGGCCAAGGACGCCACCGGCATCCCCGGCGGCATCGCGATCCCCCACTGCCGCTCCGCGTCCGTCACGGCGCCGACGCTCGCCATGGCGCGCCTTCGACCCGGCGTCGACTTCGGCGCGCCCGACGGTCCCGCCGACCTCGTGTTCTGCATCGCGGCACCCGAGGGGGCCGACGACGCGCACCTGTCGATGCTCTCGAAGCTCGCGCGGTCGCTCATCAAGCCCGAGTTCACGCAGGCGCTCCGCGACGCGGCGACGCGCGACGACATCGTCGCGCTCGTCGACGGGGCCCTGAGCGACGCGCCCGCGCCGGCCGCCGCACCGACCCCCGCGCCGGCCGGCACCGATGCGGACGCGGCCGTCGACACCGCGCCGGACGGCAGCCGCACGCCGCGCATCGTGGCCGTCACGGCCTGCGCCACCGGCATCGCCCACACGTTCATGGCCGCCGACGCGCTCACCGCCGCCGCGAAGAAGGCGGGCGTCGAGTTCCACGTCGAGCCACAGGGTGCGACGGCCGTCACGCCGCTCGACCCGGCGATCGTCCGGGACGCCGACGCCGTGATCTTCGCGACCGACGTCGACGTGCGCAACCGCGCCCGGTTCGCGGGCAAGCCCGTCATCCAGGTGCCGGTCAAGCGCGGCATCGACCAGGCCGACGATCTCATCGCCCGTGCGGTGACCGCGGCGGCCGACCCCTCCGCGAAGCGTGTCGCGGGTGCGGGCAACGCAGAGGCGGCCGAGGAGTCGACCGATCGCGAGCGCGTCGGCGCACGCATCCAGCGCTGGCTCATGACGGGCGTCAGCTACATGATCCCGTTCGTCGCGGGTGGCGGTCTGCTCATCGCGATCGGCTTCCTGCTCGGCGGGTACTCGATCAGCGAGAACGCGGGCGACATCATCCTCCAGAACTCGCTCTGGAACCTTCCCGAGGGCGGACTCGGCACCTACCTCGGTGCCGTCGCCTTCGCGATCGGTGGCGCGAGCATGGGCTTCCTCGTGCCCGTCCTGGCCGGGTACATCGCGTTCGCGATCGCCGACCGCCCGGGTATCGCACCCGGCTTCGTCGCCGGTGCCGTGGCCGTGCTCATGAACGCGGGCTTCCTCGGCGGTCTCGTCGGCGGCCTCCTCGGCGGACTCGCCGCGTGGTGGCTCACGACGCTCAAGCCGCCGCGCTGGCTCGCGGGCCTCATGCCCGTCGTCATCATCCCGCTGCTCGCGTCGATCTTCGCCTCCGGCCTCATGGTGCTCTTCCTCGGCGGTCCCATCGCGCTGCTCATGAGCGGCCTCACGGATTGGCTCTCGAGCCTCACGGGCACGGGCGCGGTCGTGCTCGGCCTGCTGCTCGGCGCGATGATGTGCTTCGACCTCGGCGGACCGATCAACAAGGTCGCCTACTCGTTCGCCGTCGCGGGGCTCGGCCTCGGCTCCGTGAACGACCAGACGCCGTGGCTCATCATGGCCGCCGTCATGGGCGCCGGCATGGTGCCGCCCATCGGCCTCGCACTCGCGACCCTCGTCGCCCCGAAGCTCTTCTCCCCGGTCGAGCGGGAGAACGGCAAGGCCGGCTGGCTGCTCGGTGCCGCCTTCATTAGCGAGGGCGCGATCCCGTTCGCCGCGGCCGACCCGCTGCGCATCATCCCCGCGACGATCGTCGGCGGTGCGGTCACGGGCGCGATCTCGATGGGCATGGGCGTCACGTCGCAGGCCCCGCACGGCGGCATCTTCGTGTTCTTCGCGATCGGCAACCTGCTCTGGTTCATCATCGCGATCGTCATCGGCTCGATCGTGACGGCCGGGCTCGTGCTGCTCCTCAAGCGATTCACGCGTCGCCGCCCGCAGCCGGTCGAGGCCGGCGCGGACGCCGTCGCCGTCGCCGCCTGAGCCGAACTGTGCGCGACCCGAACACGGCGGCGCACGAATCAGACAGAATCGATCAACGCCACCGAAAGGAACAGACCATGGCAGAAGTCCAGGCAACCGTCGCGAGCGCCTCGGGGCTCCACGCACGTCCCGCGAAGCTCTTCGTCGAGGCCGTGCAGAAGCAGTCCGTGCCCGTCACGATCCAGGTGGGTGACGGCCCGGCGCTCAACGCGGGCAGCATCCTCTCGCTCATGGGCCTCGGCGCCGCACACGGCACGGTCGTGACGCTCAAGGCCGAGGGTGACGGCGCCGACGCCGCCCTCGCCGAGCTGAAGACGCTCCTCGAGACCGACCTCGACGCGGAGTAGTCCGCGACGAACGACGGCGCCCTCCCCGCGATCGCGGGGAGGGCGCCGTCGTGCTGTCGGTCGCGCCGACGGGGTCGGACCGTCAGAGACCCTCGCCCGACGGGGACACGAGGATCTTCACGGCCGTCTCGTTGCGGTTGATGAGGGTGTCGAAACCCTCCTCGACGAGTCCGTCGAGACCGATCTTGCCCGTGATGAACGGCTTCAGATCGATCTTGCCCGACTCGACGAGTTCGATCGTCGCGGGGTGCGAGTTCACGTAGGCGATCGTGCCGCCCACATCGAGCTCCTTCATGACGACCTTGTGCAGGTCGATCTCGGCGCGCTTGCCCCAGATCGACACGATCACGAGCACGCCCGTCGGACGCAGCGCCTCGACGAGCGTGTCGAGGACCGGCTGCACGCTCGTGCACTCGAACGCGACGTCCGCACCGCGACCATCGGTCAGACGGCGCACCTCCTCGACGACATCGACCTTGCTCGGGTCGATCGCGTGGGCCGCGACACCCGCATCGAGCACGCGCTGGCGGCGCAACTCGCTGAGCTCGGAGACGATGACCGTCACGTCGAGCGCCGTGAGGACGGCGGCCGTGAGGGCGCCGATCGGCCCCGCACCGCCGACGAGCGCGACCTGACCGGCCGAGACGCCCGAGCGCTCGACCGCGTGGTACGCGACCGAGAGCGGCTCGATGAGTGCGGCCTCGTCGAGCGGCACGTCCTTCGAGACGGGGTGCACCCAGCGACGCTTCACGACGATGCGCTCCGCGAGCCCGCCGCCCCGCCCACCGAGGCCGATGAAGTTCATGTCGGGCGACAGGTGGTAGTCGTGGCTCTCGGGCCCCGTGTCGACGTCGTCCCGGATGATGTAGGGCTCGACGACGACGTGGTCGCCCACCTGCAGGTCGTCGACCCCCTCGCCGAGCTCCGCGACGACACCAGAGAACTCGTGCCCGAGCGTGATGGGCGCCGACTCCCCCGAGATGGGGTGCGGGTGACCGTGCTCGGGCACGAAGATCGGCCCGTCGAGGTACTCGTGGAGGTCCGTCCCGCAGATGCCGCACCACGCGACGTCGATCGCGACCGTGCCCGGCTCGACCGCGGGTGCATCGATGTCCTCGATGCGGATGTCGCGGTTGCCGTAGTAGCGAGCTGCCTTCATGAGGTTCCTCTCGTCGTGCCCCGTGGTGCGACCGCGCCACGACCAGGGCGTTCCCCTCGATGATATCGCCGAGCGGTGCTCCCGAGACGGCGCGTCGCCCGGAATTCCGGGCGGGCGAGGCGTGTGGCGATGATCCGTCGGACGGTGACCGTGGTGCGTGCCTCAGCCCCGGTCCTCGCCCCGACGGGAGCAGCGTCCCGTCGATGTCGTCGCCGCACCGAGCACGAGGCCCGGACCGCGTTCGCGGTCCGGGCCTCGTCGTGTCGAGCGGGTGTCAGCTCCTCGACTTGCGTCCGGTGATGAGTCCCCAGATCAGCAGGACGATGAGCGAGCCACCGATCGCGAGCAACCACGTGGAGATGCTGAAGAACTCGTTGATGTCGACGCCGAACAGCAGTCCGCCGAGCCATCCACCGAGCAGTGCACCGACCACCCCGAGCAGGAGCGTCGCGATCCAGCCGCCACCCTGCTTGCCGGGCAGGATCGCCTTCGCGATGGCGCCTGCGATGAGTCCGAGGAGCAAAAACGCGATGAAGCCCATGAGACCTCTCCTTCCATCCAGAAAACCTTCGAGCGGGATATCCATTGACCGTAGCAGCGGCGCGCGGACGAATTCGGAGGATTATCAGGGAATTCTCACACTCGTCGCCGACACGCCGCAGAGACGGGGCACGAGTTGCGCATGTGCACAGGACTGATCCCGCGGGCCACGGACACCATTGGTCACGAACGCGTTCGAGGGCCCCGGCGATCCGTGATCGGATCGTGCCGGGGCCCTCGTGGCGGTGGCGAGTGAGGGATTCGAACCCCCGAAGGCTGAGCCGTCTGATTTACAGTCAGATCCCTTTGGCCGCTAGGGTAACTCGCCGCATGCAGGCGCCAGGGCGCGAACGTGCAGCGACGAGCCTACCGGGCCGGACGCGGAATCGCGAAATCGGATGCGCACGGCCTGTCGCGGGCGGTACGCGTTCCGACTCCGGCACCGCGCGAGCCACCACACCCCCGACACGCCGCCCCGGTACGATCGGGCCATGGCAGATGCAACGTTCGATGTCGTGAGCAAGGTCGACCACATGGAAGCGGAGAACGCCGTCAACCAGACCCGGAAGGAGATCGACCAGCGATACGACTTCAAGGGCACGGGCGCCTCGGTCGAGTGGTCCGGCGAGAAGATCCTCCTCAAGGCCTCGTCCGAGGAACGCGTCAAGGCCGTCCTCGACGTCCTGCAGACCAAGCTCATCAAGCGCGGCTTCTCGCTCAAGACCCTCGACTCGGGTGAGCCGTTCGCGTCCGGCAAGGAGTACCGCATCGAGTCGTCGCTCAAGGAGGGCATCGACCAGGCGAACGCGAAGAAGCTCTCGAAGCTCATCCGGGACGAGGCCCCGAAGTCGGTCAAGAGCCAGATCCAGGGTGACGAGCTGCGTGTCCAGTCGAAGAGCCGCGACGACCTCCAGGAGACCATGCGCCTCCTGAAGTCGGCCGACGTCGACATCGACCTCCAGTTCGTCAACTTCCGCTGACCCGGCTCCGACCCCCACGGCCGTGATCGACCCCGTCTCGTGGTTCTTCGACGCCCAGGGATGGGTGTCGATCGCCGTCTACGGGATCGGCGCCGCGATCATCCTCATCGCGATCGTCACGGTCCCGAACAACCGCCGTCCGACGACCGCGCTCGCATGGCTGTTCGCGGTCTATCTCATGCCCGGGCTCGGGCTCGTCCTCTTCTATCTGTTCGGCACCAACCAGCTGCCGACGCGCCGGCGACGCATGCAGGCCCAGGTCGACGATATCGTGCGCGAAGCGACCGCGGAGATCGACGAGTCGCACATGTCGCTCGACGACCCCGCGTGGTTCGGACAGCTCGTGCGCCTCAACCGCAACCTGACCGCGATCCCGCTCGCCGAGGACAACCGCCTCGAACTGCACTCGAGCTACAACCGCACGATCCGCACGATCGCCGACGAGCTCGACACCGCGACCGAGACGATCCACGTCCTCTTCTACGCGATGTCGTACGACGAGATCACCGCCCCGTTCTTCGATGCCCTCGAACGTGCCGCCCGCCGCGGCGTCACCGTCCGGGTGCTCTACGACCACATCGGCTCCTTCCGCTACCGCGGCTACCGCCGCATGAAGCAACGCCTGCGTGAGATCGGCTGCGAGTGGCACCCGACACTCTCCATCTGGCCCTGGCAGGGTGGCATCCAACGCATCGACCTCCGCAACCACCGGAAGATCGTCGCGATCGACGGACGCGTCGCATACATGGGCTCGCAGAACCTCATCGCCCGCGACTACCACAAACGCGGATCGAAACTGCAGTGGAAGGACCTGTCGCTTCGCATCGAGGGGCCCATGGCCGCCGGGGCGAACGCCGTCTTCATCTCCGACTGGTTCGGTGAGACGGGCGAACTCCTCGAACCGTCGGCACCCGAATGGGTACGGGCCGCCGGCGACCGCAGCGAGGGCTACGCGTGCCAGCTCGTCCCCTCCGGTCCCGGCTACGAGAACGAGAACAACCTCCGCCTCTTCAACCAGGCGTTCTACTCCGCCGAGAAGCGCATCGTCATCGCGAGCCCCTACTTCGTGCCCGACGACTCGCTGCTCTACGCGATCACGACGGCCGTGCAGCGCGGCGTCGAGGTCGAACTGTTCGTCGGCGAGATCGGCGACCAGTTCTTCGTCTACCACGCGCAGCGCTCGTATTACGAGGCCCTCCTGCGCGCGGGCGTGCGCATCTGGCTGTATCGGGCGCCCTACATCCTCCACTCGAAGCACTGCACGATCGACGACGCCGTCACCCTCATCGGTTCGAGCAACATGGACATGCGGTCGTTCACCCTCAATGCGGAGCTCATGCTCCTCGTGCACGGTTCCACGTTCGTCGACCGTGTGCGCGAGATCGAGAACGGCTACCGGCAGCGCTCGCGCGAACTCACGCTCGCGGAATGGCTCGATCGGCCACTGCTCGGCCGGGCCGTCGACAACGTCGCTCGCCTCACGAGCGTGATCCAGTGAGCGCCTGAGACGACGTCAGCGACGAACCGTGCCGCGCCCGAAGCGCAACACGTAGCCGTAGTCCGGGCCGAGCACCTCGTCCTCGTCGTCGAGGGCGCGCACGCGCGCATCCTCCCGCGGGTCGCCCTCCCCCGAACCACCGCAGCGCTCGGGTGGCGCCCCGAGCGTCTCCTCCACGAGTTCATCCGACGGCGCGAGTGCGCCGCTGAAGCTCGTGATCTGCAACACCCTGCCCCCGTGCAGCAGCGTGACGGAGTGCAGTGCGCACGATGGGAGCCGCACATCGACGCGCAGGCCGCCGTCCGACTTCGCGCGACGATCGATCGACACGTCGTCCTCGAACACCGCAACGACCGCCGCGTCGACCTCGTTGGGGTCGAACTGCCCCGCTCGGGGCGGCAGCTCCACGACGAGCCGCTGGACGGCGTGATCCTCACCCTCGGGATCAACGAACCACCCGACGCGGGACGTCGGGGCAGCACCGGTCGACGCGAAGTCACCGAGCAATGCCGACACGACCGACGACTGACGCTTGCGCAGCCGAAGGATCGCACGCGCCCTGCGCGACTCCACATCGCCCACCGGAGACCTCCCCCTCGTCGCACGGCGAACGGCCCGAAACCCGCCTCGGAAGCGATCGCTGCGCAAACGCACTAGCCAAAGACGGGGCAGTACCCCACCACACCTTATGGTATGGCCGCGCTGACGCCGGAATCCGATTGTCCACAGCCCACGAACGCACGAGCGGGGCCGGAATCCACACGTGGAATCAGGCCCCGAGAATGGTTCAGCCGGCGGCGGAGCTCCCCCAGAAACACGCCAAGGTCGCGACAGACCTTTGAATTGGCGCGGCCCCTGCCGCCGGCTGAAGCGAGTGGAGTGTGAAGTCCTGAGCTTCGCACTCGGTTACGCTCTCTGCGCGTGAGTTGAGCCTATGACACCCGTGCCGTCACTGCGTATGGGGAGAACTCCCCACGCCATAACATCATCCCTGAAACCCCGAGTCGCCCGAGTTCGCGCGGGAGACGCGGACCATCTCGCTCCGATCGACGACCTTGATCCGCTCCCGCCCCTCGGGCTGCCCGAGACCGATCTCGTGCGCATCGAGGCGGTGCCACCCGTCGAGATCGGTCCACTCGACCCCGCGGGCGCGCAGCAGCTCGACGACGGACGCCTCGTCGGGCTCCTCGGGAGTCCACCACGTCGACTCGTCGGCGACCAGATGCTGCACCGTCTCCATCGCATCCGACTTCGTGTGCCCGATGAGCCCGACCGGCCCACGCTTGATCCACCCCGTCGCGTACAACCCGTGCACCTGCTCACCGTGCTCGTCGACGACACGTCCGCCCTCGTTGCGGATGACGCCCCGAAGCTCGTCGAACGGCACGCCCGCGAGCGGCGAACCGAAGTACCCGACCGCGCGGTACACGGCCTGCACCGGGACGTCACGGAACTCCCCCGTCCCCTCGACGCCACCCGAACCGACCGGCTCGGTGCGCTCGATGCGCAATGCGCTCACGCGACCGTCCTCCGTCAGCACCTCGTCGGGTCGCGAGTAGAAGTGCAGGTGGATGCGCCGGGACGCGGTGTTCTCCCCTGCCTCGGCACGCTTTCGCCACGTGCCGAAGATGCGGTCGATGACCATGAGCTGCTTGTTGGCCTTCGCCTCGTCCGCCGCCGACGGATCGCGATCGAAGTCGGCCTCGTCGACGAGCACGTCGACGTCCGGCACCTCGCCCAGCTCGCGCAGCTCGAGCGGCGTGAACTTCACCTGGTGCGGCCCCCGACGACCGAACACGTGCACGTCGGTCACGGGGTTCGCCTTCAACCCCTCGTACACGTTCGCGGGGATCTCGGTCGGCAACATGTTGTCCGCATGCTTGGCGAGCACGCGCGCGATGTCGAGGGCGACGTTCCCGTTCCCGACGACCGCGATCGACTCGGCCTCGAGCGGCCAGGTCCGCGGCGCGTCGGGGTGCCCGTCGTACCAGTTCACGAAGTCCGCCGCACCGTAGCTGCCCGCCGCCTCGATCCCCGGGATGTCGAGCGGAGCGTCACGGATGGCGCCCGTCGCGAAGATGACGGCGTGGTAGTGCCGACGCAGATCGTCGAGCGTGAGATCGGTGCCGATGTCGACGTTGCCGAACACCCGGATGTCGCCCGAGTCGAGCACCTCGCGCAGCGCGCGGATGATGCCCTTGATACGGGGGTGATCGGGGGCGACACCGTATCGGACGAGTCCGTACGGGGCGGGCAGCCGATCGAACAGATCGATCGACACGTCGAACGAGCGCTCCGCCTTCAACAGGATGTCGGCGGCGTACGTGCCCGCCGGGCCTGCTCCGATGATGGCAAGGCGCAGCTTCGTCATGGGTCCTCCTGGATCGTGTTCGCGCGGCGGGGTGCCGGCGGCTCAGCGGTCGCGGGCGACGACGTCGCCCGCGAAACGGATGAGCGCATCGGTCACTGCGCCGTCGGGAAGCGGGGCGAGCGCGGCGATCGCGCGATCCACCCATGCGGAGGCCTCGTCGGTCGTGGCCCTGGTCACGTCGTGCGCCCGGAGTTCCGCGACGATCGCCGCGACCTGCGGGTCCTCCGCGTCCGCTCCCGCGACACGGGTCCGGATGCGCTCCAGCAGCTCGGCCGCGGCGGGATCCTCGTCGGCGCGACGCTCGAGCAACAGCACGGGGAGGGTCTCGACACCCGCCCGGAGGTCCGTCCCGGCGACCTTGCCCGTCGCCTCGCGGTCGGCCGAGAGGTCGATCACGTCGTCCGCGATCTGGAACGCCACGCCGATCGCCTCGCCGTACGCGGCGAGCGCCGCGACGACCTCGTCGTCCGCGCCGGAGGCCATGCCGCCGAACTGCGCGGCGGCCGCGATGAGCGAGCCGGTCTTGTCGGCGAGCACCTGGACGTAGTGCTCGACGCGGTCCTCCCCCTCGCGCGGCCCGACCGTCTCACGCATCTGCCCGAGCACGAGGCGCTCGAACGTGCGGGACTGGAGCCGGATGTAGACGGGACCGAGCTCGGTGAAGATGAGGCTCGAGCGGGCGAACAGCAGATCGCCCGCGAGGATCGCGATGGAGTTGCCCCAATTGAGGTGGGCCGCCGTGACGCCGCGGCGCAGATCCGCCTCGTCCATGACGTCGTCGTGGTAGAGCGACGCGAGGTGCGTGATCTCCACCGCCGCGGCCGCCGTGATCGCGTCGTCGGAGACGGGGTTCGGCCCCGTGTGCGAGGTCAGCAGCGTGAGCATGGGGCGCATGCGCTTGCCGCCCGCGATCATGAGGTGCGAGGTCACGACGTCGGCGACCTCGTCCGCGAAGTGCACCTCGCGGTGCAGCAGCTCCTCGACCCGTTCGAGCCCGTGTTCGATGGACTCCCGCAGCTCGGTCTCGTCGGGCCCCTGGAACAGGGAACCGGCCACCCCGGATCGAACGATGCCGCGTGACGGGCGGCGCTGTTCGGTGCTGGGCTGCTTCACGCGCATCGTCTCCTGATGTGGCTGTGGGTGTCCCGGCACCGCGCCGGGATCTGAACCGTCGACCGGGGTCATGCCCCAGTGGGCACGAAGCCCTTGTGCAGCGCCGCGATCCCCGACGAGAGGTTCCGGTACTTCACGCGCTCGAACCCGGCACCGCGGAGCCAGGCGGCGAGCGTCGGCTGATCGGGCCATGCCTGGATGGTCTCGTGGAGGTACTCGTAGGCCTCGGGGTCGGACGACACGAGCCGCACCACGAGCGGCATGAGCGTGGCCATGTAGACGTCGTAGCCCACACGCACAACCGGGTTCGTGACGGTCGAGAACTCGCTCACGACGATGCGACCACCCGGCTTCGTCACGCGCCGCATCTCGGCGAGCGCGAGCTTCGGCTGCTGCACGTTGCGCAGCCCGAAGCTGATCGTCGTCGCGTCGAAGGTGCCGTCCTCGAAGGGCAGCTGCGTCGCGTCACCGTGCACGAACGTGATCCCGGCGTCGCCGCCGTGACGACGCACGCCCTCCTCGAGCATGCCGTGTGAGAAGTCGAGCGCGGTGACCTTCGCGCCGTCCTCCGCGAACAGGGCCGACATCGTGCCCGTCCCCGCAGCGACGTCGAGCACGCGCTCGCCCGGCCGCGCCTTGACCGCGAGCCGCGTCTGTCGACGCCAGAGGGGGGCGGCACCGAGGCTCAGGACGTCGTTCGTGCGGTCGTAGTGGGTCGACACGCGGTCAAACATCGCGGACACCTGGCTCGGGCGCTTCTCAAGGTCGGCTTTCGTCACATCGCACATCCTACGCGGGCGGGCGGCCGCGGGGTCTGTCGCCCGGCCGATCAGCGGCTGTCCCACGGGTGACCGTCCCGACGCCGCCGCCACGGTCACCGCACACGCACGTGGGACGCGTCGTGACGGTCACGTACGCGCCACACGCCCACCGTCCGTCCGGACGGCTGCGGCCCGGCCGGGCGATACCCTCGGAGCATGTCGCGCCCCGATCCGATCCGCCTGCGCGCGCGAACCGTCGAGATCGACGACCCAGGAGCGCTGCTCACCCGCGCCGATCCCGCATCGCCGACCGTCTGGTCGCGGCGCGGCGAAGGGCTCGTCGGTCTCGGTACCGCGTGGCGGGGCGAATCCCACGGCCCCGAGCGCATCGCCACCGCGACGCGCGCGTGGAACGCGCTCACCGCGCGCGCCGAGGTCGACGACGAGGCCGGCCTCATCGGCTCGGGTCTCGTCGCGCTCGGCGCCATCGCCTTCTCCGGCAGATCGCGGGCGCCGAGCGTGCTCGAGGTGCCCGCGACCGTCGTCGGACGTCGCGGCGGACGCGGATTCCTCACGGCCGTGACGGCGGACGGTTCGGAGCCCGTTCCGCAGCTCCCGCAGCGCACCGCGACGGGCACGGACGCGTCGACCGCGTTCGTCGACGGCCGCATGACCCCGGACGCGCACCGCCGCGCCGTCGAGGAGGCGATCGCGCTCATCCGGTCCGGTGAGCTGTCGAAGATCGTCCTCGCCCGTGACCTCGTGGGCAGGATCCCCGTGGACGCCGACCGGCGCACCGCGATCGCCCGACTCGAGGCCGCCTACCCCGAGTGCTGGACCTTCGCGATCGACGGCATGACGGGCGCGAGCCCCGAGACGCTCGTCCGATCCCTCGGTCGGCAGGTCGCCGCGCGCGTCCTCGCGGGCACGTCACCGCGAGGGGCCGACGCGGACGAGGACGCGCACCTCGAGCACGCACTCCTCGACAGCGCGAAGAACCGACGCGAGCACCGCTACGCGGTCGACAGTGCGCTCGCGTCGCTCGCGCGCCTCGACGCCCAGGACGACCCCGGCTCCGGACTGACCTCGAGCCGGGAGCCGTTCACCCTCGCGCTCCCCAACGTGTGGCACCTCGCGAGCGACATCCGCGGCACCCTGCCACCCGGTCTGGGCGTGCTCGATCTCGTCGGCGCCCTGCACCCGACGGCCGCCGTCGGCGGCACGCCGACCCCGCTCGCGGTCGACGCGATCGATCGGCTCGAACCGTTCGACCGACGACGCTATGCGGGACCCGTCGGTTGGGTCGGCGCGAACGGCGACGGCGAGTGGGCGATCGCGCTCCGCTCGGCGGAGGTGCGTCCCGACGGGACCGTGACGGCGTTCGCGGGGGGCGGCATCGTGGGGGAATCCGACGCGTCCGACGAGTACGACGAGACGGAACTGAAATTCCGTCCGATCGTCGAGGCGTTCGCTCCGCGCTGACACCCCAGGCTGACGCGCCAGGCTGACGCGCCAGGCTGACGCGCCAGGCTGACGCGCCAGGCTGACGCCCCGCCGCGCTGCGCAAAAAGCCGGGTTGTTGCTACCGGGCCCGGGGCCCGGTAGCAACAACCCGGCTTCTTGCGTCGCGGATCAGGCTCCGGCTCCGGCACGACCTCGGTCCGCTCGCGCGGCGGGGATGCGCAGCACCGTGACCGCAGCACCGGCACCGCACGTGACCGCAGCAACGGCACCGCAGTACCGGCACCGCACGTGATCGCAGCAGCGGCACCGCGGCGCGGTGACCGCCGCACGCCGATCCGGGCGTGGTGACCGCAGCGGGGTCTGCTGTCGGCTCGGCCGGGGTCGGGCCCGGAGCAGTCAGCTCGCCGCCAGGCGGCGACGCTCCTCCTCCACGTCGAACTTCGCCGGGGGCCAGCCCAGGTCGAGCGAGCGCAGCGTGTCGAGCAGGAGCCCCTTCACGACGAGGCGCGCGTACCACTTGCGGTTCGCCGGCACGCAGTACCAGGGCGCGGACGTCGTGGACGTGCGCCGCAGCGCGATGTCGTACGCCTCCTGGTAGGCCGGCCACAGCTCACGCTCGTCGACGTCGCCCGGGTTGTACTTCCAGTACTTGTCGGGCCGGTCGAGCCGCTCCGCGAGGCGCTCGCCCTGCTCCTCCTTCGAGATGTGCAGCATGACCTTGACGACGTGGGTCCCAGCCGACGCGAGCTGCTCCTCGAACTCGGTGATGGCCCCGTACCTGCGCTCGATCTCCTCCGGCGGAGCGAACGAACGGACGCGCTGGATCAGCACGTCCTCGTAGTGGGACCGGTCGAACACCCCGATGATGCCGCGCGGCGGCACCTGCTTCTCGATGCGCCACAGGAAGTCGTGCGCGCGCTCCTCGTCCGTCGGCGCCTTGAACGACGCGATGCGCACGCCCTGCGGGTCGACGCCACCGACGACGTGGCGGATGATGCCGCCCTTGCCCGAGGTGTCCATCCCCTGCAGCACGAGCAGGATCGACGGCGTCCCGGGCTCGTCGGCGCGCGCGTTCGCGTACATTCGCTCCTGCAGCTCGGCGATCTCGGCGTCGTGATCGTCGAAGATCTTCGCGGCGTCCTTCTTCGTGCCGTCGAACCCGGGGGTCGAGGAGGGGTCGATGTCCGAGAGGCGGAACGTCTCGCCGACGCGCAGAACCTCCGCCATGTCCTTCGTGAAGTGCGGCATGCGCCGAGCGTAGCCCCGCGCTCCCCCGCGACGACACACCACGCGCGCCCGGCGCGTCGCGGCGCGCCCTCCCGATCAGTCGCGCGGCAGCGGCACGTGCACGATCACCCGATCGGCCTCGTGCGACGTGAGCGCACCCTCGAGCGCGGAGCGCGTCTCCGCCCGCACGTACGCCCACCCGTAGGCGGCAGCGAGCGACGCGAGATCGACCTCCTGCGGCGTCCGCTGCACGCGCTCGAAGGCGTCCGGCGGTGCGATCCCGGCGACCTCGAGCCCCTCGAAGATCGAACCGCCGCGATCGTCCCCCACGATGACCTGCACACGCGGCGGGACCTCGCCGCCCTGACCGACGAGGAGTGACGAGGCGTCGTGCAGGAGCGTGAGATCGCCGAGCAGGATGCGCGTGACGCCCGCCGCGCTCGCCGCCTCGTCCGACCGCTGACTCGCCGTCGCGACCCCGAGCCCCGTCGCGATCGTGCCGTCGATGCCCGCGAGCCCGCGATTCGCGAACACCCTGATGGGCTTGCCCGGCGCCCGCCCGTCGAGCACCCGGATGAGGCTGGAGGCGCCGAGCACGAGACGATCGTGCGGCCACATCGCACGCCAGACGGCGTCGACGAGCACGTCTCGATCGACACGCCCCCGCGCCACCGCGAGCTCCTGGCGCGCGAACCTGCTGCGGACCGCGTGCTCGGTCGAGCCGCGCGCCGCGAGATCGGGCGCTGCCGGATCGGACGAATGCTCCGCGAGCAGGCGTCGACTCGCGACGACCCACCCGCGCAATCGCCCGCGGACGTCGAGCCCGTCCGCACCGATCACGGGATCGGCGTCCCGCGACCGCTCCGGGGGCACGATCTCGATGCGGTCGACCCGCTCGACGATCGAGTGACCCGGCGAGTAGTCCTCACCACCCGACGAACCCACCCCGATCGCCTCGACCCCGTCACGCTGCAGGAGCGCGGGGACGACGCGCGTGAGCGTCGGATGGCCGAACACGAGCACGCGCGCGATCGCGTCGCGCAGGGGCGCGATCGGGGAGGCGTCGCCGAGCAACTCGTCGACGCCGACGACGAGGTTGCGCCCGAAGCGCGCGCCGCTCGACGGCTCGGCGACGAGCGGCCAGCCGCCCTCGAACGCGATCCGCTCCGCATCGGCCCCCGCACCCGCCCCCGCGACGACGAGCGTCGGGACGCCGTCCGCGGGGTCGATGCGCCGCACGCTCGGCGTCCGCGCGGCGGCCGCCGGCTCGGGGACCGCTCGCCGTTCCTCGTCGAGGACCGGGAGGAGCCCGCCGAGCTCCGGCACGGCCGACCCGAGCGGATCGCGGAAGGCGATGTTGACGTGGAGGGGTTCCGACGCGCGGGCGACGCGGAGCCCGAGCTCGCGCGCGGAGGCACCCTCAGCCGGCTCCCCCGAGGGCGGTGCGACGTCGACGCACGCGATGCGCGAACCGAAGACACCCGGCTGCACGGTCGCCTGGTTCGCACCGACACCGAGCAGCTCGGGCGGCCGATCGGCCGTCACCGCGACGAGCGGCACGCCCGCGTGGAAGGCCTCGAGCATCGCCGGGTGCAGGTTCGCGACGGCCGTCCCGGACGTCGTCACGACCGCGGTCGCACGCCCTGTCTCGAGCGCGAGCCCGAGCGCGAAGAATCCCGCCGAGCGCTCGTCGATGCGGACGTGGAGCCGGATCGCCCCCACCCGCTCGAGCTCGGCGGCGACGAGCGCGAGCGCCTGCGAGCGGGACCCCGGGCACACCACGATGTCGGTCAGCCCACCGCGGACGGCGGCCGTCAGGAACTCGACGGTGAACGCGGTCGCGGGAACGGGCCGTGCCCGCTCAGGCACGCGTCGCGCCGCCGGCGCCACCCGTCCCGTCGTCGTGATCGGGGCGTTGCCCCGGCGTGTGGTGGCCACCCGCGGGCGGGCCGTGCGGGTCGTCGTCGTCCTCGGCGTCGTCACCGTCCGAACGCGCCGCCTCGTCGGCCGCCTTCGGCGCCACGTCGTCACCCGGACGACGGCCGTCGCGCGCCGCCTCGTCGTCGAGGGCACGCAGCTCCTCCTCGAGGCGGCGGATGGTCTCGTCGTGTCCGTCGTCGATCCCGATCGAACGCAGGAACGTCTCGTCGTCGTCCGGCGCGGCCGGCGCCGCCTCCGGCTCGGCCTTGAGGACGCGCCCCTGACCGACGAGGATCCACAGCACCGGCCCCACGATCGGGACGAGCAGGATCACGAACAGCCACGTCGACTTCTTGAGCACACGTGCACGGGACGCGTCGGACATGGCGCAGTCGATCACCGCATACACCGTCACGACGACGGCGATGACGACTGCGGCGATGATGATGCGGCTCATGGTGTCCCGTTTCGGTAGTCAGGCCCTTCGTGTCTGCTGGGGTGCGACGAAGTCCACCAATGGTAGGGGAGCCAGGCGTGTGGCACCTGCACTTCGTCTCCGCAGCAACCGAATCGTGAGGTGACCCGCTCGTAGACTGGTGGGATGGAGCACAAGCGGGCCTGGTTGCTGTACGTCGTCGTCCGGGTCCTCGCGTTCGCGATTCCCTTCGTCGCCGTCGTCGTCGCCCTGCCGTCGTGGCCGTACGCCTGGGTCGTGGGCGCGCTCGCGGGCACCGTCATCGGCCTCTGCGTCTCGTACATCTTCCTGAAGCCGCAACGCGATCGCATCGCGGACGACATCGCCGAGATGCGCGGACGGCGCGACACGCGCAGTGACGACGAGCGCGACGAGGACCGCACGCTCGACGAGGCCGAAACGCCTGACGACGCCGCGACGGGCGACGAGAACCAAACGCCCGACGACGACGCGACCGACGACGCGGCGACCCCGGCCGGCGACCACACGACCGCCGAGGTGGCCACCACACCCGACGACGAGACGATCGGCGACGAGAACGGATCGATCGACGACGTGGCCGAACCGATCGACGACCACACGTCGGACGAACCGAGTCCGTCCGACGCCCGGACGCGCGGCGACGACGCGACGCGCTGACGACTACATCCGCCGATCACCGCCGGCTCGGCCGCTGCGCGTGACCGGGTCCGGCCGGATGTCGGTCGATTCGATGCCGGAACGGTCAGTAGGTCGTCGGGGTCACGGGCGCGTACGGCGAGAATGCGATCGCGAGGCCGAGCAGCACCGCGAACGCGAGCGCGCCGAGGCTCGTGAGCAGGAGCGCGAGCACGAGGTCCTTGGGCTTGTACGACGTCGACGTGATGAGCACGGCCGGCCCGACGAGCATGAGCGAGAAGAACGCGTAGATCGCGTTGCGATAGAGCAGCACGAACATGAACACGGCGACGTAGGGCGCGAGCGCGAAGATCGCGAACAGCACGCGCGAGGCGACCGGCCCGATGAGCGCCGCGAGCGTGCGCTTGCCGGCGCGGCGGTCCTGGTCGATGTCGCGGATGTTGTTGACCATGAGCACGGCGCACGCGAACAGCCCCGCGGCGACCGAGAGCACCCAGCCGTTGTTCGAGACCTGGAGGACCTGCACGTACATCGTGCCCGCCGTCGCGACGAGGCCGAAGAAGACGAAGACGAAGACCTCACCGAGCCCGTAGTACCCGTACGGTCGCTTCCCGCCCGTGTAGAACCACGCCGCGAGCACGGCGGCGGCACCGACCGCGAGCAGCCACCACTGCTCGGTCCGCCACGCGAGGAACACGCCCGCGGCGGCGGCGAGGAAGAAGAAGAGGAACGCGACGTTCCGCACGACCTTCGGCTCGACGAGCCCCGAGGCCGTGAGACGCGCGGGACCGACCCGGTACCGGTCGGTGCCGCGGATGCCGTCCGAGTAGTCGTTCGCGAAGTTCACGCCGATCTGCAGGCACAGCGCGACGGCGAGGCACGCGAGCGCACGCGCCCAGTGGTACTCGCCCTGCAGGCTCTCGGACATGGCACCCGCCGTGCCGAGCACGACGGGAGCGATCGCGAGCGGGAGGGTGCGCAGCCGGGCGCCACCGATCCAGTCCCGGAGTCCGAGACGGGCGCGATCCTCGTCGGCCCGCCGCGGACGCTGCGTCGGATTGTTGCGACGCGCCCGCTCGCTCGACGAAGAGGACTGCCGCGACGGCGTGGGGCGCCCCTTGGGGGCGGTGCCGCTGCGCTTGGCGGCGCCGGAACGGTTCGCGGTCTTCTGCTTCTTGGCCACGGACCGATTGTAGGTGGCCGGGTGCCCGTCGCCGCACGCGAGTCGACGAGCTCAGCGCCGGAGGGCCCGCTCCACGAGCCGTTCGAGCTCGAGCCGGTCGGGCTTCGAGCTGCGCAGGGCGGGCAGGCCGTCACCCACGAAGAGGTGGACTGGCCTCGCGGCGCGGCCGATCTCACCGCACACGGTGCGCAGCTCCTGCCACACCGGCCACTCGCGGAGCGCATCGGCGGCGACCTCGTCGAGCGTGTGCCCCGTCGACACGGGCTCGGGGCAGCCCGCATCGCCGAGCGCGTCGCGTTCCGCGACCACGACCGGAACGGCACCCCACTCGACCGACGGCGCGGCGACGACGACGGCCTGCTCGAATCCGCGGACGCCGCGCACCGCCCGTTCGACGCGATCGAGCAGTACCTTCTCGCCGCCCGAGACGATGACGTTGTCGAGCCGCCCCGTCACGCGGACCCGCGCGGCCGCCCACGCCGGATCGTCGACGTCGCGCGAAAGCACCTCGCCCGCGTCGCCCGTCCGGTACCAGCGGCGGCCTGCCGGATCGACGACGAACGCGCGGTCGCTCCGCTCCCGGTCGCCGAGGTAGCCGGCCGCGAGCACACGCCCCGCGAGCAGGACCTCGCCGTCCTCGGCACGCGCGTCGATCCCGTCGAGGGGGACCCCGTCGTAGACGCAGCCGCCGCTCGTCTCGCTCGCGCCGTAGGTCGCGACGACACGCCAACCGAGCGCACGGGCCCGCTCCCGAACGGCGGGTGGTGTCGCCTGGCCGCCGACGAGGATCCCGTCGAATCGCTCCACGTGTGCGGCGACCTCACCACCCGCATCGTCCTCGGCCTCGGCGGCGTCGAGCAGCCGGATGAGCTGGGCGGGGACGAGCGAGGTGTAGCGACGCTCGCCCTCGAGCCGCGCGGCGTCGGCGGCGAAACGGTGCGCATCGAATCCGCCCACCGCGCTCACGACCGGCTCCGTGCCCGCGATGAGCGAACGGACGAGCACCTGCGTGCCCGCGACGTACTCGGCCGGGAGCGCGAGCAACCACTGTCGATCGACGTCGTCGCCGGGGCGCCGCCCGAACAGCTCGTCGAGGCGCCGCTCGGTCGCGCGCGCCGAGGCACGGAGGGCCGAGGCCTCGAGCACGACGCGCTTGGGCGTCGCGGTCGATCCGCTCGTCTCGATGACGAGGCACGCATCGGCGGACCATTCGCGGTCGAGCACGTCCGGCAGGGGCGGCCCGCCGCCGGGGGCGTGCGGGCCGCGAGGGAGGACGGCCGGGCCGGTTCCGTCGAGCGCACGTGACAGCGCTCGCAGGAGCGCCGCGGGGTCGTCGGCCGGCACCTCGACGAGCGGGCGGTCCGCGCCGCTCACGACCGGCTCCCCCGTTCGGCCGTCGTCCTCGGTGTCGGGATCAGTAGTGCCACGGGAACGGCGCCCAATCCGGTTCGCGCTTCTCGAGGAACGAATCGCGCCCCTCGACCGCCTCGTCGGTGCCGTACGCGAGCCGTGTCGCCTCACCCGCGAACACCTGCTGTCCGACGAGGCCGTCGTCGACCGCGTTGAACGCGAACTTGAGCATGCGGATCGCGGTCGGCGACTTCGTGAGGACGGTCCGCGCCATGCGCAGCGCCTCGGCCTCGAGCTCCTCGTGCGGCACGACGCGATTCACGGTGCCCATCTCGTAGGCGCGCTGCGCCGAGTACTCCTCGGCGAGGAAGAACACCTCGCGGGCGAACTTCTGCCCGACCTGCTTCGCGAAGTACGCCGACCCGTACCCGGCGTCGAACGAGCCGACGTCGGCATCGGTCTGCTTGAAGCGCGCGTGCTCGCGCGAGGCGATCGACAGATCGCACACGACGTGCAGCGAGTGGCCGCCGCCCGCCGCCCAGCCGTTCACGACCGCGATGACGACCTTCGGCATGAACCGGATGAGCCGCTGCACCTCGAGGATGTGGAGTCGGCCCGAACGGGCTCGGTCGACCGTGTCGCCCGTCTCACCGTCCGCGTAGCGGTAGCCGTCACGGCCGCGGATGCGTTGATCGCCACCCGAGCAGAACGCGCGGCCGCCGTCCTTCGGGCTCGGCCCGTTGCCCGTCAGGAGCACCACGCCGATGCGTGGGTTCGTGCGCGCGTCGTCGAGCGCACGTGCGAGCTCGTCGACCGTGTGCGGCCGGAACGCGTTGCGCACCTCGGGACGATCGAACGCGACGCGGGCGATGCGCCCGGACACGTCGTGGTGGTAGGTGATGTCGTCGAGCGCCTCGAACCCCGGCACGGGCCGCCATTCGGCGGGGTCGAACAGTTCGGACACGCGCTCGTCGCTCATACCGACCACGCTATCGCGGCTCCCGGCGCGTCGGCCGCAGCGCTACCAGGCGGGCGCGGAGGGCGGCAGCGTCCCGCCGTGCACGATGAGCTGCAGGATGGTGTTGCCCACGAGCCACGCGGGCACGGCGCCGAACCCGAAACCGAGGACGAGCGCGAAGACCGCGATGCGACGAGCCGATCGCCGCCAGATCGCCCAGATGGCGGTCATGATCGTCGCGAAACCGAGGATGCCCGCGATGAGGATCCAGAGCTCCATCTCGACCTTGACGTCGAGGCCGAAGAGATTGGCGATGTAGAACACCGCGATGAGGTCGGCGAGCGCTGTGAGGAACGCGCCGAACAGTGCCCAGTGCCCGACCCGCCACTGCGCCGGATTGAAGAGGACCGCGAACCACTGCAGCGGGAGCACCGTGCCGTGCCGGAACTCGGGTCGCCGCGAGCGCCCCTCGGGCGTTCCGTCGTCGGAGAGGAAGCGTCGGAGGGGTTCCGGGAGGGAGTCGATGAGCGTCATAGGCGTGTTCGCACCGACGGACGCGGCGCCCGCTCAGCTTAGCGCGCGCACGACCGCAGCTCGACGCGCGCGCTCCCGGGCGCCCGCCTCGAGCGCGACGCGCGGTGGGATGATCGACGCGTGACGCCTCCCCACGAGAACGCTCCCACCCGTGCCCCGCTGCCACCGATCGAGGATCTCCTGGAGCGCGTCCACGTGGTCTCCCTCCCCCTCAACACGCGGTTCCGCGGCGTCGAGCACCGGGAGGTCGCGCTCGTCGACGGCCGCGCGGGGTGGGCGGAGTTCTCGCCCTTCACGGAGTACGGCGACGAGGAGGCCGCGACGTGGCTCGCCGCCGCGATCGAGGCCGCCGAGCTGCCGTCGCCCGTGCCGACCACGGGAACCGTCCGGGTCAACGCGACCGTGCCCGCCGTCGACCGCGACGAGGTCCCGGCCGTGCTCGCACGCTACGACGGCTGCCGCACCGTGAAGGTCAAGGTCGCCGAGCGCGGGCAGTCCCTCGCGGACGACGTCGCGCGCGTCGGCGCGGTCCGCGACGTGCTCGGCCCCGACGCGCGCCTCCGGGTGGACGCGAACGGCGGCTGGTCGCTCACCGACGCCGAACGGGCGATCGACGCCCTCGCTCCGTTCGGACTCGAGTACGCCGAACAGCCCGTCGCGACACTCGACGACCTCGCCGCGCTCCGACGACGGTTGCAGCGATCGGGGACGCCCGTGCGCATCGCCGCCGACGAATCGGTCCGCAAGGCCGCCGACCCGCTCGCGGTCGTGCGGGCCGAGGCGGCCGACCTGCTCGTCGTCAAGGCGCAACCACTCGGCGGCGTGCGACGCGCCGCCGAACTCGTGCGGGAGGCAGGCCTTCCGGCGACCGTCTCGAGCGCGCTCGACTCGTCCGTCGGTATCGTCCAGGGCGCCCGACTCGCGGCGCTCATCGCACCCGACACGGAACGGGCCGGTGCCCCGCGCGGCGGCTTCGACGCCGGCCTCGGGACGGTCTCGCTGTTCGCCGCCGAGGTCGTGCCGCGACCGCTCGTGCCCCGCGCCGGGAGCATCGCCCTCAGGGCCGTGGCACCCGACCCGGAGCTGCTCGCACGCCACGCGGTACCCCGCGAGCGCGACACGTGGTGGCGCGAGCGGATCCGCCGGTGCCACGCGGTCCTCACCGGGCGGGACCGACCGGCCTGAGCCGCGGCCGCTCGGCGCGTCCTGCGGTGGGCCGCTGCTGACGGGAAACGGCCGATGACCGCCCGTATGATGGTCGGATGGCGGATCAGGGCGGGCAGGACGGGACGGTCCAGTCGGTCGATCGGGCACTCCGCATCCTCGCCCTCCTGTCGACCTCCGACTCGCTCGGCGTCTCGGAGATCTCGCGCGAGCTCGACGTCCATCGTTCGACCGCGTTCCGGCTGCTCGCCACCCTCGAGGCACACGACTACGTCGAGCAGGAATCGCACCGCGGCACCTACCGGCTCGCCTTCGGCGTGCTGCGGCTCTCCCAACAGGTCGCGAGCCGCACCGACCTCGCGAAGGAGGCCCAGGCGACGTGCGACGCCGCGACGGCCGAGGTGAACGAGACGAGCAACGTCGCGATCCTCACACAGGGCATCGCCGTGAACGTCACCCAGACGACGGGCAATCGCTTCGTGTCGGTCTCGCAGCAGTACGTCGGGCAGCAGTCGCCGCTGCATGCGA
The DNA here is from genome assembly GCF_013410545.1 of Pseudoclavibacter chungangensis. Taxonomy (NCBI): domain Bacteria; kingdom Bacillati; phylum Actinomycetota; class Actinomycetes; order Micrococcales; family Microbacteriaceae; genus Pseudoclavibacter; species Pseudoclavibacter chungangensis. Next base: position 3,011,870 of record NZ_JACCFV010000001.1, read on the forward strand.
CGTCGACGGGCAAGGTGCTGCTCGCCCACGACCCCGCCGAACTCCGGACGGTGCTCGCGGGCGAACTGACGTCGTTCACGGCGAACACGATCACGGACGCCGACGCACTCGTCGCGCAACTCGACGCGGTGCGCGAACGCGGCTGGTCCTCGGCGGTGCAGGAGTGGGAGCTCGAGATGAACGCCGTCGCGGTGCCCGTGCGCGATCTCTCGGGGCGCGTCGTCGCCGCCCTCGCGGTCACGGCACCGAGCTTCCGCATGCCCGAGAGCGAGTTCCCGGCATTCGCGGACGTGCTCGTGCGGCACGCCCAGCGCCTCAGCGCACGCCTCGGCGCGACGCGCTGACCCCGCGGCGCCCGACGCGTCGCGATCGATCCGGTGCCGAGGGTGGCCCCTGCCGGTTCCGACACGGACGCCCGGCACCAGCTCGAACGACGGTCTGCACGTTCCGTCAGAGGACTCGTGTTTCGGGGACGAAAATTCCTCGCTCGATGTGCGCGCGAACGCTTGACGGAATCTCGCCGAGATCGCATGCTGTTGTTTATTACGACCATAGGTGCGTAATACGCAACAAATCTCGAACAAGGGACAGCCGGATGCTGCGTATCTGCTCACTGAGCGACCTGACCGAGGACGAGGGATTCAGGGTCGAATCCGTCACCCCGCCCGTCGCCGTCTTCCTCACCGCCGACCACGACGTCCACGTCATCGACGACACCTGCACACACCAGAACGCCTCCCTCGCCGAGGGCTGGGTCGAAGACGGCTGCGTCGAGTGTCCGCTCCACACGAGTCGCTTCTCGCTCACGACGGGCGAGGCCGACTCACCACCCGCGAAACTCCCCGTCCGCGTGCACCGCAGCGAGGTCGTCGACGGCGAGGTCTTCGTCGAACTCTCCACCGCGACGCCGAACCTCCCTCCCGGGGCGGTGTTCTGATGGACACCGTCGCGATCGTCGGCGGCGGTCTCGCCGGCTACACCGTCGCGCGCACCCTGCGGGACCGCGGACACACGGGCCGCATCGTCGTGATCGGCTCGGAACACCACCGCCCCTACGACCGGACCCCGCTCAGCAAGGGATACCTCGCGGGCGAACAGGACCACGCGAGCCTCATGTTCGACGCCGACGACGACCCGCTCGACGCCGAGTGGGTGCTCGGCCGCGCGGCCGTCGGACTCGACATCGGTTCCCGCACGCTCTCGCTCGACGACGGTACGTCGCTCGACGCCGACGAGATCGTGATCGCGACGGGCAGCACGCCCGTCCCACTCGCCGGACCGTGCGGCGCCGCATCGGTCTCGGCCGCACACGTGCTCGGCACGATCGAACACGCCGACGGTCTGCGCGGTGCGCTCGTGCCCGGTGCGACGGTCGTCGTCGCGGGCGGCGGGTTCGTCGGCCTCGAAGTGGCCGCCACCGCGCTCACGCTCGGCGCGGCGGCCGTGACCGTCATCACCTCGGACCCCGAACCACTCGCCAGATTCGGGCCCGAGGCGAGCCGGGCGATCCGCCTCCTCCACGAGCGACGCGGCATCCGATTCGTCACGGGCGGCCGCGTCGCGCGCGTCGAGGAGGACGCGGCGGGCACACCGCTCGGCGTGCGACTCACCGACGACACGCTCGTGCCCGGCACCGTCGTCGTCGCCGGTATCGGTTCGTTCCCCAACACCGGCTGGCTCGACGGCAGCGGCCTCGAACTGAGCCCCCGCCGCGCGATCGTGTGCGACACGTCCGGCCGCGCCGCCCCCGGCATCCGCGCCGCGGGCGACTGCGCCGCATGGGCCGGTGACCCGTGCGCGCACTGGACGCTCGCGCAGCAGCAGGCGCAACACATCGCCCTCGACCTCCTCGCGCCGGGCCACACGCCCGCCCACACCGAACAGCCCTATCTGTGGAGCGACCAGCACGGGACGCGCCTGCAGTTCGCCGGCCGACTCCGCGGCGACGAGATCGCGACGCTCGAGGCCGGATCCGTCGAGGGGGGCGACCCGCTCCTCGTTTACCGCGACCGCCTCGGGGCGGAGGTCGCCGTGCTCGGCATCGGCCAGGCGCGAGCGATCACCCGCTGGCGCAAGCTCAACCGCCTCCCCCCGCTCGTCGCGGGCAGCCCGGAACCGGTCTGACCATGGCCCGGCCGACGACGACGTCGGCCGGGCGACGGCTGCCCCGGCGGGCCAGCCCCACATACACACACTGCACTGCACCGCACCGGCCCGCGGTGCCGGGGCCGCCCCGGACACGGCGATCCACCCCACCGGGACACCCACGACCACGCGAACACCTCGCAGGTCCCCGGCGATCTCCTCCCTCGACCCGGCTCACGGGCCGCGGACGACGCCACCAGCGGCGCGGACCACCGGGCACACGCCGACCCGCCGTCCGCCGACCGACATCCACCCACCGATCCCCACCGATCCGAGCCGAGCACGCCGGCCCCGGAACCACGACGACCGCTCCATCCCGTCGAACGACCGCTCCATCCCGTCGAACGACCGCTCCATCCCGTCGAACGACCCGCTCCACGAACCGCACGGAAAGGCCCAGCCATGATCATCGAGCAGCTCGACCAGCCACTCCCCGGCTCCCTCATGCCCACGCTCTCGGGCAACTACTACACCGACCCCGCGATCTTCCACGCCGAGCAGGTCCGCATCTTCGAACGCTCCTGGTTCTGCGTGCTCCACGAGAGCGACATCCCGACGCCCGGCGCCTACAAGCTCGTCCAGGTCGGCCGCGAACAGCTCATCGTCTCGCGCAACCGACGGAAGGAGGTGAGCGCGTTCTTCAACGTCTGTCGCCACCGCGGCATGCGCGTGTGCACGGAGGACGAGGGGACGCGCCGCAACTTCCAGTGCGGCTACCACGCCTGGACCTACGACCTCGACGGCAAGCTCATCGCGGCCCCGAACCTCACGCGCATGCCCGACATCGACCGCGAGGACTACGGCCTGCGCAAGGTGCACGTGCGCGAGTGGCTCGGCTACGTCTGGGTGTGCACGGCCGAGGAGCCGCCGTCGTTCGAAGAGACCGTGCTCGCCGAGGTCGTCGACCGCCTCGGCAACGTCGAGAGCCTCGACAAGTACCGCGTCGAGGACCTCAAGATCGCCAAGCGCATCGCCTACGAGGTGAAGGCGAACTGGAAGCTCATCATCGAGAACTTCATGGAGTGCTACCACTGCGCCACGATCCACCCCGAGCTGACCGAGGTGATCCCCGAGTTCGCCGAGGGGTGGGCGGCGCAGACGAACGTCGGCGAGGGCGCCCACTTCGGGGACGAGATCGAGGGATTCACGGTCGACGGATCGGCGGGCGTCACCGAGCTGCCGCTCATCGACCCGAACCAGGACCGACGCTACTTCGCGATCACGGTGCGCCCGAACGTGTTCATCAACATGGTGCCCGACCACGTCATCATCCACCGGATGTTCCCCACGACCGAACACTCGACCTACGTCGAATGCGACTGGCTGTTCCTGCCGGAGGTCGTCGACGCCGGGATCGACGTGTCGAAGTCGGTCGAGCTGTTCGACCGGGTCAACCTGCAGGACTTCGACGCGTGCGAGAAGACGCAGCCCGCCATGAGCTCCCGCATCTACGACCACGGCGGCGCACTCGTGCCGGCCGAACACCACATCTCGCTGTTCCACGAGTGGCTCGTGACACAGCTCGCCGACTGACCGACCGACGCCCCGATCCCCGTGCCCGCGGACCGACCACCCGCGGACCGGACCGACACGCGACACCACACCCCCTCCCCGCAGCATCCGACCGACCGACACCAGACCGACCCTCCCGAAGGAGATGCGTGCCGCCATGCATGCAGCCGACACCACGAAGAGCCTCTTATCCAAGCTCACGAGCCCCGCCGCGCGGGACCGCGAGGCCCCCGGACGACCGAAGATCGACTGGATCGTCTTCGGCGCCGCCGGCGTCATCGCGATCGCGTTCGTCGTGTGGGGGTTCGTGAGCCCTGCAGGCCTCGGCGAGGTCGCCTCCGGCGCCCTCGGCTGGACCATGGACACGCTCGGGTGGCTGTTCGTCATCGCCGCGACCGTGTTCACCGTGTTCGTCATCGTCGTCGCACTCGGCCGCTTCGGACGCATCCCGCTCGGTCGTGACGACGAGGGCCCGCAGTACCGCACGGTCTCGTGGATCTCGATGATGTTCGCCACGGGAATGGGCATCGGCCTCGTCTTCTACGGCGTCGCCGAACCCCTCTTCTTCTACATCTCGCCGCCGCCCGGCACGGTCGAGGCGCAGAGCCCGGCCGCGATCGGCGTCGCGATGGGACAGACACTGTTCCACTGGACCCTGTTCCCGTGGGCCATGTACGCGATCGTCGGGCTCGGCATGGCGTACGGCACCTACCGGCTCGGCCGCACGCAACTGTTCTCCTCCATGTTCACGTCGCTCTTCGGTGCACGCGTCGTGAACGGCGCCGGCGGGCGCGTCATCAACGTCCTCGCGATCCTCGCGACCCTCTTCGGCTCCGCGTGCTCGCTCGGCCTCGGCGCGCTGCAGATCGGCGGGAGCATCACGTCGACCGGCCTCGCCGCCGTGACGACGCCCGTGCTCATCATCATCATCGCCGTCCTCACGGCCGCGTTCGTCGCCTCCGCCGTCTCCGGCATCGAGCGCGGCATCCAGTGGCTCTCCAACATCAACATGGTGCTCGCCGTCGTGCTCGCCGTCATCGTGTTCCTCGGCGGCCCGACCCTGTTCATCCTCAACGTGCTCCCCGACGCGATCGGGTCGTTCGTGGGCCAGCTGCCGACGATGGCGTCGCGCACGGCCGTCGCGGGCGGCGACGCCATGGCCGAGTGGATGTCGAGCTGGACCGTCTTCTATTGGGCGTGGTGGATCTCGTGGACGCCCTTCGTCGGCCTCTTCATCGCCCGCATCTCCCGCGGACGCACGATCCGGCAGTTCGTGACCGGCGTGCTGTTCGTCCCCTCGATCGTCTCGACGCTCTGGTTCACGATCTTCGGCGGGGGCGCGATCGGGATCCAGCAGCGCGCGGCGGCCGCCGCCGACACGACCTCGCAGCTCACCTCGATCGTCGACGGCGAGCCGACACTCGACTTCGACTCCGTGCTGTTCACGCTGCTCGGCGAGCTGTCGTTCCCGGACTGGTTCGTGTTCGCCCTGACCGTCCTCACGGCGATCCTCATCGCGATCTTCTTCGTGACGGGCGCCGACTCGGCCTCGATCGTCATGGGCGCGCTCAGCGAGGGCGGCTCCGAGGAGCCGAAACGCGGCCTCATCGTCTTCTGGGGCGTCGCGACGGGAGCGGTCGCCGCGGTCATGCTGCTCGCGGGCGGCGACGATCCCTCCGAGGCGCTCAACGGCCTCAAGAACATCACGATCGTGTCCGCCGTCCCGTTCGTCGTCATCATGCTGCTCCTGTGCGTCGCCCTGTGGCGCGACCTGTCGAAGGACCCGCTCGTGATCCGCCGCGACCTCGCACAGCACCTGCTCGACGAGAGCGTCGCGAAGGGCGTCGACGAGCACGGCGGCGAACCGTTCACCCTCAGCACGGTAGAGATCCAGATCATCGACGCCGAGACGGCTGCCGCCGCGAAAGCCTCGCAGGCCCCACCCGAACGGCGACTCGAGACGAAGCCCGCGACGGCGAGTGGTACGGGCCACACCGCCGAGCGACGGGACGCGCCCGCCACCGACGGCGAGGGCCCGCCGACGACGCGCTGAACCGCCCTCTCGTGACGCGGACCGGCCCACGATTCGGGCCGGTCCGCGTCACACGAACGAAACACCCAGTCGCTTCTGTATTCCCCCAGCAGATGCGGCCCATCGACTTCCAGAATTTCCTTCTGCTCCGCCGCTGCCTAACGTCGAAGCAACTCGTTTCGCCGCATCGCCGCCATCGGTGTCGTCGTCCGGCGAAGATCTCTGGAGGCGACATGTCCGACATCACCTCGGCGGCGACGAAACCGGCCGTCCAATTCGAACACCACCACATCCTGCCCATCCCCGAACACGCCAGGAACGGGACGACGAAGTCGCTGTTCGGCATCTGGGTCGGCATCAACATGCTGCCGCTCACCGTCGTGACCGGCGCGATCGCGTCGAGCGCGTTCGGACTCTCGATCGGCTGGAGCATCGTCGCGATCCTCACCGGCAACCTCATCGGCGCGCTCGGCTCGGCCCTGCACGCGTCGCAGGGGCCGCACCTCGGGATCCCCCAGATGCTGCAGGCACGCGCCCAGTTCGGCTACTACGGCGGCTCGATCCTCGCCGTGATCGCCCTGCTCATGTTCCTCGGCTTCTTCGCGAGCATCCTCGTCGTCGCGAAGGACAGCCTGCTCGCCGTGTTCCCCGAGCTGAACCCGACGCTCGTGATCGTCGTGTTCGCGGCCGTCGGCATCGTCATCGCGATCGTCGGCTACGACCTGCTGCAGAAGGCGATGGCGATCCTCTCGACGATCATCGCGATCTCCGTCGCGGTCGCGATGGTCGGCATGCTGCTCAACACCGACTTCACGGGCTCTGCGCATTCTGGGTGGGGTGAGGCGCTCGGGCGTGGCGTGACGGGGTGAGGTGGGTCGAGGCCCGGAGGATCGGTAGCGACCAAGCAACCTGTTCGTCCGGAGACCTCGACCCGTGCCTGATGCTACGCGCTGCGCCGCCGCGCGCCCATGTTCTGCTGTCTACTGTGATCGCTGCGACCTGCTCGTCGGACTCGACGGGCTCCGGGTGGCCGGGGTCGAGCGTCGCGGCGATGGCGTGCTCGTGATCGATGCCGAGTCGCCGCCGGGTCCGGTCGGCTGCCCTGAGTGCGGAGTGGTCGCGGAGTCGGCGGGACGGAAGGTGCTCGTTCTGACGGACGCCCCGATGGGCGGGACTCCGGTTCGGGTCCGGTGGCGCAAGCGCCGCTGGCGGTGTCGCCAGGACGGGTGCGGGGTGCGCTCATTCACGGAGCAGAACCCGACCGTCGCGGCGGCCAACAAAGCGCTGACGGCTCGCGCGGTGGCGTGGGCGGTGGCGCAGATGCGCCGCGAGAACGCGTCAGTGCGCGGTGTCGCTCGGCAGCTGCGCGTCGCGTGGCGCACGGTCTGGACGCACGTGGAGGCCGAGTTGCAGCGCCGCGAGCAGGACCCTGGCCGGTTCGATGGCGTAGAAGTGCTCGGCGTGGACGAGCACCTGTGGCATCACGTGTCCACGAAGCCCGTCGCCGACGGCGGGCGCGGTCCGAAGGAGCTGACCGGGATGGTCGACCTGACCCGAGACGCCACGGGACGCGTGCGGGCGCGACTGCTGGACCTGGTGCCAGGTCGATCCTCGAAGGCGTACGCAGACTGGATCAAGGAGCGGGACGAACAGTTCCGTGCCGGGGTGAAGATCGCAGCTCTTGACCCGTTCGCCGGCTACAAGAAGGCCCTCGACGACGAACTCGACGACGCGACCGCGGTGCTGGACGCGTTCCACGTCGTCAAGCTCGGCACCGCCGCGGTTGATGACGTCCGTCGCCGCGTCCAGCAAGACACCCTCGGCCATCGCGGCTGCAAGGGAGATCCGCTCTACGGGATCCGCAACATCCTCCGCGCCGGACGGGAGCGCCTCACCGACAGGCAGCGGTCCCGGCTCGACGCGGCGTTCGCGACGAGGGAGGAGCACGTTGAAGTTGAAGTCGCCTGGCACGCCGCCCAGCAGCTCCGCGACGCCTACCGGCACCCCAACCTGGTCGAAGGGCACAAGATCGCCGAGAAGGTTCTCGAATCGTTCCCGTCCTGCCCGATCCCCGAAATCGCCCGCCTCGGCCGCACCCTCACCCAGTGGCGAGCCGCGTTCCTGGCCTACTGGGCGACAGGACGCTCATCCAACGGCGGCACCGAGGCCGTGAATGGGCTCATCGAACTCGCCCGCCGGATCGCCCGCGGCTTCACCAACTACGACAACTACCGGCTCCGCATGCTCCTGATCGCCGGCGGACTTGACCCCCTCACCCCCACCTAGAATGCGCAGAGCCACTTCACGGCGACCTCGGCCGAGCGCGGCTTCACCGTCGAAGGCTTCTTCGGCATGCTCGCGATCGGCATCGTGTGGCAGCTCGCCTACGCGCCCTACGTGTCGGACTACTCGCGCTACCTGCCGAGCTCGACCGGCCCGCGCAGCGCGTTCGTCGCCACCTACGGCGGGCTCGTGCTCTCGAGCGTCGTCGTCATGATCCTCGGCGTGCTCCTCGGCGCAGCCGACCCCACCGACCCGCTCGGCGCCCTCCAATCGCACCTCGGCGCCGTCGGGATCGTGATCCTGCTCGCCTTCGCGTTCAGCGCCGCGATGATCAACGCCGCCGAGCTGTACTCCGGCGTCATGTGCGCGCTCACGGCCGTCCAGTCGTCGGCCCCGAAACGCCCCATGACGACCCGCACCCGCATCGTGACGACCGTCGTGTGCGGCATCATCGCGACCGCGGGCGCGCTGTTCGGCGAGAGCGACTTCATGAGCATGTTCCAGGCGTTCGTGACGCTCCTGCTCTACGTGCTCATCCCGTGGTCCGCGATCAACCTCGTCGACTACTTCATCATCCGCAAGGGCAGCTACGACCTCGAGGCGCTCTACGACCCGAAGGGCGTCTACGGCGGCTGGAACGCCGTCGGCCTCGCCACCTACGCCGTGGGCCTCGTCGTGCAGGTGCCGTTCATGGTCGCGCCCATCCAGGGCGTGTTCGCGGAGTCGCTCGGCATGGTCGACATCGCCTGGGTCGTCGGATTCGTCGTCTCGGCCGGCCTCTACCTCCTCCTCACCCGACTGTTCCCCGGCGCGCGCCGGGCCGACGAGACCACGACGACCGCCTCGACGACGGAGCCCACCCGATGACCGACACCACCTGGACCGAGCGCGCCGCGCTCCTGCACCCCGACGGACGTCTGCTGATCGACGGCCACCGCCGCGACGCCGCCGACGGTGGCACCACGGCGAGCGTGAACCCCGCGACCGCGAGCGAGTTCGCCCGCATCGCGACCGGCACGACCGCCGACGTCGACGAGGCGGTCACGATCGCGCGCGCCTCGTTCGAGCGCGGCGAGTGGTCTCGCATCGGTGCCGCCGAGCGCGGTGCCGTGCTCACCGCGTGGGCCGCCCTCGTGGACGCCCACGCGGAGGAACTCGCCCTCCTCGAGACGCTCGACATGGGCAAGCCGATCCGCGAGTCCCGCACGATCGACGCCCCCGGTGCCGCGGCGACGATCCGTTGGTACGGCGAGCTGTGCGACAAGCTCGCCGACGAGGTGCCCGCGACGCCCGCGGGCTCGACCGCGATCGTCTCCCGCGCACCGCTCGGCGTCGTCGCCGCGATCGTGCCGTGGAACTATCCCATGGAGATCGCGACGTGGAAGATCGCCCCCGCGCTCGCGGCCGGGAACAGCGTCGTCCTCAAGCCCGCGATGGAATCCTCCCTCAGCGCCCTCCGGCTCGCCGAGCTCGCGTTCGAGGCCGGACTCCCGACCGGGGCCCTGCAGGTCGTGACCGGCTCCGGCCGCGTCGTCGGCGACCGGCTCGCACGGCACGCCGACGTCGACTGCCTCACCTTCACGGGCTCGACCGCCGTCGCGAAGGGCCTGCTCGTCGCGGCAGGCGAATCGAACATGAAGCGGCTGAGCCTCGAGGCGGGCGGCAAGAGCGCGAACCTCGTGTTCGCCGACGTCGACGACCTCGAGCTCGCGGCGCGAAAGGCCGCGTTCGGCGCCTACTACAACCAGGGCGAGGTGTGCTCGGCGAACTCGCGCATCTACGTCGAGCGCGCCGTGTTCGACGACTTCCTCGCCGCGTTCGAGTCGGCCGCGCGGGACTACCTGCCCGGCGACCCGCTCGACGAGACGAGCGGGACGGGCGCGCTCGTGAACGCGGCACACGCCGACGCGATCGAGCGTGCCGTGACGACGCGCGGTGCGGGCCGGATCGCGTTCGGCGGCGAACGGCCGAGCATCGGCGGATCCGACGCGTTCTACACGCCGACCGCGGTCACGGGCATCGACGACGACCACCCGCTCGTCGTCGAGGAACTGTTCGGCCCCGTCGCCGTCGTGCTGCCGTTCGACGGCGAGGACGAGGCGATCGCACGCGCGAACGACACCCGCTACGGGCTCGCCGCGTCCGTCTGGACCGGCAGCCTCGCCCGCGCGCACCGCGTCTCGTCACGCCTCGTGGCCGGCACCGTGTCGGTCAACACGGTCGACGCCCTCGGCCTCACGACGCCGTTCGGCGGATTCCGCGAGTCGGGCTTCGGCCGCGACCTCTCGGCGCACGCGCTCGACAACTACGTCGGACTCAAGACCACCTGGTTCCAGCACGGCTGACCGGACGACTCGAAGGAGCAGTCGATGACCACCACCACACCACACACCACCGGCAAGCGCGTCACGCACCTCGACGAGGCCGACCACCCGCTCGCACCGCTCACGGCCGACGAGATCGCGCGCGGACGGGCCGTGATCGCCGACGCCGGCCTGCTGAGCGAGCACAGCCGGTTCCCGTCGGTCATGCCGATCGAACCGCCCAAGGACGTCGTGCGCGCCTGGACACCGGGCGCCCCCATGCATCGTGTCGCCGAATTCGTCGTGCTCGACGTCTCGACGGGACGCTCCGTCGAGATCGACGTCGACCTCGACGCGCGACGCGTCGCGGCGACCCGCGAGCTCGCGACGACGACCGCACCCTACGGGCAGCCAGCCTACCTCCAGGAGGAGTACGAGCTCGCGCAGGAGATCGCGACCGCCGACCCGCGCTGGATCGCCGCGATGGAGCGCCGCGGACTCGGCGACCGCATCGACCAGGTCTTCTGCTCGCCGCTCGCGCCCGGCAACTTCGGCTACGAGGACGAGGTCGGGCGACGCATCATCCGCTCGCTCACCTTCCTCCGCGACCACCCCGACGACGTCGCATGGGCCCACCCGGTCGAGGGCCTGCTCGTCACGATCGACCTCACGGAACGGCGCGTCATCAGCGTGCGCGACGAGGGCGACGTGCCCGTCGCCGCCGGATCCGGACGCTACGACACCGACGCGGTCGGCCCCGCCCGGACGACGCTCAAGCCCATCGAGATCACCCAGCCCGAAGGCCCCAGCTTCACGGTCGAGGACGGCGCCGTGTCGTGGGAGAACTGGCGCTTCCGCGTCGGCTTCAACGCGCGCGAAGGTCTCGTCATCCACGAGCTCGGTTGGGACGACGGTGAACGCGTGCGCCCCATCATGTACCGCGGCTCGATCGCCGAGATGCTCGTCCCCTACGGCGACACGTCCGCGAACCGGTACTGGATCAGCTACTTCGACGCCGGCGAGTACTACCTCGGCCGCAGCGCGAACACGCTCGCCCTCGGCTGCGACTGCCTCGGCGTCATCCACTACTTCGACGGCATGAGCCACGACGACAACGGCAACCCGCTGCGCATCCCGCAGGCGATCTGCATGCACGAGGAGGACGCCTCGATCCTCTGGAAGCACACCGAGTTCGGCTACGGCACCGACGTGCGCCGCCAGCGGCGCCTCGTGATCTCGTTCATCGCGACGATCGGCAACTACGACTATGGCTTCTACTGGCACCTCTACCTCGACGGCACGATCGAGGTCGAGGCCAAGGCGACCGGACTCGTCTTCAACGGCTCCGGCATCCCCGGAACCGACGAGCCGCACCGACTCGAGATCGCGCCCGGACTGTTCGCACCCGTGCACCAGCACCTGTTCTGCGCCCGCATGGACCTCGAGATCGACGGCGAACGCAACGCGGTCGACCAGATCGACGTGCAGCGCATCCCGATGGGCGAACGCAACCCCTACGGCAACGCGTTCACGTGGGAACGCACGCGCGTCGAGACCGAGGGCGGCCTCGACGCCGCCCCCGAGCTGCGCCGCACGTGGCAGATCGTGTCCACCGACCGCACGAACGCCCTCGGGCGCCCGACCGGCTACGAACTCATCGGCGAAGGCTGGCCGACGATGCTCGCCGACCCCGCCTCGGCCGTGTGGGCACGCGCGAGCTTCACCCACCACCACACGTGGGTGACGCGCTTCCACGACGAGGAACGCTGGCCCGCGGGCAAGTACCCGAACCAGCACGCCGGCGGGGCGGGTCTCTCCGCCTACGTCGCCGACGGCGAATCCGTCGACGGCGAGGACCTCGTCGTCTGGCACACCTTCGGGCCGACGCACCTGCCGCGCCCCGAGGACTTCCCGATCATGCCCGTCGACCAGTACCGGTTCCAGCTCAAGCCCAACGGATTCTTCGACCGGAACCCGACGCTCGACGTCCCCGAGTGGAGCTCCTCCGAGGGGCACTGCTGCGCGAGCGAGCGGCCCCGCCGCTACGGGGTCGAGCAGGGTTGAGGCACGAGGCACCGACGCCCGCGACGCGCGAGGGGGCGGGATCCGATGATCCCGCCCCTCGTTCGGTTCCGTCGTGTCCGACGACGTGCCGTTCAGTCGCATCCCGTTCGATCGCATCCCGTTGGGTCGCATCCCGTTCGGTCGCGATCCGTTCGATCGACACACGCCGGTTCACGTGGACGAAACACGATTCACATCGGTGAAACAGATACCGTCGATGATCTGCATATGCCAATGCAGATCACCGACATCTCGCTGAACCAGCTCCGCTACTTCGTGCGCACCGCCGAACTGCAGAGCATGAGCCGCGCGGCGGAATCCCTCTTCGTCGCCCAGTCGGCGATCTCGACCTCCGTCGGCAACCTCGAACGGTCCCTCGGCGTGCAACTGCTCGTCCGGCACCGCTCGAAGGGCACGACCCTCACGCGCGAGGGTGCCGAATTCTTCCGCCGAGCCCGCGCGATCCTCCTCGATCTCGAGGACGCGACCGACGTGATCCGCCCCGACGCCCTTCGCGGACAATACGTCGTCGGCTGCTTCCCGACCCTCGTGCCGTTCTGGATGCCGAGCGTGTGCGACGGCCTCACGATCCGGCACCCCCAGCTGCAGGCACGCGTCGTCGAAGTGCGTCCCCACGACATCGACGCCGTACTGCACGACCGCGAACTCGAGTTCGTGCTCACCTACGACTACGCCGTCCCGGCCGGCGTCGACTTCACGCCCGTCGCGACGGCACCGCTGCACGCGATCGTCGCGGAACACCACCCGCTCGCGAACGCCGACGCCGTCTCGCTCGCCGAACTCAGCCGCGATCCGTTCATCCTGCTCGACCTCCCGAGTACCGGCGAGTACTTCCTCGAGACGCTCGCGAGCGTCGGGGCCGCCCCCGCCGTCACACACCGGTTCGGGAACTACGAGGCCGTGCGCGCCATGGTCGCGCGCGGCCACGGCTTCTCGCTGCTCAACCAGGCACCGCAGCACGACCTCGCCTACAACGGACTCGGCGTGCGGAGCCTCGAGCTCACCGACGATCTCCCCGACCTGTGCATCGGCATCGCGCACCTCGGCGACCGCGGCCTCAGCCGCAAGGCGCGCGCCGTCATCGACGAGTGCCGCCGCTACGCGCTCGAATCCCGCGCGACGCCGATCACGCGGCCGAGCCACTCGCAGGCCGCGCCCGTGCCCGTCAGGGCCGCCTGAGTCGCGCGGCGGGGCCCGGCCCCGAGCGTCGCCGCGCGCGTGCCGGTCGTGGCGCGACGAGACGTGTCACGCGCGTGCTTCCACGCACGGGATCGGAGCGTGGGGACCGTCCCGAGTCCCATGACGACATGCGATGCGCCCGCATCGAGCGCATCCAACGAGATGATCCAGCGCTCCGCGAACGTGTATTGGCATGATGCTACGCACCTGAGGTTTGCTTGAGGACAACCCGGACGGTGACGGCCCCGACGACGTGGCGTCGTCCCAGCCGCCCGGGCCCGAAGAGCATCGAACGCAGGCACACGGCCTGGCGGAGTGGAGGTCGACATGCCCATTCAGGAAACCGAGGTCCTCGTCGTCGGCGCGGGCCAGGCGGGCATCGCGATGAGCGAGCACCTGACCCGCGCCGGAATCGCCCACCTGGTACTGGAACGCGACCGCGTCGCCGAGCGGTGGCGCTCCTGGCGCTGGGACTCGCTCGTCGCCAACGGGCCGGCCTGGCACGACCGGTTCCCCAACCGCGAGTTCGGCGACACCGCGCCCGACGCCTTCGCGACCAAGGACCAGGTCGCCGACTACCTCGCCGCCTACGCCGAACAGTTCGACGCCCCCATCCGCACGGGCGTCGAGGTCACCGGGGTGCGCCGTTCCGAGGGACGCCCCGGATTCGACGTGACGACCTCGGACGGGCCCGGCCACGCGCGCTTCGTCGTCGCCGCCACCGGACCGTTCCAACGTCCCATCATTCCCGCACTCGTCCCCGAGAGCGCCGGCATCCCGCAGATCCACTCGGTCGACTACCACAACCCGCAACAACTGCCCGAGGGCGGCGTGCTCGTCGTCGGCGCCGGATCGTCCGGCGTGCAGATCGCCGACGAGATCCAGAAGTCGGGCCGACAGGTGCACCTCGCAGTCGGACCGCACGACCGACCGCCACGGGCCTACCGTGGGCGCGACTTCTGCTGGTGGCTCGGTGTGCTCGGCAAGTGGGACATGACGACCCCCGCCGCGGGCGCCGAACACGTCACGATTGCCGTCAGCGGCGCGAACGGCGGCCACACGGTCGACTTCCGCGAACTCGCAGCGGGGGGCATCCAACTCGTCGGGCGAGCGAACGCCTTCCAGGACGGCGTCATGCGCTTCGGCACCGACCTCGCCACGAACATCCGGAACGGCGACGCCAACCTCTTCGCCCTCCTCGACGAAGCAGACGCCCACATCGAACGAAACGGCCTCGACCTCCCCGAAGAGCCGAGCGCGCGGGATCTGCTGCCCGACCCCGAGTGCATGACCGACCCCGTCCTCGAACTCGACCTCCGCGACGCCGGGATCCGCTCGATCGTGTGGGCGACCGGTTTCGCCGTCGACTTCGGCTGGCTCCCCGAGGGCGCGGTCGACGCGCAGGGCAAGCCGCGCCACCAGCGCGGCGTCGCCGCCGAACCCGGCGTCTACTTCCTCGGCCTCCCCTGGCAGTCGCGTCGCGGCTCGAGCTTCATCTGGGGCGTCTGGCACGACGCGAAGTACGTGGCCGACCAGATCTCGATCCAACGCGGCTACGATGCCTACCGATCGCCCGCCGACACCGCGACGGAAGCGGCACCCACGCGCGTCTGAACGGCATGACGACGCCCCGGATCCCCACGAGTTCGGAGGATCCGGGGCGTCGTCATGCGCATCGCGCACGATGCGTCCACAGGCGGCCGCGGTGTCGTTCCTCCACAGCCCCGCGCGCGGACGAGCACACATCGTCGAGCACCCGCTGAACTCGTGTCATGTCCCACGACGACCGCGAGGCCTCCGCGGACCCGGCCACGGCCCTCGCGCTCGCCTGCCGGGCCCTCACCGACGAGGTGCGGTCGTGCTCGACGGCACTCGCGGGTCGAACCGAGCATGTCGCCGAGGCCTCAGAGGCCGCCACGTACCTCGACGCCCTCGAGCTGCTCACGGATCTCGCCCGCACCCTCCAGGATCTCCAGTCCGCCGGCGCGGCAGCGAGCGCGCGCATCGAGAACGTCCTGCGCGAGCGAGCGATGAGCGAGGCCCGAATCGTTCACCCGGAGGAACCACGCGCCGTCGAGTGGCTCCTCCGCGAAGCAGCGGCCGAACTCGCCGCCAGCCTCGTGCAGACCGACCGCGGCATGGTCCATCGGCTTGACGCCTCGCACGAACTCGTCACCGACTACGCCGCCACCCACACGGCGCTCGCCACAGGACGCGTCTCACAACAACACGCCGATGAACTGCGCCGAGCAGGCACGCCCGTCACCGACCCGGACGCGCGGGCCGAATACGAACGCGTCGTGCTCGAGTACGCCGAGACCGCCTCCCCCGCCCGCACCCGAGCGTTCGCGAAGCGAGAGGCAGAGCGGCACGCGACCGTGCCGTTCGCGGAACGCCACGAACACGCCCGCGACGAGCGGCGGATCCGCATCTGCGAGCTCACCGACGGCATGTGCCAGCTCTCCGCGACGCTGCCCGCCGTCGAGGGATACGCGATCTACGACCGACTCGGGCGACTCGCGCACGCCTCGCGGGGCGACGACGAGTCACGCACGATCCCCCAACGCGAGGCGGACCTGCTCACCGATCTGCTGCTCGGCGCCTCGCTGACCGGAAGCGACGTGCAGGTTGGGCAGCACGGTACTGCGCCGCGAATCGTCGGCCACGTCTACGTCACCGTGCCCGCTCGCCCCCTCCTCGACGGCACCGACCCCGGCAGCACGACGGACTCGACACCTGAAGAACGCGTCGCACTCATCGACGGGCGCATCCCGATCGCCGTAAGCGATGCAGCGACCCTCCTGGCCGGGGCCCGCTCCTTCACTCGAGTGCTCACGGACCCGACAAGCGGTGTGGCATGGGCCACCGACACCTATCGCCCGACGAAGGCCATTCGCGAGCACCTGACCGTCCGAGACGCGCACTGCCGGTTCCCCGGCTGCCGCACACCCGTCAGGAACTGCGACATCGATCACACGACCGACTGGCAACACGGCGGCGACACCACGTCGACCAATCTCGCGGCACTCTGCCGTCGACACCACACGCTCAAGCACCGAACCCGCTGGACACCGCGGCACGACTCGAACCAACCAGGCGTCCTGCACTGGACGAGCCCGACGGGACGAGTCCTCACGGATATCCCCGAGCCGCCGGGCCCACGCCCCCGACGCATCGCGGCGTCGGACTGACAGGCGTCCGGTAGAGAACGCCCGGAGGCAGGAGGCTCCGCCTCGTCGAGTCGACCTAGCGCTCTGTGACGAGTGCGTCGACCGCCGTCTGCGCGAGGAGCGTGGCACCGTCGATGACAGTCCGATCGGCGCGCGGCGTAGCGCTCGCATCCGCGAATGCGGCCTGGTGGTTGACGGCCGGCAACGAATCGATCGACAGATAGGGGTGAATCGCCCGCACGATCTGCGAGACGTTCCCCATGTCGGTCGATGCCGTGTTCATCCCCCCGGCACGCGCCTCCTCCAGGTCGAGGTCGATGCCCCGCGCGGCGGCGTTCGCCGCAAAGGCCCGGACGAGTGCGTCGTCGTTGCGGAACTCGGAGTACCGGGGCGAGGTCTCCGTGATCGTCAATTCGCAGTCCGCCGCGAGCGCGCCGGCCTCGAAGCAGCGGCGAACCTTCTGGAACACCGTCTCGAGTTCCTCGAGTGACGAGGCTCGCACGTACCACGAGCCGTGCGATGTCTCGGGGATGGCGTTCGGCGCGGTTCCCGCCTCGCGGACGATGCCGTGCACGCGCACACTCGACGGAAGCTGTTGACGAAGGAGTCCGATCGCAACCTGTGCGATCGTGAATGCGTCCGCGGCATTGCGTCCGAGGGACGGATAGGCCGCTGCGTGCGCGGCGAAACCCTCATACGACACATCGAAGTGGGCAACGGCGAACGGTCGCGCGTACGCCGCATCTGCGGGACCGGGATGGATCATCATCGCGATCTCCACCCCGTCGAAGACGCCTGCGTCGATCATGTGGATCTTGCCGCCACCGCCCTCCTCGGCGGGAGTGCCAATGACCTGCACGGTGGCGTCGAGGTCATCGGCGATGCTCGCGAGCGCGATACCGGCGCCGACGCCGCTCGCTGCGATGATGTTGTGGCCGCACGCGTGCCCGAGCCCCTCGAGCGCATCGTATTCAGCGATGAACGCAACCCGACGTGAACCGGATCCGGCGCCGGCCACGAAGGCGGTGTCGAGCCCACCGGCTCCGCGCTCCACGCGAAAGCCGGAGGCCTCCAAGGCTCCCGTCAACAGCTCCGCGGAGTGGTGCTCCTGCCATCGGATTTCCGGGTCGGCGTGCAGCGCATGACTGATTCCTACGAGCTCGTCGGCCATTTCGTCCACCCGGGTGACGATCTGCCTCTTCAGTTCGGCTGCGTCGTGCGCACCGGCAGTCCGCCGGTCACTCATCGCCGGGCACTCCGTAGGAGGGTGCCGCCGTCGGATCGATCCCACGTGTCCGGTAGTCGGCCTTCTGCGGCAACCAGAGGGCGACGAGTCGCGCCAGCTCCGCGCCCGGGTCGTCGTGGTCGTCGACGCGCAGATCGGTCACGCGCCATGGCACGTCTTCCACGACAGCGATGCCTGCTGAGCGGACGGGGCCCGCTTCACCACCTGCGGCAAGCGCAGCGGCGAAGCCTTCGAGCAGTCGTTCCTCGAACGTGGCGGCGGTGCTCGCGAGGTAGCCGTCGAGGTATGCGTCGATCACGGCTTCCGAGGCGAGCATGTTGCCGGCCGCGACGGCGTTCTCCACGGCACGTGCCGCCACGATGCCGAGTGCGCGATCACCGGAGAACACGCGTGTCCTTCCGTCGGCGTCGACGGCGGTCAACTGCCTGAACTCGGGGTGGGATTCCGTCTCGATCACGGCATCGATCGCTTCGTGTGCCGTCCGCCCGGCCGCGAGCCGGTCGAGGACGGCCGGCCCGAGCGCGGGGTTCGTCACGTTCTGCGATGCGGCCGCGCCGACACCGGGGCGGAGGTTCACGCACCGCGAGGCGACAGCCGGGCTCGACGAGGAGATGATCATGCCGAACGCGCCGGTCTGCGGATCGCGTGCGGCGAGCGAGAAGGTCATACCGTCGCCTCGCTCAGTCCGGCGGCGCGCGACGCATCGCTGATGACGGCCGTGACGTCGATCTCGACGAGCCACTCGGGGCGGGCGAGTGCCTCGACGACGAGGCCTGTGGAAACGGGGTAGACGCCCTTGAGCCAGGTCCCCATCGTCCGGTAGACCGTCTCGCGGTACCGGATGTCGGTGAGATAGACGACGACCTTCACGATGTCCTCGAGCTTCGAACCGGCCTCGCGCAGCAACATGTCGACGTTCGCCATCGCTCGCTCGGTCTGCGCCTCGACGTCACCGATGCCGACGCTCTCGCGCGTGTCGAGGTCCTGTCCGATCTGGCCACGAACGTAGACGACGCCGCCTGCGACGACGGCCTGGCAGAGGTCGTTGTCGAGGTTCTGTTCCGGGTAGGTCTCCTTGGTGTTGAACGGTCGGATACGCGTGTGCTCCGTCATCGGATGCCCCCGTCGGTGAAGTTCGTCGTCCGGTGTTCGTCCACCGGTGCACGTCGGTGCTGGATCGGACCCGTTGCGGGTCCCTTCGAGTCTCAGTGATCCCCGCGCATGAGGCAAATAGAGTCGTGGCACGACTCGCATCACGAGAAGCGATACGCCTCGACTCCGTAGACTCCACGGCATGCTCCGAATCGACTCGGGTGATGCGGGCGACGATGCCGTCGCGCCGGGCGGCTCGCGCACGCCCGAGATCACGTTCACCCAGCTGCGCTACTTCGTCCGTTCCGCCGAGCTACGTTCCATGAGCAAGGCGGCGGTGAGCCTGTTCGTCGCGCAGTCGGCGATCTCGACGTCGATCGGCAACCTCGAGCGCACGCTCGGGACCGCGCTCTTCGTCCGGCATCGGGCGAAGGGCCTGTCGTTGACGGCCGAGGGCGTCACGTATCTCGCGGAGGTTCGCGGCGTCCTGCAGGCGCTCGAGGAGGCGAATCTCGCGATCGACCCGAGCCGGATGGCGGGGTCGTACGAGGTCGGCTGCTTCCCCACCCTCGTCCCGTTCTGGATGCCCTCGGCCATGAACGACCTGCGCGAGCGCTACCCCGATCTGCACACCAAGATCCGTGAGGTCCGCGATGACGAGATCGCGCGTCGCCTGCTCGACCGTGAGCTCGAGGTCGTCCTGGCCTACGACCTGACGACCCACCCGCAACTCGATTTCGTGCCCATCGCCACGGCCCCGCCCTACGCGGTCGTGTCGGTCGATCACCCGCTCGCGGCGCGCGGGCGCGTCCGTCTGGGCGAGCTGTCGGAGTCGACTCCGCTCATCCTGCTCGACATGGCGGGCAGCGCCCAGTACTTCCGCCGCACACTCGAAGCTGCCGGGGCCTCCACCGAGCCCGTCCACCGCCTCGAGAACTACGAGGCCGTGCGCGCCATGGTCGCCCGAGGCCACGGTTACACACTGTTGAACCAGCGCCCTCGGCACGACTTCACGTACGACGGCTACGAGACCCGCACGCTCGCCCTCGAACCGGACCTCCCCTCGCTGCACGTCGGGTTCATGATCCGCTCGAGCGAACCGCTCACGCGCAAGGGTGCCGCGTTCATCCGCTCGTGTCACACCTTGGCCGTCGAGCTGGGCCAGGCCGTCGGCACCGTTCCCAACCTCGTGCGGGCCGCGCGGCTGGACGATCTCGACACGCCGGCCTCGGACTGACACCCGGGACAGGCCGCACGACGAACGTGCCCGCACGGATCGCCGTGCGGGCACGTTCGTCGCAACGGGGTCAGCCGCGTACGGGCGCTCCCGTGCGGTCTTCCTCCTTGAACAGATCGATGCCACGCGTCTCGGGGAGCGATGCGACGGTCACGATGCCGACGACGCCGACGACCATCAGGAACCAGCCCGGGACCAGGTCGTGACCCGTCGCGTCGATGAGCCACGTGATGACGTAGGGCGCCGTGCCCGCGAACAGCGCGGCGGTGACGGCGTACGCGATCGACAGGCCCGATTGGCGCGTGCGCGTCGGGAACAGCTCGGCGACCGTGACGGCGTGCGTGCCGAGGATGATCGCGAGGATGAGGGCGAGCCCGAGCGTCGACACGAACGTCGCCGAGGGGGCTCCGGACTGCATGATCATGAAGAGCGGCACGGACAGCACCGTCAGTGCGATCGCGGCCGTCATGAGGACGGGCTTGCGGCCCCAGCGGTCGGACGCGATGCCCGCGAGCGGGACGATCACGAGCCCGAGTGCCGATGCGAGCGTCGAGAGGAGAGCCGCCTGGTCCGCACTGATCCCCACGACCGTCTCCTGGTAGGTCAGGAGGTAGACGAGCACGACGTAGAACGTGACGTTCATGAAGATCTCCATGCCGCACGTCTGGAGCAGCTGTCGCCAGTTGTCGCGGAAGACCTCGCGGAGCGGGCTCTGCGGGACGTTCTCGAGCTCCTGCAGCTCCTCGAACTCGGGGGTGTCCTCGATCTTGGAGCGGATGTAGAGGCCGATGAGGCCCATGGGCACCGTGATGAGGAACGGTATGCGCCAACCCCAGTCGGCGATCTGCTCGGCGGGCATCGAAACGTTCAGCAGGAAGACGGCGAACGACGCGAGGAGGAAGCCGAGGAGGCTGCCGAACTCGAGCCACGACACCCCGAAGCCGCGGCGCTTGGGCGGCGAGTACTCGGCGAGGAAGGCCGCGGCCGAGCCGAACTCACCACCCGCTGCGAGGCCCTGCACGATGCGCGCGATGACGAGCAGGATCGGGGCGAGGATCCCGATGGTTCCGTAGCCGGGCAGGAGGCCGAGCATCAGAGTCGAGGCGGCCATCGCGAGGATGACGATCGAGAGGGTCTTCTTGCGCCCCATGCGGTCGCCGAGGTGGCCGAATATGACGGCGCCGAGCGGGCGGACGAAGAACGAGATTGCGAAGACGCCGAAGACGGACAGCAGGCTGGCGGTCGCGTCTTCCTGCGGGAAGAACACGTGGGCGATCGTGCCGGCCATGTAGGCGTAGACGGCCCAGTCGAACCAGTGGACGAGCACGCCGATCGAGCCCGCGACGACGCTCTTGCGGAGTGTCTTGCGGTCCGGGGCGTGTGGGACGCGGGGCTCGGTGGCCATCTCGTCGTCACGATCGGACATGGGTCCTCCTCTCGGTGCCTCGACGTCGAGGCGGAACGACTTCCACCATGCGCGAACCGGCCCCATCAGGCGAATAGTCGTTGCACATGAAGCGCATCTGGCCGGCTGATGCAGGGTGCTCGACGCGCACGCCGGACGCCCGCACGGCGCGTGAGCGTGCGGGCGTCCGGGGCGGCGGCGTCAGGCGGTTGTGACGGGCTGCGCCGGTGTCAGGTCGGTCGTGCCACGGCCGCGCCGTGAGAAGGCGCGGGCGAGCACGAAGTAGAGCGGCGAGATCACGGCGAGCCCGACGATCCACGAGATGTCGATACCGAGCGCGGCACCGATGGGCCCCTCGTAGAGCGTCGTCACCATGAACGGCACCTGGATGACCGCGCCGAGCAGATAGCAGGCGATCGCGATCCAATTGAAGCGGCCGTACAC